>NZ_JBITBT010000031.1:0-107230 GCF_044452505.1 Amycolatopsis sp. NPDC051903 | reverse complement strand
GGACGCCGCCGAACTCAACGTTAGAGACAGGCCCCGGTCGAGAACCGCATGGTTCTCCCGGGGCCTTTCTCCATATCCACACCCCTTTACGCGCCCCGCGGCCGGCCGGCCCGCATTGCCGGCCCGGACCGGGACGGACGAACCTCTGGTGTGCCAGTAGTTCCGCCAGGGGCATGGCTGGGTGGGCCACGTTCGGCACGCCCCGACGGCGCGCCCTCTTCCGCCCACGGCGGCCCAGCACCGGCCGGGGCAGTGCATCCCCGCCTGACGTGCATCCCCACCTGATCGGGTTGTGGACAACCACCCCACCCAGCCACTGACCACCCGGTTTTGTCGGGGGTGGCCGATAGAATGGACTCGGGGACGCCCCCCTCGGGAGGGCGGGGGCACGTCTCCCGGCGGCCAGCAGGCTCACTGCGGTCGGCGGAGCAGGTAGGTGTCCATGATCCACCCGTGCTTCTCCCGAGCCTCCGCGCGGACCGCGCGGATCCGGGCGGCCAGGGCGGCGTCCAGCGGACCCGACAGCAGGATCTCGTCCGGCGTGCCCACATACGCGCCCCAGTAGATCAGCAGGCCCTGGTCGGTGAACTGGTCGAAGGTGGTGTGCGCGTCGAGCAGGACGAGGACGTCGTCGGTGTCCGGGGGCCAGCCGGTGGCGAGGCGGCGGCCCGTGGTGAGCTGCACGGCGCGGCCGATCTGGTTCATGGTGGTGCGGTGGCGCGCGACGAGGGCGGAGATGCTGCTCACGCCGGGCACCACTTCGTAGTCGAAGGCCACGGTGCCCCGCGCCAGCACCGCCTCGATCAGCGTGATGGTGCTGTCGTACAGCGACGGGTCGCCCCACACCAGGAAGGCGCCGGTCTGGCCGTCGGCGAGTTCGTCGCGGATGAGGCGCTCGTAGACGTCCGTGCGCAGGGCGTGCCAGTCGGCGACGGCGGCGCGGTAGTCGGCCGGCGTGCGGTCGCGTGCGGGGTCCTCGGCCGTGACCACGCGATACCCCGGCCGCGTCACGAAGCGCGCCAGGATGTCCTCCCGCAGCCGCACCAGGTCGGCCTTGGCGGCGCCCTTGTCGAGGACGAAGAAGACGTCGACGCGGTTCAGCCGGTCCACGGCCTGGACCGTCAGGTGCTCCGGGTCGCCCGCCCCGATGCCGATGGCGTAGATCTTCCGCATGAGCAGAGTCTGCCGGGGTGGGTAACCAGCCCCACAGGCGACCCGTGCGCCGAACCCCTACCCCCAAGGGGTATAAAGGATGTAGGAGTGCTACCACGAGCGAGGAGCCGGCGATGACCGAAGCCACCTACACCGTCGAGGGTATGACCTGCGCGCACTGCGTCGGCGCGGTGAGCGAAGAGGTCGGCGAGCTCTCCGGCGTCCGGACGGTCGACGTCGACCTCGAGTCCGGCGCGGTGAAGGTCGTGAGCGAGCAGCCCCTGGCCGTCGACGCCGTGGCGGCCGCCGTCACCGAGGCCGGCTACCGGCTCGTCGCGTAGGACGCGCAAGGCATGAGCACCACGGCACACCCGGCTCCGCAGACGGTCGAACTCGTCATCGGCGGGATGACCTGCGCGTCGTGCGCCGCCCGCGTCGAGCGCAAGCTCAACAAGGTCGACGGCGTCACGGCGAGCGTCAACTACGCCACCGAGAAGGCCCACGTCGAGTTCCCGAGCACGGTTTCCGTCGCCGACCTCGTCGGCGTCGTCGAGGCCACCGGCTACACCGCCCAGCGCCCCGAGCCCGAAAAGCCCGAACCCGCCGAGGACCACGACGAGACGCGCCCCCTGCGCGATCGCCTGCGGTACTCGGCGTTGCTCACGGTGCCGGTGATCCTGCTCGCGATGGTCCCCGCCCTGCAGTTCGACAACTGGCAGTGGCTGTCGCTGACCCTCGCCGCGCCCGTCGTGGTGTGGGGCGCCTGGCCGTTCCACCGCGCCGCGTGGACGAACCTGCGCCACGGCGCCGCGACGATGGACACCCTCATCTCCCTCGGTGTCGCCGCGGCCACGCTCTGGTCGCTCTACGCCCTGCTCTTCGGCACCGCCGGCGAGCCGGGCCTGCGCGACACCTTCGAGCTCACCGTCATGCCGGGCGCCGGCGCCGGCACCATCTACCTCGAGGTCGCCACCGGCGTCACCACGTTCATCCTCGCCGGCCGCTACTTCGAGGCCCGGTCCAAGCGCCGCTCCGGCGCCGCGCTCCGGGCGCTGCTCGAACTCGGCGCCAAGGACGTCACGGTCCTGCACGACGGCCGTGAGACCCGGGTCGCCGTCGACGGCCTGCGCGTCGGCGACACCTTCGTGGTGCGCCCCGGCGAGAAGATCGCCACCGACGGCGTGGTCACCGAAGGCGGCTCCGCCGTCGACGTCAGCGCGATCACCGGCGAGTCCGTGCCCGTCGAGGTCACCGTGGGTGACGCCGTGACCGGTGCGACCGTCAACGTCGGTGGCCGCCTCGTCGTCCGGGCCACCCGCGTCGGCGCGGACACCCGGCTCGCGCAGATGGCGCGGCTCGTCGAGGACGCGCAGAACGGCAAGGCCGCCGTGCAGCGCCTGGCCGACCGCGTGTCGGCGGTGTTCGTGCCCGTCGTCCTCGTGCTGGCGCTGGTCACCCTGGTCGCGTGGCTGGCCAGTGGCGGCGACACGGCCGAAGCGTTCACCGCGGCCGTCGCCGTGCTGATCATCGCCTGCCCGTGCGCGCTCGGTCTCGCCACGCCCACGGCGCTGCTGGTGGGCACCGGCCGCGGCGCCCAGCTGGGCATCCTCATCAAGGGCCCCGAGGTGCTCGAGTCCACCCGCCGCGTCGACACGGTCGTGCTCGACAAAACCGGCACCGTCACCACCGGCCGCATGAGCCTCCTCGAGGTCCACCCGGCCGACGGCGTCACCGAAGCCGAGGTGTTGCGCTACGCGGGCGCGGTCGAGCACTCGTCCCAGCACCCGATCGCGATGGCCGTCGTCGCCGGCGCCCGCGACCGCGTGGGCGAGCTGCCCGCCGCCACCGGGTTCCGCTCCACCGAGGGCCTCGGCGTCACCGCGCTGGTCGACGGCGCGGCCGTGCTCGCCGGCCGCTCCGCGTTCCTGGCCGACTGGGGCGTCCCCGTCGACGGCCCGCTCTCCGAAGCCAAGGCGGCCGCCGAGCAGCGCGGCGCCACCGCGGTCTTCGTCGCGTGGGACGGCGTCGCCCGGGCCGTGCTGGTGGTCGCCGACACGATCAAGCCGACGTCCGCCCAGGCCGTCGCCGAACTGCGAGCCCTGGGTCTGAAGCCGGTGCTCCTGACCGGCGACAACGCGGGCGCCGCCCAGGCGATCGCCGACGCGGCCGGCATCGACGAGGTCGTGGCCGAGGTGCTGCCCGAGGACAAGGTGGCCGTCGTCAAGCGGCTGCAGTCCGAGGGCCGCGTGGTCGCCGTGGTCGGCGACGGCGTGAACGACGCGGCCGCCCTTGCCCAGGCCGACCTCGGGCTCGCCATGGGCACGGGCACCGACGCGGCCATCGAAGCGGGTGACCTCACGCTCGTGCGCGGCGACCTGCGCGCGGCCGTCGACGCCATCAGGCTCTCGCGCCGCACGCTCGCCACGATCAAGGGGAACCTGTTCTGGGCGTTCGCCTACAACGTCGCCGCGCTGCCGCTCGCCGCGTTCGGGCTGCTCAACCCGATGATCGCGGGCGCCGCGATGGCGTTCTCGTCGGTGTTCGTGGTCTCGAACAGCCTGCGCCTGCGCAGCTTCCGCGCCGCACGCTGAATCCACTCGGTGAAAAAGGGGCGTCCCGGCCGCGGGGCGCCCCTCGTTTTTCACCGCGTTACGAGCGGACCAGCCGCGCGATCGCGTCGGAAGCTTCGCGGACCTTGAGGTCAGCCTCTTCGCCACCGTTCGCGGCGGCCTGGACGACGCAGGTGGCCAGGTGCTCGTCGAGCAGCTCCAGCGAAAACGACTGCAGCGCCTTCGTCGCCGCCGAAACCTGGGTGAGGATGTCGATGCAGTACTTGTCCTCCTCGACCATGCGCTGCAGGCCGCGGATCTGTCCCTCGATGCGGCGCAGACGCTTCAGATAGGCATCCCGCTCGCTGCCGTAGCCCGTCATCGCACCGTTCCCCTTCGTCAACACCCGTACGGGTCCAGTATACCCACCCCACGTATCCGATACGGGGTATGTGTATTTCAGCTCTGGACGGCCACCGCGATGACCAGCCCACCGACGTTCGCGGTGAAGTGCACCAGCACCGACGCCAGGACACCACGGCCGAAGTGGCGCCACGCGTGCAGGAAGACCCCGGCCGCGGCGGCCGCGACCATCGCGAGCACCTGCAGCACCGACGCCGGGATGCCGCCCAGCGCCGCGTGCACGGCCGCGTTGCGCCCGACCGCCAGCGCCGGCAGGAAGTGCCACAACCCGAAGAACGCCGACGCGCCGAGGATCGGGCCCCACCGCCAGCGGTCGTCGCGCGCGCCGAGCAACGCCGGCAGCACGCTCCGGAACGCGATCTCCTCGACGATCACGGTCCCGAACGTGATCCGGCCGAGCGTGAGCCACACGAGCTGCAGGAGGTCGGGCGTTCCCACCCGCCCGTCGTGGTAGACGGTCCGCAACCCGGGCACCGCGGCGGCGATGCCGAAGAGCAGCAGGAAGAACGCCGACCCGATCAGGCCGGCGATCGCCGCGCGCCCCAGCGTCGCCCGGCTGACGCCGAGTTCGGCCGACGTGTAACCGGCGCCGAACGCCAGCGTGAGCAACACAGCAGCCGTCACTGCTCCGCACACCGGGTACGCCCACCCGGGCAGCACGCGGTTCGCGAGCGTCGTCGCGGTCGCGAGCACCACCACACACACCACGACGAGCAACAGCCGGGTCGACGTCCGCGCCTCGGTGGTGGTGGTCACCGGTCCAGCCTAGAGCCGCTGATCACCTCAGACGGTCGGCGCAGGTCAGTGCCGGTGCCCGGCCGTCAGCCCGGTGCCGGCGCTTGGGTGAGGGTCGGTTTGCGGCGCTGGACCGGCACAGGTGTGTCGGCGTCTTCGTCGGTGGGGTCGAGGGCCGTCGACGCGCGGGCGAGGACTTCGCGGCAGCCGGACAGCGCGGTTTGCAGGCGGTGGTGCACGGCGGTCAGTTCGGCGACGCGGTCGTCGGCATCCGTGACGACGCGGGTCGCGTAGTCCGTGGCGCGGCGGACGCGGGTCTCGGCTTCGGCGGTCGAATCGCGGACGAGGGCCGCAGCCTGCGCTTCGGCTTCGCCCACGCGGGTTTCGGCTTCCGCCGTCGAGGTGCGGACCAGTGTGTCCGCTTTGTTCTCCGCGGTCCGGACGAGCTTTTCAGCGTCGGCCGTGGCGGTGCGCACCAATGTTTCAGCGTGCGCGGTGGCGTTGTGGACCAGGTTCGCGGCCTCGGCCTCCGCGTTCGAGGTCAGCTCGTCGAGCGCGGCCATGGTCGCGACGCGGCGCTCGTCCAGTTCGGCGATCGTGTCGGCGCGGCGTTTGTTCAACGCGTGGGTGAGGTCCTCTTCGAGCAGGCGACGGCGCTGCGCGGCAACGCCGTCGGCGTGCGCGCGTTCGGCCGCGGCCCGGCGCATGAACTCCTCGTGCTCGGCGCGGTGGCGCCGGCGATCTTCCTCGGTCGCGGCGACGAGCGCACGTTCCTTCTCGGTGAGCCGCACGGCTTCGGCCTCGGCGTCGAGGCGGGTTTGCTCGGCTTTTTCCTTCGCCTGCGCGATGATCTCCGAAGCTTCTTCGCGAGTCAGCTCGATCATCCGGCGTGATCGTTCCTGCAGTGCGTCGGGCCGGATGGGGGTTCGGCTGATGCGGTCGATCGTCGCGGACAGCTCGCGGTTCTGCTCCGCCAGGTGGGCCAAGCGCCGCATCGCCGCGTCGCGTTCGGCCGCCATCCGCCGGAGCTCGTCCTGGGCCCAGACCACGAATTCCTTGACCTGGCCTCGGTGAAAGCCTCGCCAGGCCGGTTCGAAGCGGGGCTCGACGGACGTCAGGTCCTCGCCGCCTCCGGGGGCCATAGCCTCACCTCCCATTTGGATGGTTTCTCCTCGAGCGCGACGTTTTCGTTACGCCACTGAGGTTTCCGTGTGCCATCCAGTGTGCCCGAAGTCGGGCCGGAAGTGGGGGCGGGGCCCGCGATCAATCTTCGAGTGGATCTTCGGCGCCGGTCGCCGTGCTGCGAACACCGGGCAGTTCCGCCAGATCCGCGGTCAAGTCGGTGAGTTCACCCCGGCCCTGCAACCGTAGTGTGACGACCGCGATCCGTTGCCCTTCCTCGGAAACCGTCTCCCGGTCGACCGCCACCCGGTGGACGACCCAGCCGCGGTCGGTGCAACTTTCGAGCACGGTTCGCAACACGCCGTGCCCGTCGGAGTAGCTCAGCCGCAACACGGGTGGTTCCCGCCGGTGCCGCGCCACGAAGCGGGAAAGCCGCGGGAAACCGCGCGTGATCACGATGAGCCCGGCCGTGGTCGCGACCGCGAGCACGGGCAGCCCCGCGCCGCACGCGACGCCGACCGCCGCGGCGAGCCACACCGTCGCCGCCGTCGTCAGCCCGCGCACGGCGTCGCGCCGCACGAAGATCAGCCCGCCACCCACGAACCCGATGCCGGACACGATCTGGGCCGCGATCCGCGACGGGTCGAGCGCCACGTGGTCGAGGCCGAGCAGGTCGGAAAACCCGTACTTCGACACGAGCATGAACACCGCGGACCCGACGCCCACCAGGGTGTGCGTCCGCAGGCCGGCCTGCTTGTTGCCGGCCTCGCGTTCCAGGCCGATCACCGTGCTCAGGATCAGCGCGAGCACCACGGGCAGCAGCAGCGACCACTGCCGGTCGGTGGACCAGAGAGCGTTCACCCCGTCACTGTGCCCGCTCGCGCAGGCGCGCGCCGCCCGGCCCCCGCGGTGGATCACCCCTAAGCTCCCCGCATGGCCCGGTACTTCGACGTCCACCCGCAGAACCCGCAGCGGCGCTCGCTGGGACAGGTCGTGGACCTGCTCCGCGAAGACGGGCTCATCGCGTATCCCACCGATTCGTGCTTCGCCCTCGGCTGCCGGCTCGGCAACCAGACGGGCATGGAGCGCATCCGCGCGATCCGCAAGCTCGACCACCGGCACCACTTCACGCTGGTCTGCCAGGACTTCGCCCAGCTCGGGCAGTTCGTGATCGTGGACAACGCGGTGTTCCGCGCGATCAAGGCCACCACGCCCGGTGCCTACACCTTCATCCTCCCCGCGACGAAGGAAGTGCCGCGGCGGCTCATGCACCCGAAGAAGAAGACCGTCGGCGTGCGCATCCCGGACCACGTGGTCACGCAGGCGCTGCTCTCGGAGCTGGGGGAGCCGCTGCTGTCGAGCACGCTCCTGCTGCCCGACTCCGGCGAGCCGCTGACCCAGGGCTGGGAGATCAAGGAGGAGCTCGACCACCAGCTCGACGCCGTCCTGGACTCCGGCGACTGCGGCGTCGAGCCGACCACCGTGGTCGACTTCTCCTCCGGGGAAGCCGAGGTCGTCCGCTACGGCGCGGGGGACGCTTCGCGCTTCGAGTGACCCGCCTCAGCTACCCGTGAGGTAGCGCTGCAGCGTGGGGCCGAGCCAGTGCACGGTTTCGTCCGCGGTCAGGTCGGCGACCGGCGGCAGCTTCAGCACGAACCGGCACAGCGCCAGCCCCAGCACCTGCGTCGAGATCAGCCCCGCGCGCAGCGGGGCCTCCGCCGCGTCCGGGCACACCTTCGCCACCTGCGGCCCGAGCTGCGCCGCGAAGATCGTGCGCATCCGCTCGGCCGCGGCCGGGTTGGTGACGCCCGCGCGCAGCAACGCGAACAGAGTCTCGTCGTCGGACCAGCGGTTGAGCACGTGGCGGACCAGCAGTTCACCGGCGTGCTCGCGCGGCAGCTCGGCGAAGTCGGGCAGCCGCAGGTCGAAGTCGGCCGCGGCCGCGAACAGCTTCTCCTTGGAGCCGTAGTAGCGCATGACCATCGACGGGTCGATGGCGGCGTCGGCGGCGATGGCCCGGATCGTCGCGCGCTCGTAACCGTCCGCGGCGAAGCGCTCGCGGGCGGCGTCGAGGATCGCGGCGCGGGTGGCCGACGAGCGGCGAGGGCGGTCCGGAGTCATGCCAACAACTGTAGGCCAACGGGTGTTGACATCGCCAGGGCAGGCGCGTCTACTGGATGCCAACAGGTGTTGGCAAACGAGCGTTGACCTAGGGGGCCGAGATGGAATCGGACGTGCTGGTCGTCGGAGCCGGGCCGGTCGGGCTGCTGCTGGCGGGAGACCTCGCCGAAGCCGGCGTCGCCGTGACGGTGCTCGAGCGGCGGACGACGGGATCGAACCTGACCAGGGCATTCGGCGTGCACGCCCGGACGCTGGAGCACCTCGACGTGCGCGGCGTCGCGGACGAACTGATCGCCACCGGGAAGCCGCTGCGCGAACTGCGGTTGTTCGACCGGGTCGCGCTCGACCTCGCGAACTTGCCCTCGCGCTACGGCTACCTGCTGATCACGCCCCAGACCCACACCGAGGACGTGCTGCGCGCCCGGGCGGAACGGCTCGGCGCGAAGTTCGTCTGGGGCGCCGAGGTGCGGACGCTCACCCAGGACGACCGCGGCGTCGACGCAACCACCGCCGACGGGCAGCGCTACCGCTCGCGCTACCTCGTCGGCGCCGACGGCCTGCGCAGCGTCGTGCGCGACCAGCTCGGCCTGCCGTTCCCCGGCCGGTCGGTGCTGAAGTCGATCATGCTCGCCGACGTGCGCCTGGCCGAACCGCCCGAAGACCTGCTCGTCGTCAACGGCGTGGGCGACGGGTTCGCGTTCGTCGCCCCCTTCGGCGACGGCTTCTACCGCGTGTTCGCGTGGGACCGCCGCCGCCAGGTCCCCGACGACGCGCCGCTGGACCTCGACGAGGTCCGCGACATCACCCGCCGGTCGCTCGGTACCGACCTCGGGATGCGCGACTCCCGCTGGCTGTCCCGCTTCCACAGCGACGAACGCCAGGCACCGCACTACCGCGTCGGCCGCGTGTTCCTCGCCGGCGACGCCGCGCACGTCCACTCGCCCGCGGGTGGCCAGGGCATGAACACCGGCCTGCAGGACGCGGCCAACCTGAGCTGGAAACTCGCCGAGGTGCTCGCCGGCCGGATGCCCGAAAGCCTGCTCGACACGTACGAGAGCGAGCGCCACCCGATCGGCCGCCTCGTCCTGCGCAGCTCCGGCGCCATCATCCGCCTGGCGATGGTCAAGCCGGTCCTGCTGCGCGAAGCGCGCAACCGGGTGCTCGGCGCCGCGCTGTCGCTGCCCGCGCTCGGGCGGCGGGCGGCCGGGATGATCTCGGGCGTCGGCCTCCGCTACGCGCCGCCGGCCGGTGCCGACCGGCTCGTCGGTGCCCGCGCCGCCGACCGGCCGTTGCCCGGTGGCCGGCTGCACGAGCTGCTGCGCGGCGGCCGCTTCGTCTACATCGGACCCCGTCGGCCGGCGACGCTGCCGGACCACGTGGTCTTCGCCCGCGGCTCCGGTGAGGTGCTGGTGCGGCCCGACGCGCACGTCGGGTGGGTCGGCGATCCGGCCGCGTACTTCGGCTGACGGTGGTGGCGGAGTGGGCGTACCCCCGGTGAACGCCCACCCCGCCCGGCTCACGCGCCGACCGCGGCCGGCTGGCCGAGGACCTGCGTGTACTCGTCGGCCAGGCCGACGGCGGACGCGCAGTGCCACGCCACGATCGCGTCGGGCCGCACGAGCAGTGCGCCGCCCGCTTCGAGCTCGACGTCGGCCAGCCACGCCCGGTCTGCGACGGCGACCGCCCGCAGCCCCAGCCGCTGAGCCTCGGTGGTCCAGTGCGCCTCACCCGGCGAGGTGAGCAGCACGAACCCGGCGACGTCCACAGTGGACACATCGGGGGAAACCCAGGCGTGGGGCACCCGGGTACCGGGCCGGCCACCCGGCGCGTAGTGGTCCTCCGGCGCCGGGCCGCGGCCGTCGGCGACGAAGGCGCCCTCGGGGTACTGGACCCCGAACAGGCCGACAACCGGATCGACCGGCGGGGTGTCTTCGCTGGTCACCTTCGCGATCATGGTCCCGAGGTGGCCGCTGACCCGGCTCGAGAACTCGGCCGTCGCGTAGCCGACGGGGTGGCGTTCGGCGTGGTAGGTGTCGAGCAGCGCCGGCGCCGCCGACCCGGCGAGCACGGCCGCGAGCTTCCACGTGAGGTTGTGGACGTCGCCGATCGCGGTGTTCGCGCCGGCCGCGGCCATCGGCGGCATGGCGTGCGCGGCGTCGCCCGCCAGGAACACGCGGCCCTGCGCGTAGCGGTCGGCGACGTACATCCCGGACTCCCACGGCATCAGGCTGAGCACCTCGACGTCGAGGTCGGGCACGCCGACGACCGTGCGCAGCAGGTCGCGCCGGCCTTCCTCGTCGAGGCTGGCCGAACCGGGGAAGTCGGAGGTCGAGAACAGCCAGCGGTCGGTGCCGTTGACCGACACGAACGCCCCCGACGCCGCCGGGTTCTCGATCCGGCACAGGTTGAACCGCTTGTCGCGCACTAGTTCGGTCAGGTCCGCGCGGAACGCGATGTCGAGGTTGTCCGCCAGGTGGCCGTACCCGCTGCGCGGGATGCCGAGAGCCTCGCGGATCGGGCTGCGCGTGCCGTCGGCTCCGAGCAAGTAGGCGGCGCGGACCTCGAACGGCTCGCCCCCGGCCGGTCGGACCACCGCGGTGACGCCGTTGTCGTCCTGCGTGAACGACACCAGTTCCGTCGAGAACCGCACGGAGACGCCGCGCTCTTCGGCGGCGCGCCGCAGCACCGGTTCGAGTACGTCCTGCGGGCAGAGCACGCTCGGCGCGGGGCTGCAGTCGCCCATCTTCGCGTGCTTCGTGATACCCGCCCGCATCGCCGGGGTGACCTCGGGCCACCGCGCCTCGGCCAGGGTCGGGCCGGTCAGCATCCCCGCGAACGACGCCAGCGGCGCGCTCGCCCGGGCCACCGCGTCGGCCAGGCCGAGCACGCGGAACACCTCGGTGCTGCGGTGGTTGAACCGCCGCGCCTTCGGCTGCGGTGACGTGCTCGCGTGCTTCTCGACCAGCACCGCGTCGACGCCGTGGTGGTTCAGCAGCAGTGCCGCGGTCAGCCCGGCGACCCCGCCGCCGCTGATGAGGACCTGCGTGCGGTCGGTCATGAGTGCTACCCCCAGGAGTAAGTGTACGTCGTACATTATGTGTACGTTGTACGCGTCGAGTACGGTGTACGCAAGTCCCGGGAGGTGGAGTGAGCGCTCAAGGAACCCCGACACCGCCGATCTGGCTGCTGCCCGAGCCTGCCGAACGACGGTGGGGCCTCGGCCGCGCGGAGATCGTGAAGACGGCCATCGCGATCGCCGACGCCGGCGGGGCCGAGGCGCTCACCATGCGCGCCGTCGCGAAGGAGCTCGGTTCGTCCACGCCCATGTCGCTCTACCGGTACGTGCACAACAAGGACGGCCTCGTCGACCTCATGCTCGACGCCGCGAACGCCGAGGTCGCGACCCCCGAACAGCCCGGCGAAGACTGGCGCGCCGAACTCACGCAGCTCTCGCACGACGCGTGGGAGATGGCGAAACGCCACCGCTGGTTCGCCGAGCTCGTGCACTCGCGCCCGCCCGCCGGGCCGAACGCGAGCCGCCGCCAGGAGTTCGTGCTGGCCACCTTCGTCGGCCTCGGCCAGGAGCTCACCGCCGCGCTCGGGTTCCACCGCCTGCTCGACGGGTACGTCGTCGGCCAGGCGCTGCAGCGGGCCGAGGAGCAGAAGATGTGGCAGCGCAACCAGTTCGCCGACCTCGGCGAGGTCCAGGAATTGGCTCGGACCTGGTTCGCCGGCGTCGGCGACGGCACCCCGCGCTACCCGCTGCTCGAGCGCGTGGTCCAGGGCTTCCTGACCGGCGACGCCCAGGCCCCGGGGCTGCCACCGGAGGACGTTCAGTTCACGCTGGGGCTCGACTGCCTGCTCGACGGGATCGCCACCCGGCTCTGACGGTTGAGCGCGCGGCCGGCCACCACCGTCAGCACGGCGAACGCCGCCGCGCTGACCCAGGCCACTGTGGACAGTCCTGAGCCGAACGCGGCGTGGGCGTTGTCCACCAGCTCCTGCGCCCCGGTGGACTTCGCGACGGCCTCAGCGCCCGCGAGGCTCTCCCGAGCTCGGTCGGCCGGAACGCCGGACGGCACGACCAGCCGGGCCCGGTAGACGGCCGCGGCCAGCGAGCCGAGCAGCGCCATGCCGAGCGTCCCGCCCAGCTCCAGGCAGGTCTCCGACGTCGACGCGGCGGAACCCGCCCGTGCCGGCGGCACCGAACCCACGACCATCCCGGTGCCCAGCGCGACGAGCGGTCCGTCGCCGAAGGCCACGATCGCCAGCCCCGCCGACGCCGGAAGCAGGTCCGCGGCGCTGCCCGCCACCGCGACGAGGACGAACCCGCCGACGCCCAGCACCAGCCCGGCGGCGATCGCGAACCGCGGGCTGACCCGCCGGGTGAGCGCCGGGGTCAGTGCGCAGCCGAGCGCGATCGCCAGGCCCATCGGCGCGTACCAGATCGCGGCCTCGAGCGGCGACAACCCGAGCGCGAGCTGGAACCACTGGCTCACGAGCATGCCCATGCCCGCCATGAACAGGCCCGTGAGCAGCATCGTCACGAGGACCGCCCCGACCTGCGGACGGCGGAACAGCGAGAGGTCGAGCAGCGGGGCGGCGAGGCGCCGCTGCCGGCGGACGAACGCGGCGCCGAACCCGAGCCCGGCCAGAACCGCGAGCGCGGCCGCGGTCCCGCCACCCGTCGCCAGTTCCTTGATCCCCCACACCGCGGGCAGCACGGTGGCCAGCGACAGGGCGACGCTCACCGGGTCGAGCTTCGCGTCGCCCGTGCCGCGGTGCTCGGGCAGCAGGGCCGGGCCGAACACCAGCAGCAGGAGCATCACCGGCGCGCCGAGCAGGAACACCGAGCCCCACCAGAAGTGCGCGAGCAGCACCCCGCCGAGCACGGGCCCGAGCGCGGCGCCGCTGAACTGGCACAGCGCCCACAGCGAAATCGCCTTGCCGCGCTGCTTCGCGTCGGGGAACAGGGTGCTGATCAGGGCGAGCGTCGAAGGCATCAGCGTCGCACCGGCGACGCCGAGCAGGGCGCGCGTGACGATCAGCGTCCCGGCGTCGGACGCGAACGCGGCGACGACCGACAGCACCCCGAACGCCGCGGCGCCGATGAGCAGCAGCTTCCGGCGGCCGATGCGGTCGCCGAGCGTGCCCATCGTGATGAGGAACCCGGCGATGAGGAAGCCGTAGCTGTCGGTGAGCCACAGCTGCTGCACGCCGCTCGCGCCCAGGTCGACGGCGATCGCCGGCAGCGCCAGGAACACCACGCCGATGTCGAGCGCGACGAGCAGCGTGGGCAGCATCAGCACGGCCAGGCCGAGCCAGGCGCGTGGGGTGGCAGGCATCTCCGGGTCCCTTCCTCGGGTGGTTTCGCGAGGGGGTCGCAACCGCCGTGAGCTTCCGGACACGCACGCGTCCGCTAGGTTGAGGCGGAATCCGGTTACCTGGGGAGGGCGACGTGAAGTTCCTGCTGATCATGCACATGAACCCCGAGGTCTGGGAGGGCCTGTCGGAGGAGACCAAGGACTCGGTGATGGCCGGGCACGGCGACTTCATCACGAAGATCCGCGAGTCGGGCGAACTGGTGAACACCCAGGCACTCGGTGTGCCCGCGGAGAGCGCGGTGGTGCGCGTGCGCGGCGGTGTCCCGGCCGTCACGGACGGGCCGTTCATCGAGTCGAAGGAGTTCCTCGCGGGCTTCTACCTGGTGGAGTGCGAGAGCCGGGAGCGCGCGCTCGACCTCGCCGCGATGATCCCCGACGCCGGGATCGAAGGGCTCGGCATCGAGGTCCGCCCGATCGCCTTCTTCGCCGACGCCGAGAGCGAGATCGAGCCCGGCTGATGGACCCCGAACTGCTCCGGCCGCTCGTGCCGCAGGTGCTCGGCGTGCTCGTGCGCCGGTACGGGCAGTTCGAGGCGTGCGAGGACGCCGTGCAGGAAGCGCTGCTCGCCGCCGTCGAGCAGTGGGCCGGCGGGCCGGTGCCGGACAACCCGCGGGCGTGGCTGCTGACCGTCGCGACCCGCCGGCTCACGGACCTGTGGCGCAGCGAGAGCGCGCGCCGCCGGCGTGAGGAGACGGTGGCCGGCCAGGAGGTCACGCAGACCGTGCCCGGGCCGGGTGAGGATCTGGCGCCGGAGCACGACGACACGCTGAGGCTGCTGTTTCTGTGCTGCCACCCGGCCGTGACGCCGAGTTCGCAAGTCGCGCTGACGCTGCGCGCGGTCGGCGGTCTGACGACGGCGGAGATCGCGAGCGCGTTCCTCGTGCCCGAAGCCACGATGACCCGCCGCATCACGCGTGCGAAGGAGAGCATCGCGGCCGCGGGATCGACGTTCGCCGAACCGTCGGCCGAGGACTGGCCGGCGCGGCTGCAGGTCGTGTTGCACGTGCTGTACCTGATTTTCAACGAGGGGTACACGGCGTCGTCGGGAGAGCAGTTGCACCGCGTGGAGCTGACGGCCGAGGCGATCCGCCTGACGCGCGCCGTGCGCGGCCTGCTGCCCGGCGACGGTGAGGTCGCCGGCCTGCTGGCCCTCATGCTGCTCACCGACGCGCGCCGCCCGGCCCGCACGCGTGAGGGCGCGCTGCTGCCGCTGGCCGACCAGGACCGTCGCTTGTGGACGGTGCCGCTGATCGTCGAAGGTGTGGAGCTGGTGAGCCGGACCCTCGGGCGGGGCCCGGTCGGGCCGTACCAGGTGCAGGCCGCCATCGCCGCGCTGCACGACCGCGCGGCGAGCACCGAGGACACCGACTGGCCGCAGATCCTCGAGCTCTACGGCGTGCTGGAGGAGCTCGCGCCCAGCCCGGTCGTCACGCTCAACCGCGCGATCGCCGTCGCCATGGTCGACGGCCCCGCCGCCGGGCTCGCGCTGCTCACCACCATCGAGGACGACAACCGGATCAAGCAGGGCCACCGCCTCGACGCCGTGCGCGCCCACCTGTACGAGCTGTCCGGCGACCCCGTCGCGGCCCACGCGCACTACCTGCGCGCGGCCAAACGGACGTCGAGCGTGCCCGAGCGCCGCTACCTGCACGCGCGGGCGGAAATGTTTCTCCCCGCGCGCCGATGAGTTCCGCCGCCGGCCCCGGTACATCCCTGCGACACTCCGACGCGGAAGGGATCACCACCATGACCACCACCACGCCCGCCGAGATCCAGGACCTGCTGCACCGCCTCTACGCCGCCTGGGCCGACAACGACGCCGACGCCTTCGCCGCGCTCTACGCGCCGGACGCGACCGTCGTCATGCCCGGCGTGTTCCACCAGGGCCGCGCCACCGTGCGCGAGTACATGGCGGCCGCGTTCGACGGCCCGCTCAAGGGGTCCCGCGGCATCGACGAGCCGCAGGACGTGCGGGTCCAGGGCGACACCGCGATCGTCGTGAGCCGCGCCGGGATCCTGTTCGCCGGCGAGGAATCGCTGCCGGCCGAGCACGAGCGCGTCGCCACCTGGGTACTGACCCGCGGCGACGGCGCCTGGTCCGTGGCCGCCTACAGCAACGCACCGGCCCACTGACGTGCCCGACTTCGCGACGAGCACCTCTCCGCACCGGGCCGAGCTGGTGGTGCACTGCTACCGCCTGCTCGGTTCGGTGCACGAGGCCGAGGACCTCGTGCAGGAAACGATG
Source organism: Amycolatopsis sp. NPDC051903 (assembly GCF_044452505.1). Taxonomy (NCBI): domain Bacteria; kingdom Bacillati; phylum Actinomycetota; class Actinomycetes; order Pseudonocardiales; family Pseudonocardiaceae; genus Amycolatopsis; species Amycolatopsis sp. NPDC051903. The sequence continues at coordinate 91,499 of NZ_JBITBT010000031.1, read as the reverse complement.
CTGCGCGCGTGGCGGGCGTGGGACCGCTACGACAGCGCACGGGCGTCCGTGCGCACCTGGCTCTACCGCATCGCGACCAACGCGTGCCTCACCGCGCTCGAAGGCCGCGCCCGCCGGCCGCTGCCGACCGGCCTCGGCGGCCCGGGTGACGACCCGATGACCCCGCTCGTGCCCGCGTTCGACGTGCCGTGGCTGCAGCCGTTCCCGGACGACCCGGCGGCGCTGGCCGCGGCCCGCTCGGGGATCCGGCTCGCCTTCGTCGCCGCGATGCAGGCGCTCCCGCCGCGCCAGCGCGCCGTGCTCGTGCTGCGCGACGTCCTGGACTTCAGCGCCGCGGAGGTCGCCGACCTGCTCGACACCACCACGGCCTCGGTGAACAGCGCGCTGCAACGCGCGCGAGCCGGCGTCGAGGGGATCTCGGGCGACGAGCTGCCGGAGTCCGGCGAAGAGGTGATCGACCGCTACGTCCGGGCGTTCGAGGCCGCGGACGTCGACGCTCTCGTGGCTCTGCTCACCGACGACGTCGTGATGGAGATGCCGCCCGTTCCGCTGTGGTTCAGTGGCCGCGCCGACTACGGCCGGTTCCTCACTCGCGTCTTCGACATGCGCGGCCCGCGGTGGCAACTGGTGCGCACCACGGCCAACGCCCAGCCCGCCTTCGCCGCCTACTGCTGGGACGGCGCCGCCTTCCGGCTGCACACGCTGCAGGTCTTCAGCATCGACCGTGGGCTGGTGGCCCACAACGCGGTCTTCCAGGACCCGGCGGTGTTCGAAGCGTTCGGGCTGGCGCCGGTCCTCGGGTGAGGGTCAGCCGAGCAGAGGACGGACCTCGACGCCACCGTCGAGGACGGGGACGAAGGTGCCGATCTGCACGGCGTGGTCGAGGTCGCGCGCTTCGACGATGAAGAAGCCCGCCATCGCCTCCGGACTGACCGCGAACGGTCCCTCCGTGACCGAAGAGCCGCGCAGCGAACGCGTTTGCGCCGACGGCTCCGTGGCGTAGCCGGCGATCAACGCGCCACCCGAATCGGCGATCCGGCCTTCCACCCGGGCGTGTGCCTCGAGCACCTCGGGCGGCAGGTCGGCGACACCACCGGGCGTCTCGCGCTCGTAGATCAGGATCGCGTAGTGCGGCATCCGCCTCTCCTTCGCTCGGCCGAACGGCCCAAAGCTACTGCGGCTCGAGCAGGAACACGCGGATTTCGCGATGGGCGGCGCGGACGGCGTACCGGTCGTAGGCCGGCCAGTACGCGGCGACGGCGTCCCACATCTCCTGGCGTTCGGTGCCTTCGAGCAGCCGCCCGCGCACAGCGGTGGTGCGACCACCGCGCTCGACCGTGGCGTCCGGGTGGGCGAGCAGGTTCGCCGACCACGCGGGGTGCTTCTCGCCGCCCCAGTTGGAGCCGATCACGACGAACCCGCCGCCGCGCTCGACGTAGAGCAGCGGCACCTGCCGCGGTTCGCCGCTGGTGCGGCCGACGGTGGTGAGCAGCAGCGTCCGCAGCCCGACTGCCGCGCCGATCCCCACGCGTCCGCCGGTGACCCGCAGCAGCACGCGATCGGCCGGCACGAGCGCACGGCCGATCGCGGCGAACGCGGTGCTCTTGCCGAAGCCGGTGATCAGCCCTCGCAGTCCCATCGGCGCAGCCTACGGGGCCGCAGCGAGCGTGCTCCGCAGCGCCGCCACGACCGGCCCGGGCCGATCGGCGAGGTAGAAGTGGCCGCCGGGGTGCGTCGTGGAAGTGAAGCCGCCGGTGGTGTGGGCAGCCCACGCGCGCACTTCGGCGGGCGTGACGCGCGGGTCGTCGGCGCCGGCGTGGGCGTGGATCGGCGCGGTCAGCTCGGCGGCGCTGCCGGCGTAGGTCTCGACGGCGGTGTAATCCGCGCGCAGGGCGGGCACGACCAGCGCGCGCAGCTCTTCGTCGGCGAGCACCCGCGGGTCGATGCCGCGAAGTTTGGTCACTTCGGCGAGCAGACCGTCGTCGTCTCGCCGGTGCACGGCTTCCTCGCGGCGGACGGACGGGGCGCGGCGCGCGGAGACGACCACGGCCTGCGGCCCCGAACCCCGCGCTTCCAGCCGCAGGCCGATTTCGAACGCGAGCGTCGCGCCCATGCTGTGGCCGAAGAGCACCACCGGCACGTCGAGCCACGGCAGCAGCGCCTGCGTGACCGCGTCGGCGAGGTCGGGGATCCACGTGAACGGCGGTTCGCCGAAGCGGTCCTGCCGGCCGGGGTACTGGACGGCGAGCACGTCGGCGTCCGCGCGGAGTTCCTTCGAGAAGGGGTGGAAGAACGACGCCGCACCACCCGCGTGCGGCAGGCAGACCAGCCGCACCGGGGCGTCGTCGGCGGGGTGGTAGCGCCGGATCCACCGGTCGTCGCTCATGGGCCTCGATCCTGCCGCACCCCCAGGCGCGGCAGGATCGAGGTGTGGGTCAGCGCACGTCGGTCAGCGCGACCCGCTGGAACACGATCGATTCGTACGGTCCGGCCGTGCCCGTCTCGTACAGCACGCCGAGCGTCCTCGGGCCGTCCTGCACGAGGTCGGAGTAGCCCGCCGGGTTCGGCGTGAGCGTGAGCCCCGGCTGCCAGGTGCGGCCGCCGTCGGTGCTGAACCGCAGCTGCATCCGCGCGCGGGTCGCCGGGTCGGCGGGGCCGGAGTAGACCAGCAGCCGGTGGTCGGCCGTCTGCAGCACGCTGCCTTCGACCTTCGTGCCCGAGATCCCGGGCTGCACCTGGTACGGCTTCGCGAGCGTCTGGCCGCCGTCGAAGCTGTAGCCGTCGACGCGGTGCTCGGCGGCGGAACCCTGGTTGCGGCTGGAGAAGTACAGCCGGCCGTCGGGCAGTTCGGTCATCGACGTCTCGTTGGCGGCGATCACACCGTCGGTGCGGTCGTCGGTGAACCCGATGTGCCAGGTGCGGCCGTTGTCGTCGCTGTAGAGGTCGTGGCCGCCGTAGTACTTCGCCTCCGTGCCGACGTCGGCCGAGCCGGCGGGTGGGGCACTGGAGTGGTTGGCGGGCACGACGATCCGGCCCGCGTGCGGACCGTGCTCGAGCACCGTCGCGTGGCCCGGACCCGTCGCGTACCAGCGCCAGTTCGGCAGCTTCGTCTCGTCGGTGATGTCGCGGGCTGGGGTCCACGTGCGGCCGTTGTCGCGGCTGCGCGAGACGAACACGCGGCGCGTGTCCTGCTGCGAAGCCACGCCGGACATGATCTGCGCTTCGCTGACCGGTCCGTTGTGGACGGTGAGGAGCACGAGCTCGCCATCGCGCGCGAGGACCGGTGTCGGGTTGCCGGCGGTGTTGTCGCCGTTGGTGTCCACGACGCTCAGCGGGCCCCAGGTGCAGCCGTCGTCGCGGGAGGTCTTGGCGACGGTCTGGATGGCGCCGGAGTCGCCGGCCGAATCGCGCCGGCCTTCGGCGAACGCCACCAGCGACCCGTCGGCGGCGCGCACCACCGCGGGGATCCGGAAGGTGTCGTACCCCTCGGTGCCGGACGTGAACGGCACCGAGGACGGACAGCCGTGGTGCGCGGGAGCGGCCGTGGCCGCGGGGGTGAAGGGCAGCCCGAGTGCGGCTGCCGCGAGAAGAGTCGTGCCGAACCTGCGGATCGGGGACACGCTCCGCCTCCTCGTCGGTGAGATGGGGATCGGGGTGGAGAAGACTTAGGACGTGGGATGTCCGACGTCCCATGTCCGGACAACCTAGGGAGCGGTTCCCCGTTCGTCAAGGTGCGCTGGCGTAGGGTTCCGGCATGACGGAGGCCCGCGCCAGCTACCACCACGGCAACCTGCGTGCCGTGCTGCTCGAGAACGCGGAGCGGGTGCTGGAGGAGTCGGGTCCCGACGAGCTGTCCCTGCGGCAGCTGGCCCGCGAAGCCGGCGTGAGTCACGGCGCGCCGCGGCAGCACTTCGCGGACAAGCGGGCGCTGCTCGACGCGCTCGCCGAGCGGGGGTTCGAGCAGCTGGGGAGCGAACTGCTGGCCGCTCGGATGGCCGAGAACGCGCCGTTCCGGGACCAGCTGCTGGCCTTCGCGCGAGCGTGGGTCCGCTTCGCGACGCGGCGGCCGGCCCTGCTGGACCTGATGTTCGCGGCGAAGAACCGTGATGACGCCCTGCAGGCGGTGGCGGACCGGACGTTCGCCGCGACGTCGGCGATGATCGCCCGAGCGCAGGAGGCCGGTGAGGTGGTGGCCGGGGAGAGCGTGCCGTTCGCGATCTTCGCGACTCTGCAAGGGCTCGCGTCGCTGGTCACCAGCGGCATGAGCGGTGCGCGGCCGCCCGCGCAGCTCGTCGACGAGACCATCACGACGCTCGTGGACGGTCTGCGGCCACGCTGAGCTGTCGATACTGCCGGGCTGTCGATAATTGAGACAACCGGGGCGGGTTGCCCGTGCGATCGTGCCGGGCGTGGACGTGGACCTCACCGTGACCGCTGGGAACTACCGCTTCGACGGGGTGTCGTTCGCGGTCGACACGAACATCTGGCTCCTCGGCGACGAGGAGGAGGTCCTCGTGGTCGACGCCGGCTTCGACGCCAGCGCCATCACCGCCGCGATCGACGGCCGTGACGTCGTGGGCATCCTCTGCACCCACGCCCACAACGACCACGCCGACGCCGCGCTGTCGCTCGCCGACGCGACGGGCGCGCCGGTGCTGCTGCACCCGGACGACGCGAAGCTGTGGGCGCGGGTGAACCCGGGCCGCCTCCCGGACGCCGAGCTGGCCGACGGGCAGGTGCTCACGGTCGCCGGTTCACCGGTGGTCGTGCTGCACACGCCCGGCCACACGGCCGGTTCGGTGTGCCTGCACCTGCCCGACGAGGGCCTGCTCTTCAGCGGCGACACCCTGCTGGCCGGCGGCCTCGGCATGACCGGCGACGTGCTCTCGAGCCGATCGACGCTGCTCGATTCAGTGCGCCGGAAATTGCTCGTGCTGCCGGGTGAAACGGTGGTGCACCCGGGTCACGGCTACGACACCGAAATCGGCACCGCACGCGAAGAATTACCGTTTTGATTCAGCCGATCCTTTCGCACGCCAGCGAGAGGTCCACGCCGTACAACACGTACGAGCACTCGTGCGACGCGTGCCCGGCGTCGGTTTCGGTACACGCCAACGGGAACCCGAGCACGTCGATCGAACAGTAGGCGTAGAAGCGGTCGCGGTTACCCGGCACCTGATCAGCCGCGGCGGGCAGGGCAGCGGCGAGCAGCCCGCCGCACACGAGTGCGCCGGCTGTGGCCAGGGAAACGATTCGAGTTTTCATCGTCGCCGTTCCTCTCCGGTCGAATGCGGGGTTTCCGCGTTCGGGAAATTCCCGGTTTTCCGCGTTTTCACCGCTTGATCACCCCAACGTGTAGCGACCAGGTCGTTCGAGATCCGGGCGGCTGCCCGCAAGCACGTCATCGGGGCGGCGCAGGGGTAGTCGATCTCCCGTCGGTTGCGAAGTCGGGTTCGTCAGTGCACGCCGATCGTGATGGATCCGATGCGCCATCGCGGTCCACATTGGATATTGGCCTTCGACGTCCTCCGTTCGTTCGGGTATTTTCTTTCTGTCGCGGCGAAAGCTGTCCAACGCCCGCGCCATCTTCCGGGGCGCCGGCGATCGCACCCACGTCCGCCACACCACCGAGTTCGCAGCCGACGTCAGAGCATTCCTTGGCGAATCCGCCGCATCCGTACCGCGAGGGCAGACCAGTGCCCGTTCAGCCGTGGATACCGGCCCAGCCGCCACAGCCTGCGCTCGCGGGCCGCTCAGCGTCTGGTGTTTGACCGACTACGTTCCGCTTCTATCTGACGGCTGATAGATATCGCGCATCGTCTAACAGTGCTGCGCGGACCGACCGGTTAGTTCAGTGCTTCGAGCCGCAAGACGATCGCGCGCCGGGTGTGGGCCTCGCCTGACCCGCCGACTTCTTCGCGGGCGCGGTCGGGCGCCTCGCTCGATCGCGCGTCCGGACTGGCGACGGTGAAGGGCGATGCGAGCGCCCGGCGTTGTGCGGCGAGTGCGCGTGCCGTCTCGTCGGCGGTGGCGGTGGTGACGCGGCGGACGGTGTCGCGCGCGTCCGGGCCGTCGCGTTCGATGCGGCAGTAGCCGGCGGCCAGGAGGTTGCGCACCCAGTCGCGGTCGGGTGCGGGGGCGCAGACGTAGTGCTCGCCGTCGAGTTCGGTCACGTTCAGCGCCGTCGGCTGGGGCTCCCCGGACTTCCGGCCGAGCACGTCGACGACTCTGAGCACCGGGATGCCGTCCTCGTACGGCTTGACGGGCGCTTCCCGCACCTGCTCGACGTCCACGGTCCCTCCTCGCTGTCGTCACTCGACGATACGGTTCGCCTACGGAGCCGAACCTCCCGGCGCCGGATCAGGCAGCGTCCGAAGTGGACTGTCCGGTTGTTGTCCTGTCGCTCTCGGGTTTCCCCTCCTGAGGCTCGGGTTGTGCGAAGTCGAACAAGAGCTGAACGGCGTTTTCCTTCCTGCGGCGCCGTCGCGGTGTGGCGTCCGGCGCAGGCGGCTCGGCTATCCGGCGGGGGTTTTCGCCGTGCTGCGGGTGGTCGGCGAGGTACCGCAGCTTGAGCAGGTGCCGCCGGACGAGTCCTGCCCGCCGCGCCTCCTCGAACACCGACCGCGCCGCCTGGTTGCCCGCGCGCCGCCGGCGCCGCGGTTCGTTCTGGTCCACGGAAGTCCTTCCCGCTGTGGCTGCGAGCGACCGCGCGGTCACGCGATTCGCGCTGGCGGCACTAGATAACAAGCGTGTCTCAAGTGGAACTCGGCCCGGATCTGTTGAGCCATTCGGCCGCTGCGGAATCCGTCGTCCGGTCCTGTCGGTGGTTTCCGGGTTCGTGGCGCCGTCCACAGTGGGCGCACCGGCTCGCTTCGACGCGCATCCCGGCCGGACCACGTCGTCTCGCGCGGGCCGTGTGCCGCGCGCGGACCGCGCGCGGCATATCCCCTGGTGGTGCCCCCGGCAGGACTCGAACCTGCGACCTAGAGATTAGAAGGCTCTTGCTCTATCCAGCTGAGCTACGAGGGCCCGGGTCGACGTCGGTTGCCGATCTCCAGCACCGGCAGCTTAGTCGTCACCAACCTCTCGATCGTTCGACACCGTCGAATCGTTTCAGGTCTCGTCTCCCGAATTCGCCGGGCGGCTCACCCGCGCCACGCCCTCGCGCGGGTGATCTTGACCGGTCGGCCCGCCGGCCACGGCACCACCGCTCACCAGCGCTTCACCGGGGAGCCACGGGGCCTGCCCGGGCGTTGCCCGCCCACGAAACCGACCCCGAACGGGTGGGATCGCCACGCCGTGCCGGCCCAGCTTGCGGCGACCGCGTTTGGGCAGGTCCGCGGCCGGAATTCGGTCTGCATCCCACACTCCTGGAACTCGATGTGGCGCGACTTGCGCCACCGGTGATGAATGCACCGCCCGTGACCGAGCGGATGGGACGCCGGTGGCCGACGGCGGGGATGGCGCCGCCGCCGGCCACCGCGGGTGGGGACGGGGAGGAGAACCCGCGGGCGCGCCAGGACTCGGGGAAGCTGACGCGCCCACGGGCCGGGGCCGCTCGGGGGACGGCCCCTTCGGACCCACCCCCGACGACGCACCGCGATGGGGGCCGCGGAGTCGCCGAGCGCAGGACCGGTCTGTGGGCAGGTTCGGAATCGGATCGGTGGGTGGGTGATGGGTTGGCTCTGCGGGCCGGTGAGGTTGGTCGGCGGTGATGGGTTGGTCGGCGGTGACGGTTGGGTTGGTCGGCGGTGACGGTTGGGATGGTCGGCGGTGACGGTTGGGGTCGGTCGGCGGTGATGCGTTGGTGGGCGGTGACGGGTTGGTCGGCGGTGACGGGTTGCGTTGGTGGGCGGTGACGGGTTGGGTTGGTCGGCGGTGATGCGTTGGTGAGCAGGTCGCGAGTTCGGTCTGTGACTCAGCCGGTGACCTGCACCGAGCTGGTCGGCGTCAGAGACCGGCCGACCCGGTTTCCGTGCCACGACGCCCGCGGCTACGGACGACTCGCACCGATCCCGGCCACATCCAGCCCCAAGCTGGCGCCGGCGTCGCCGACCACTCACCGACCGCGGTCGCGGTCAGCAGGCGAGCCAGATAGTGCTCGGTGCCCTTCGTGCTGCGCCCCGCTCGTGGCCGACGAGGCGCCGACCGCAGGCGTTGGCAGCACACGAGCCGAGTGGTGCGCCGGCCTGCGGCTTCACCCCCCCCAGTTGGTGGCTGACCCGCGCCGATCGCGGGCTTGGTGAGCACCGCAGCCGGTGGCGCTCGGTTGCCGGTGTGCTGAGCCCCTTCCCACCGCGGACCACGCACCGACTGCGGGCCTCGGTCAGTACCCCAGCCGGCTGGCGCTCGATCGCCGATGGTGGTCCCGCCCGCGGCTGACCACACACCGGCCCGAGGTTTGGTCGGCACGCGAGCCGGGTTGTGCTCGGCGCCTTTGCGGTGAGCCCCTTCCCATGTCCGACCGCGGGCCTCGTTCGGTACTCCAGCCGGCTGGCGGCCGATCGCCGATGGTGGTCCCGCCCGCGGCCGACCACACATCGGCCCGAGGTTTGGTCGGCGCACGAGCCGGGTTGTGCTCGGCGCCTTTGCGCTTAGCCCCTTCCCTCGGCCGACCACGCACCGACCGCGGACCTCGGTCAGTACTCCAGCTGGCTGGCGCTCGATCGTCTTTGGTGGTCCCGCCCGTGGCCGACCAAATACCGCGGTCCGAGGTCTGGTCGGCACGCGAGCCGGGTTGTGCTCGGCGCCTTTGCACTGAGCCTTCGCCTGCTGGCCACGGACCGGCCGCGGGCGAGCCAGCAGCCAACCCGGTAGCGCTCCTTGCTTTGTGTGCTGAGCCTTCGCTCGTGGCCGACCACCGCCGGTCGCGGGGCGGTCGCCAGGCCAAGCGGGTGATGCCCGACCGTCCGCCGGCTGATCGGTCGGCGCGGATCGCGGACGGACGATCCGCAGGTTCGCCCGTCGGAGGACCACTACCGGTCCGGTCGATCCGCGGTCTGGCCGGATCGCCCGTGGACCAAGCCTCCTGCCGCTGCGATCCGCGTTGGCTCGCCGGTCATGCCGGGTCGTTGCGGATCAGTTGCGCGGCCTGGCACGGGACCCCTCGGGGTCGATTCGCCGTTCCGGGTCGAACCGACCCCAGCCGCGGCCCCCGTCAAGCCGACCCGAGGTGGGTAGCCACCTACGGGTCAACCTCACCGAGCCGCAGAGCGGAGCGGAGCCGTCGTCGGGATGGCGCGGCCGTGCTGAGCGGGGCGGCGCGGTCCGGTGCCGGTCAGTTCCAGATCTTGATGGCGCGGACGACGAATGGGGATTGCGGAACGTAGGTGCCGCCACCCGGATAGGTGGTGAAGTCTCCCTCGGTGGTGCATTCTGCGCTCTGGTAGATGGTGACGTCGCGAGTGAGGCGGTTGGTGAAAGAATGCGCTTCGAATCCCTCGGGTAGGGCAATGCAGTCTTCGGGGTTTGCGGTGCGGAGGTCGTAGTGCTGGGTTTGGCCCGAGTAGGTTTCCGCGTTCCAGAGGCACAGTTCGCCCACCGCGCAGGTCGGGTCGGCGCCTGCGGGAGATGCCTGGTGGGCACTGGCGGGTGGTGCCGTCGGTGCCGCCGGTGCGGCGGCGGGTGCGGCTGAAGCCATCCCCGTCCCTGCCAGGAGGCCCGCCGTGGCCAGCAAGAGGACGCGCGGCAGGCGTGGCGGCAAGCCGGGCAGGCGGGACGGTGTGGCCATGCGGCCGGGGTGGCCGGGGAAGACGGGCAGCTTCGGGAGCAGGCGTCGGAACATCGTGGGAACTCCCCCCTCGTTGGCGGCCGGAAGCGGGCGCCGTGGAATGTGTGGTTTCTACGATGGCGGGTGGGAGGGAGTTTGTCTGCCCGCATTCCTACGTCTGTGGACAAGTAGTCTTCCGTCGCTCGAATGGGACGGAGTTGTCCACAAATCGGTGAACGGTATTGCTAAACGGGCGCCGTGCTGTTTCGGCGGATCAGTGACACCGGCAGAACGACGGGCGGCGGTGGAGTGCCGCCGTCGAGGAGGTGCAGCACGAGCTCGCCCGCGGTGCGGCCCTTGCCGGCGAGGTCCTGGCGGACGGTGGTGAGCGGGGGTTCCGCCCAGGCGGCTTGCGGCGTGTCGTCGAAGCCCACCACGGACACGTCCGACGGCACGTGCAGGCCGAGCTGCCTGGCGGCGGCGACGGCGGCGAGCGCGAGCTGGTCGGACATGCACAGCAGCGCTGTTGGGCGAGGGGAACGGTGCAGCAGCTCCACGGCGCTCGCCCGCGCCGTGTCGGCGGACAGCCAAGGAGCCTCCGACACGGCGACGTCCGAGATCCCCGCGTCCGACAGCGCCGACAGGTAACCCGCCAGGCGCTCACGCGTCCCGTGGAACGAGCTGGCCAGCGCCGACTCCAGGCTGGACGGCCCGTCGGACAGCCGCGGCGCCGACAGGACCGCGAAGCGCCGGTGGCCGAGCTCCAGCAGGTGCTGTGCGGCCAGCGCCGCGCCGCCGCGGTCGTCGCAGCCGACGCGGGCGGTGTCGGGCAGCGGGGGCTGGTCGATGACCACGAGCGGCAGCCTGCGGTCGTGCACGGTCTGCAGCGCGGGCGTGCCGTCGGCCAGCGAGTACGCGATGGCGATGTCCGCCTGCGCCGCCAGCACGCGTCCGGCGGGCGGCCCGCCGTGCGCTTCGGCTCCGGGCAACAGCAGCAGCGCGTGACCGCTCGGTTCGACGGCCTTCGCGAGCGCGTCGAGCGTGATCGACAGCGCCGGGTCCGAGAACGCGGCCGACAGCGACGCGTCGAGCAGGAACGCGATCGCCCCGGTGCGGCTCGTCGCCAGGCTGCGCGCGGTCGGGTTCGGCCCGGGGTAGCCCAGCTCCTTGGCCGCGCGCAGGACCTGCTCGCGCAGCTGCGTCGACAGCTGGTCAGGCCGGTTGTACGCGTTGGAGACGGTCGCGCGGGACACCCCGACCGCCTCGGCGACGTCGTCCAGCGTCGGGCGCCGGCGCCGGGTGCTCGTCATCGGCGGAGCATAGCGCGAGCTAGACACGCTGAAGCGCTTAAGTCATTCTGGGCCAAGGGCTCCCGGCAGAGAGGCGGCGAGATGCGCGATCGGACGGCGGTGTTCGCGGTCTTCGCGCTCAACGGGGCGGCGCTCGGTTCGTGGGCCCCGCGCACGCCCGCCATCGCCGCGCAGGTGCACGCCGTGCCGGGGGTGTTCGGGCTGGCGTTGCTCGGCGCGAGCGTCGGAATGCTCTGCGCGGCACCGGTTTCCGGCCGGATCGCCGAACGAGTCGGTGCCCGGGCGGCCGTCGCCGGCAGCACGGTGGTGGCCGCCGCGGCGCTGGCGTTCGTCGGGTTCGCGCCGAACGTGCCGCTGCTGGCGGGTGCGCTGTTCGTGCTCGGCGCCGGGGTCGGTTCACTCGATGTGTCGATGAACATCGCGGGTGTCGCCGTCGAACGCCGCAGCGGTCGCGCGGTGATGCCGACGCTGCACGCCGGGTTCAGCTTCGGTGCGCTCGCCGGGTCGCTGCTCGCCGGCCTGGCCGCCGGGCACGGCTGGCCGCCCGCGCGGCACCTGTCCGTCGCGGCCGTCGTCGCGCTGGGCGTGCTCCTGGCCGTTCTCAAGGACGTGCCGGGGGATCGGCCGCCGAAGGAGACGGCCGCGCCGGAACGCGGCCGGGCGCCGATCCGCCGTCCTGCGCTGTGGTTGCTCGCTGCCGTCGCGCTGTGTTCCGCGATCGCCGAAGGCGCCAGCTCCGACTGGTCGGCGCTGCTCATGGTGACGGCCCACGGCGTGGGGCAGGGGGCCGCGGCGTTGGCGTACTCGGGGTTTTCGCTGGCCATGGCGCTGGCGCGGCTTGGGGGAGCGTGGTGCCAGCAGCGGTTCGGTGCCACGCGGTCGCTCGCCGTCGGCGCCGGGATCGCCGCGATCGGGTTGATCTGTGCCGCGGTGTTCACCCCGGCGGGATTTGCGTACGTCGGCTTCGCGCTTGCGGGGGCCGGGCTCGCTTTCGCGTTTCCGCTCGCGCTCAGCTTGGCGGGCGATGCGGGTAGACGCGCGGACGGTGGGGGTGGTGAGCGTGAGCTGGCGTTCGTGAGCACGGTCGCGTACTCGGGTTTTCTCGCCGGGCCGCCGATGATCGGCGGGATCGCGCAGGCGACGTCCTATTCGGTGTCGTTCGTGGTGGTCGGTGCGATTGCGGCGCTGATCGTCCCGGCGGCGCTGGTTGCGGCGCGGGCGCGGCGTCGTGAAGCGGTGGGGGCTGTTGTGTGAGGTGGTAGGGCGGCTGTGTGACGCGGCGGCGGTGGTGTGCGGCAGCGGCCGTGTGAGGCGGCGGTGGTGCTCGGCGGTGGTGTGCGGCGGCGGTGGTGTGCGGCGGCGGTGGTGTGAGGCGGTGGTGGTGCTCGGCGGTGGTGGTGCTCGGCGGCGGTGGTGTGCGGCAGCGGCCGTGTGAGGCGGCGGGGCGGTGCTGTCCGAGCCGTTTGGGTGTCCGCGGGGCGGCTTGTACACAGGGTTGCCGAGTTGTGGATGAATCGGCCTGGTGCGTGGCTTTGCGCCGGTTTTGTCGGGGGTGGCCGATAGAATGGACGTGGGACGCCCCCCTCGGGAGGGCGGGGGCATGTCGGTCCCCGGGCGGGGCGGGTGATGTCCGTGGTCAGCCCTGCGTATCGCCGTCCGGGGAGGTGCGCCACTGGCCGAAGGGCCGGTCCAGGCGCCACTTGTCGCCGTCGTGGTCGAGGATGCGGAATTCGCAGGTGCGCAGGTTGGAAAGGGATTCGAAGAGGTCCACGCTCCAGCCGAACAGCCGGCGGCACAGCAGCCGCAGCGTGAGGCCGTGGGAGACGATCAGCACGGTGCGCGGGTGAGTTTCGCCACTGTGCAGCAGTTCCGCCAGGAAGCCGGCCACGCGGTCGTCGACGTCGGCGCCCGATTCGCCGAACGGGAGTCGGTAGAAGAAGTGGCCGAACTCGTGCCGGCGCTGCCGCTGGACCTCCTGGTCCTGCGGGTCCTGCAGGTTGCCCCAGTCCTGCTCGCGCAGCCGTGGCTCCTGGATCACGCGGTCGCACTGGCTTTGGATGTCCAGCAAGCGGAAAGTCTCGCGCGTGCGCAGGTAAGGGCTCACGTACACGGCCGGCCGCTCGCCGCGTAGCAGTTCTTTGATCGCGGGGCCCGAGGCGCGCGCCTCGGCGCGGCCGGTCTCCGTCAGGGGGATCGCGTGGTCCGGGATCCGCGTGTAGGCGAGTTGGTCCACGCTCCCGAGGGACTCGGCGTGACGCAGCAGGATGATCCGCACGAAACCATCATGCCCGGCCGCACCCGCGTGCCGGGGAAAACGAGACCGGCCTAATCTCGAACGGTGAGCACCGAAGCAGTGACGAAACCGGAACCGGCAGCGCGACGCAGGCAGAGCGTTCTCCCGCTGCTCTCGGTGGGCGTCGTGCTCGCCGCGGTCGTCGCGGTCGGGCTCGTCGCGCTCACGGGTGGCGCGGGTTACCTCATCGAGGGGCTGCCCGACCCCGGGCTGGTCACGCAGTACGGGATCACGGTCGTCCGAGTGCTCGCCGAAGCCGCGTCGGTCATCTGCGTCGGCGCGCTGCTGCTGGCCGCCTTCCTCGTGCCGCCGCAGAAGTCCCGCACGCTGCGCCCCGAGGGGTACGCGGCGGTGCGCGCGGCCGGGATCGCCGCGTGGGTCTGGTTCGCCGCGTCCCTCCTGTCCGTCGCCTTCACCGCGGCCGACGGCGCCGGCAAGCCGTTCCTCGAAGTCCTGTCACCGCAGACGCTCCTGGACCTCGTCAGCGCGATCGAGCAGCCGAAGGCGTGGCTCTGGACGGCGCTCATCGCGATCCTGCTCGCCCTCGGCTGCCGGCTCGTGCTCACGTGGGGCTGGACGGCCGTGCTGTTCTTCGTGTCCGTCGCGGGCCTGGTCCCCGTCGCGGTCACGGGCCACTCCGCGAGCGGCGGCTCGCACGACATGGCCACCAACAGCCTGCTGTTCCACCTCGTCGCGGCCGCGTTGTGGGTCGGCGGGCTCGTCGCCGTGCTCGCGCTGGGCTGGCGCCGCGGCGCGCACCTGACGCTCGCCGCGCGGCGGTTCTCCAAGCTGGCACTGGTCTGCTGGGTCGTGATGGCGATCTCCGGGGTGATCAACGCGCTGGTGCGCATCAACCTGGGCGACCTGTTCACCACCGACTACGGCCTGCTCGTCGTCGCGAAGGTCGTCGCACTGCTGCTGCTCGGCGTGTTCGGCCAGCAGCAGCGCCAGCGCGGCGTGAAGAACCTCGTCGACGGCAAGGGCGGCGGCCAGCTGCTGCGGCTCGCGGCCGTCGAGGTGCTGATCATGTTCGTCACGATCGGCATCGCGTCCGGCCTCGCCCGCACGCCACCCCCGGCCGACGCGATCACGCAGCCCTCCACCACCGAGCTGCTGATCGGCTACAACCTCGACGGCGCGCCCACGTTCTGGCGCCTGCTCACCGACTGGCGCTTCGACCTCGTCTACGGGACGCTCGCGATCGTTCTCGCCGGGCTCTACCTCGCGGGCGTGCGGCGGCTGCGCAAGCGCGGCGACGCGTGGCCCACGGGCCGGATCGTCGCGTGGCTCGCCGGCTGCGTCGTGATCCTGCTCGCCACGTCGTCGGGCATCGGCCGCTACTCGCCGGCGATGTTCAGCGTGCACATGGGCAACCACATGCTCCTGTCGATGGTCGCGCCCGTGCTGCTGGTGCTGGGCGGGCCTGTGACGCTCGCCCTGCGCGCGCTGCCGCCCGCCGGCCGCGACGCCCCGCCCGGGCCGCGTGAGTGGCTCCTGGCGGCCGTGCACTCGCCCGTGTCGCGGTTCCTGACGCACCCCGTCGTCGCGCTGCTGTTGTTCGTCGGGTCGTTCTACGCGCTCTACTTCTCGGGCCTGTTCGACGCCGCGCTGAACTACCACTGGGCGCACCTGGCGATGAACGCCCACTTCCTGCTCGCCGGTTACGTCTTCTACTGGCCGGTGATCGGCGTCGACCCGGCGCCGCGCAAGATCCCGCCCATCGGGCGGCTCGGGATGATGTTCGCCGCCATGCCGTTCCACGCGTTCTTCGGCGTGATCCTCATGAACATGCAGACGGTGATCGGCCAGGAGTTCTACACGTCGCTGCGGCTGCCGTGGGTCGGCAACCTGCTCACGGACCAGCGCCTCGGCGGCGGCATCGCGTGGGCCTCGGGCGAAGTGCCGGTGCTGCTGGTGCTGATCGCGCTGCTGGTGCAGTGGGCCCGTGCCGACGAGCGCGAGGCCAAGCGCAAGGACCGCCGCGAGGAGAACACCGGCGGCGAGGAACTGGCGGCCTACAACGCGATGCTGAAGAACCTCGCGCAGGGCAAACAGGTCGAATGACCCCGAGATGATGTCGTCCGCGTGATGTGGGCATGACGCTCGGTAGCACGGTGGTGACCGCCGTCAGGGCGCCGACGGGCTCACATTACGATCGGTTTCATGGCCGAGTTCATCTACACCATGAAGAAGGTGCGCAAGACCGTCGGGGACAAGGTCATCCTCGACGACGTCAGCACCGCGTTCTACCCCGGCGCCAAGATCGGCGTGGTGGGGCCGAACGGTGCCGGTAAGTCCACCGTTCTCAAGATCATGGCGGGGATCGAGCAGGCCAGCAACGGCGAGGCTTTCCTGCAGCCCGGTGCCACGGTCGGCATCCTCATGCAGGAGCCGGAGCTCGACGAGACGAAGACCGTCCGCCAGAACGTCGAGGACGGGCTGGGCGAAACCAAGAAGAAGCTCGACCGGTACAACGAGATCGCCGAGCAGATGGCGACCGACTACACCGACGAGCTCATGGAGGAGATGGGCAAGCTCCAGGAGGAGCTCGACCACGCCGACGCGTGGGAGCTCGACTCCACGATCGAGCAGGCGATGGACGCCCTGCGCTGCCCTCCGCCGGACGAACCCGTCACCCACCTCTCCGGAGGTGAGCGCCGCCGCGTCGCGTTGTGCAAGCTGCTGCTGTCCGCGCCCGACCTCCTGCTGCTCGACGAGCCCACCAACCACCTGGACGCCGAGAGCGTGCTGTGGCTGGAGCAGTTCCTGGCCAACTACAAGGGCGCCGTGCTGGCCGTGACCCACGACCGGTACTTCCTGGACAACGTCGCCGAGTGGATCATGGAGCTCGACCGCGGCCGCGTCGTCGGCTACGAGGGCAACTACTCCACCTACCTGGAGAAGAAGCGCGAGCGCCTCGAGGTCCAGGGCAAGAAGGACGCGAAGCTCGCCAAGCGCCTCAAGACCGAGCTCGAGTGGGTCCGCTCCAACGCCAAGGCCCGCCAGACCAAGTCGCGTTCGCGCCTCGACCGCTACGAGGAGATGGCGGCGGAGGCCGACAAGCACCGCAAGCTCGACTTCGAAGAGATCCAGATCCCGCCGGGCCCGCGGCTGGGCAACGTGGTGGTCGAGGTCGAGAAGCTGCGCAAGGGCTTCGACGACCGGCTGCTCATCGACGGGCTGTCGTTCGACCTGCCGCGCAACGGCATCGTCGGCGTGATCGGCCCCAACGGGGTCGGCAAGACCACGCTGTTCAAGACCATCGTCGGGCTCGAGGAGCCGGACGCGGGCTCGGTCAAGATCGGCGAGACGGTCAAGCTGTCCTATGTGGACCAGAACCGCGCCGGCATCGACCCGAAGAAGACGGTGTGGGAGGTCGTGTCGGACAAGCTCGACTACATCCACGTCGGGCAGACCGAAATGCCCTCGCGTGCCTACGTGAGCGCGTTCGGCTTCAAGGGTCCGGACCAGCAGAAGCCCGCGGGGGTGCTCTCCGGCGGTGAGCGCAACCGGCTGAACCTGGCCATGACGCTCAAGCAGGGCGGGAACCTGATCCTGCTGGACGAGCCGACCAACGACCTGGACGTCGAAACCCTCGGCTCGCTGGAGAACGCGCTCGAGCAGTTCCCCGGCTGCGCGGTGGTCATCTCCCACGACCGGTGGTTCCTCGACCGCGTCGCGACGCACATCCTGGCCTGGGAGGGCACGGACGAAGACCCTGCCCGGTGGTTTTGGTTCGAGGGCAACTTCGAGGGCTACGAGAAGAACAAGGTCGAGCGCCTCGGCGCCGAGGCGGCGCGGCCGCACCGGGTCACTCATCGCAAGCTGAAGCGCGACTGACGCCGGGGGCCGGAGTGGAACCCAGCAGGCACAACCGGTCGAGCTCGCCCGCACCCGCGGGCGGGCGGCTCGCTGCTGCCGGCGGGGCGACTCTCTCGGACCTCGGGCGGCTCATCGAACGGGCGGACGCGCTGCACCTGCGCGCGCCCGAACTCGCCCTGGTGCTCGGCGAGCGCGCGGCCGCGCTCGCCGAGGCCGCGGGCGCGGACGAGCAGTGGGTCCGCGCCGAGAGCCTCGTGATCTCGGCACGCGTGCGGCTCGGCGCGCGCACCGGCACCGTCGGCCGCGGCGTCGCCGCCTTGCGCGCCGCCGAGCACGCGGGCTACGCGGACATCGCCGCGCGGCTGCGGATCGACCTCGCGATCTGCGCCCGCAGCCTCGGCACTCCGCTGACGGGGCTCACCGCGCTGCGGCCGGTCCTGTCGGAGCCGGCGGTTTCGCGCGTGCACCGCGCGGAGGCCCTGTGCCACCTCGTGGGCTGCCTCGCGCAGTTCGGCCGCAAGCCGGAGCTGGACCGGGTGCTCGTCGAGGCCGACAAGCTCGTGGTCGCCGACGAATCGCTCGACGCCGACACCCGGCTGCTCGTGCGCGCGTTGCTGCGAAACGGCGCGGCGGCCCACCGGCGCCGCCACGGTGACCTCACCGCGGCCGCCGACGCCGCGCGGACCGGGCTCGGTTTCCTCGAGAAGCTGGACAACCCGGCCGACGACGGCGGCCTCGTGCGCGTGCGGCTGGTGCTCCAGCTCGTGAGCACGCTGCTCGACCGCGGCGACATCGACATGGCGTACGAGATCGCGGAACCGATGCTCGCCGCGCCGGTGCGCGCCGCGGGCGTCGCGCCCACCGCGTGGCTGCGGCTGGCCGTGGCGACGCGTGTGCACCTGCCCGCGGGTGCCGGTGACGCGGCGGCCGAGCTGGTGCGCGAAGCCGTGGCGAGCACGGACCGGCACAACCTCCCGGCCATCACCTCGCGGCTGTGGCTCGAGCTTTCGCAGATCGAGGAGCGCTTCGGCAGCGCCGAGGAAGCCATCGCGTGCCTGCACCGCTCGCGCGCGGCGGAACACGTCCACTCGCGGGCGCGCCGCCAGGCGTGCGGCCTGCTCGCGGGCCAGTTCGGTGCGGACACGGTGGCGCCGCTGGACCTCGACGACGTGATCGCGCGCTCGGCGCCGCAGGGCGGCCGTCCGGTGCCGATGGCCGTGGAGCCGCCGGTGCGCGACGTCGAGACGACGGCCATCATCCGGCCGGTCGAGGCGGAGGTCGCGCCCGCGCCCGCGCGGGAACCCGCCCCCGTGGCGAAGGCTGCTCCGGTGGCGGAGGAACAGCCCGTGCGCAAGCCGGCGGAGCCCGCGCCGAAGCCGCCGAAGATCCCGAAGGCGCCCACGTGGTCGTTCGGTCGGGTCGCCGAGGAATCGGCGGCCGAGCGGACGTCGGTGATCCCGGTGATCCGGGACGAGCCGGAGCCCGGACGGCGAGCCGCGGCGCGCGAGGAGACGCCGGCGCAGCGGCAGGCGGAGCCGGTGGCCCGGTTCACGTTGTCGGCGCCGCAGCCGGAAAACCCGCGCGCGGAACGGACTTCGGTTCAGGGCACGGGGAAGCGTTCGGCCGATCGGCCGGTGAACGGGACTCGTGGTGCGGAGCGGCCGGCGGCCGCTGCGCCGGCTGAGACCGGACGGCGGGCGGCCAAGGAGCGGCCCGCGTTGCCGGGCTGGGTGCGGCCGTTCAAGAAACCGGAAGCGGCTCCGGAGGTGCCCGCGGCGGACGTGCGGCCGGCGGAGAGCCCGGTCGCCGAAGTGCGCGCTCCCGAGATTCGGGCCGTACCGGAGCCGGTGGCCGAGGTGCCGCGGGAAGAGCCGGTGCGTGAGGCGCCGGCGCACGACCTGCCGCGGTTGTCGTTGCCGGATCTTTCGGACATCTTGCCGGAGCTGCCGCTGGCGCCCGCGCCGGCCGAGGAGCACGCGGCCCCGTTGTGGGAGAGCGACGAATGGGCTCGCGAAGAGCGCGCGCGGCGTGGTGAGGGTGCGCGGGGGCGCAAGACCCGGCACGACGCGGAGCACGGTTCGGTCGCGGCGCGGTCGGTGCTGGACCGGCTGGGGATTTCTTCCGGTGGCGGCGGTGGCCGTCGGCGGGCGGACGAATCCGGGGTGCGGGAAGAAGCTTCCCGGGTCGAGGAGCCTGAGCCGGTCGCGGACGTGACGGGGCCGCCGTGGAAGCGGGAGACGCCGGAGCTGGCACCGGCACCGCGGGACGAGCTGGCGTCGCCGGAAGTGGCCGCGGATCCGTGGTTGCCGAAGCTGCTGATGCCGCCGGCGTTGGACCCGCTCGAGGACTTCGATTCGTGGACGCCGACTTCGCAGCCGTTCCCGGAGAGCTACGCGCGGGCCATCGCCGAGGATGAGCCGCCGCCCGACGCCGGACTGGCGGAGTTGCTGGCCAGGGCGTTGGCGGAGCACCAGGCCGGGACCGCGAGTGCGGCGGCGTTGGTGAAGAAGCTCGGGTCGCAGGATGAAGAGAAGCGGCCGGTGAACGGGCACGGGGTGGGGGAGAGGAAGAGGAACGGGGACTGAGGTCCGGTTCTTCTTGGGTGTTCTGGTGGTCCTGGTGGCTCTGCTGGCCCTGGTGGCTGTGCGTGGTCTCGGGCGGCTCGTTGCGCTGGCCCGCAACGTTGCGCCCGGGGTGGTGCAGGGGGCACCCCGATCTTTGATTGTGACGACGGTCTGGATCACCTTGTCAAGGCTGGAAAGCGTGCCTTGACAAGGTGATCCAGACCGCGTGAAGAGCGGGGATCGAGGTGCAGGGCCGGGTCTGGGTGCGCAGTGAGTTGCGTTGCCGGGCTGGTGGTGGGTCGGGTCGGTTGGTCGTGTGGTGAGTTGGGTTGCCGGGTGGCGGTGGGCCGGGGCGGTTGGCGTGTGCGCTGGGTTGCATTGCCGGCCGGTGGTGGGCGGTCGGGTGGGCGCGCCGAGTTGCTGGTGCGGTGGCACGCGGGTGGGGCGCCGGGTGGGGCCCGGGGCTGAAATCCCGAGAAGTTACAGCTGTCCGGTAGCCCGTCTGGGCGGTTCGGGTGTGGGAATCCTCGCAGTGCGGGCAGGCAACCTTTTCCGGTTTGACCGCCTGCGTGCGGCTGTGCCGGTGGTCACTGAACCGATCACGAACAGGCGCCGGGTGGTCGTGGTGCGAGGGGTGCGGGTGAGGCACGCGGTGTGGCAAGGGTTTCGCGATCCGCGGGGCGTTACCCGACCGCTGGGTAGCTGAACCGATCAACGCGGGAACCCGTGGCCGGGCAAGGCAAACGGAAGTCTGGACAACTCCCGGTCTTTGTCACGGGCGGGTCGGGGTCGGATTAGTGTGTGGGGTGTCCGCCACGTTGTGGTGACGGACGCGTCTCGATCTCGCACACTGGAGAGTTGCCTCAATGAGCTCGACGGGAGTTTCGTCCCTGCCCGGAACAGATGTCGGCACCGAAGCCGGCGTGGCGCGCCGCTCGGCCAGCCCGGAGCAGCTCCGGGATGAGCTGATCGACACCGCCGCCGGGCAGGCGCCCGAGATCGGTGACCTGATCCGCCTGTACTACCGCCACATCCCGGCGGACGAGATCGTGGGTGACGACCCCGTGGCGCTGGTCGGCGCGGTGCGGTCGCACTTGCAGCTCGCGAAGCAGCGGATGCCCGGGCGACCGGCGGTCCGCCTCCTGAACCCGACCGCGGCGCAGGACGGCTGGACCCGCGAGGCCACCGTCGTGCAGGTCGTCACGGACGACATGCCTTACCTGGTCGACAGCGTGGCCGCGGAGTTCGCGCGCGACGGTGTGCAGGTGCACCGCATCGTGCACCCGATCGTCGTCGTCAGCCGCGACGTCACGGGTGAGCTGATCGGCCTGCACCCCGACGCCGACCCGGCCGATCCGCCGGCGATGTCGGCGGCGGAGTCGTGGATGTACGTCGAAATCGACCTCGTCACCGACCCGAACCGCGCGCGCGAGCTGGACAACCGGCTCTCGTCGGTGCTGGGTGACGTGCGCGAGGTCGTCGAGGACGCCGACAAGATGGCGCAAACGGCGATCTCCGTCGCCGAGCAGCTGGAGCAGGATCCGCCGAAGCTGCCGGACCCGAGCCAGGTCACCGAAGGCGCCCGGCTGCTGCGCTGGCTCGCCGACGGCCACTTCACGTTCCTGGGCTACCGCCGCTACGAGCTGGTCGACAACCCGCACCCGGAGTCCGACGAGCCCGCGCTGCGCGGGGTCCTCGCGTCCGGCCTCGGCGTGCTGCGCCAGGACAGCCTCGCCGCGCGCAGCCTCACCGCGGGCCCCGACGACGGCGCCGCCGCGCTGTCGCCGACCTTGCTGGTGCTCACGCAGGCGAGCGCGCCCTCGACGGTGCACCGGCCCGTGTACCCGTACTACGTCGGCGTGAAGACGTTCGACGAGAACGGCACCGTGACCGGCGAGCACCGGTTCCTCGGCATGTTCACCACCACGGCGCTGCACGAGAACGTGCTCGACATCCCCGTGGTGTGCAAGCGCGTGCGCGAGGTCATCCACCGCGCGGGCTTCCCGATGGAGTCGTTCTCCGGCCAGCGCATGCTGGAGGTGCTGCAGAACTGGCCGCGCGCCGACCTGTTCTCCGCCGACACCGACTCGCTGTACGCCACGACCACGGGCGCCATCACGCTGTCGGACCGCCGCCGGCTGCGGCTGTTCCTGCGCCGCGACCCGTACGGCCGCTTCTACTCCTGCCTGGTCTACCTGCCGCGCGACCGCTACACCACGCGCTCGCGGCTGGCGATGCAGGAAGTGCTGCTGCAGGAGCTGGAAGGCACGCAGCTCGAATACAGCGCGCGCATCGGCGAAACCGTGCTCGCGCAGGTGCACTTCATCGTGCACACCGATCCCGCGCACCGGATCGAGCCCGACACCCTGCGGATCCAGGAACGGCTCAACACCGTCGTCCGCAGCTGGGACGACCGCATGGTCGAGGCGATCCTGGCCGAGCGCCGCGAACGCGCGGGCGACGGCCAGCCGCTGGGCGTGATGGGCGAGGAGTCCGCCGTCGACCAGGGGCAGCGCTTCGCCGCGGTGTTCCCCGAGGGCTACAAGGAAGACTTCACCGCGGAGGAGGCGCTCGCCGACCTGCGCAAGCTGGACACGCTCGCCGACGAGGGCGACCTCGCGCTGGCGTTCTACCTGCCCGCCGACGCGCAGCCGGGCGAGCGCCGCTTCAAGCTGTACCTGCGCGGCGAAGGCGTGACGCTGTCGAAGGTCCTGCCGTTGCTGCAGGCCATGGGCGTCGAGGTCGTCGACGAGCGGCCGTACGAGCTGTTCCGCGAAGACGGCGGCCCCAGCTGGATCTACGACTTCGGGCTGCGCATCGACGCGCAGTACCTCGACGCGTCCAGCGAAGCGGCGGTCGACGAACTGCGCGAACGGTTCGAGTCCGCGTTCCACGCCGCGTGGCAGGGCGACGCGGAGGTCGACGGATTCAACGGCCTCGTGCTGCGCGCCGGCCTCACGTGGCGTCAGGCCGCTGTGCTGCGCGCGTACTCGCTCTACCTGCAGCAGGCGCGCAGCCCGTTTTCCCAGTCCTACATCCAGAACACGGTGCTCAAGCACACCGAGGTGGCCACGCGGCTGCTGCGGCTGTTCGAGGCGCGCTGCGACCCGCAGCTGTCCGATGTGGACCGCAAGACCCGCGAAGACTCGCTCGTCGGCGAGATCACGGGGATGATCGACGAGGTCACGAGCCTCGACGAAGACCGCATCCTGCGCCGGCTCATGGCCGTGATCAACGCGACGCTGCGCACCAACTACCACGTGGTGGACGCCGAAGGCGCCCCGCGGCCGTACCTCGCGATCAAGCTCGACCCGAGCAGCGTGCCCGAGCTGCCCGAGCCGCGCCCGCAGTTCGAGATCTTCGTGTACTCGCCGCGAGTCGAGGGTGTGCACCTGCGCTTCGGCGAGGTCGCGCGCGGTGGCCTGCGCTGGTCCGACCGGCGGGAGGACTTCCGCACGGAGATCCTGGGCCTGGTCAAGGCGCAGGCGGTGAAGAACGCCGTGATCGTGCCCGTCGGCGCGAAGGGCGGCTTCGTGGTCAAGCGCCCGCCGGCCCCGACGGGCGACGCCGGCCTCGACCGCGACGCGCAGCTGACCGAGGGCATCGCGTGCTACCGCATGTTCATCTCGGGCCTGCTCGACCTCACCGACAACCGCGTCGAGGGCCGCACGGTGCGCGCGCCCGGCGTGGTGCGCCACGACGCGGACGACAGCTACCTCGTGGTGGCGGCCGACAAGGGCACGGCGAAGTTCTCCGACATCGCCAACGAGGTCTCCGCGCAGTACGGCTTCTGGCTCGGTGACGCGTTCGCGTCCGGCGGTTCGGTCGGCTACGACCACAAGGCCATGGGGATCACGGCCAAGGGCGCGTGGGAGAGCGTGAAGCGCCACTTCCGCGAGCTGGGCAAGGACACGCAGACGCAGGACTTCACGACCGTCGGCATCGGCGACATGATGGGCGACGTCTTCGGCAACGGCATGCTGCTGTCCGAGCACATCCGGCTCGTGGCCGCGTTCAACCACATGCACGTGTTCCTCGACCCGAACCCCGACGCCGCGTCGACGTACGCGGAGCGGCGCCGGCTGTTCGACCTGCCGCGCAGCTCGTGGGACGACTACGACCGCTCGCTCATCAGCGAGGGCGGCGGCATCTACCCGCGTTCGGCCAAGACGATCCCGATCAGCCCGCAGGTGCGCGAGGCGCTCGGCATCGCCGAAGACGTGACGCACCTGCCGCCGATGGAGCTCATCCAGGCGATCCTGCTGGCGCCCGTCGAGCTGCTGTGGAACGGCGGCATCGGCACGTACGTCAAGGCGGAGACCGAAACCCACGCCGACGCGGGCGACAAGGCCAACGACGCGATCCGCGTCAACGGCAACCAGCTGCGCGTGAAGGTCGTGGGCGAAGGCGGCAACCTGGGGCTGACCCAGCTCGGCCGCATCGAGTTCGCCCGCACCGGCGGCAAGATCAACACCGACGCGCTCGACAACTCGGCCGGGGTCGACTGCTCCGACCACGAGGTGAACATCAAGATCCTGCTCGACCACCTCGTGGCCACCGGGAACCTGGAGCACACGCGGCGCAACGAGCTGCTCGAGGAGATGACCGACGAGGTCGGCGCGCTGGTACTCGACGACAACTACCGGCAGAACGCGGTGCTCGGCGTGAGCCGGGCCCACGCCGGGCCGATGGTCTCCGTGCACGCGCGGCAGGTGTCCTCGCTCGTCGCGAAGGGCGCGTTCGACCGCAAGCTCGAAGCGCTGCCGAGCTCCTCGGAGTTCCGCGCGCTGGAGAAGGCGGGCGAAGGCCTGTCGTCGCCGGAGCTCGCGACGCTGCTCGCGCACGTGAAGCTGGACCTCAAGGACGAGCTGCTCGCCAGCGAGCTGCCCGATTCGGAGGTGTTCGCCCGCCGGCTGCCGGAGTACTTCCCGAAGCCGCTGCGCGAAGGGTTCGCCGAAGCGATCATGCAGCACCCGCTGCGCCGCCAGATCATCACCACGCTCGTGACCAACGAGCTGGTCGACGGCGGCGGCATCTCGTTCGTCTACCGCCTCATGGAGGAGATGAACGCGACGGCGACCGACGCGGTGCGCGCCTACGCCGTGGTCACCCACGTCTACGACCTGCCGAAGCTGTGGGCCGAGATCGACGCGCTCGACAACGTGGTGCCCACCGAGGTCGCCGACACGATGGTGCTGGAGACCCGCCGGCTGCTCGACCGCGCCGCCCGGTGGTTCCTCACCAACCGCCCGCAGCCGCTCGCGCCGCTGGCGGAGATCAACCGCTTCGGCCCGGTCATCGCGGAGCTCGGCCCAAAGCTGGGCGACCTGCTGCGCGGCCGCGAGCTCGAGTCGGTCGAAGAGCACGCCGCCCGGCTCGAGGGCGACGGCGCGCCGGCCGGCCTGGCCCGGCGCATCGCTCTGCTGCTGCACAGCTACGGCCTGCTCGACGTCGTAGAGGTCGCCGAGCTGGCCGAGCAGCAGGTGGGGCTGGACGCGCAGCACAGCCCGGTCGAAACGGCCCGGCTGTACTACGCGCTCTCGGACCACCTGGACATCGACAAGATGCTCACCGAGATCAGCAAGCTCGAACGCGGCAACCGCTGGCACGCCCTCGCGCGGCTTTCGCTGCGCGACGACGTGTACGGTTCGCTGCGCGCCATCACGCTCGACGCCCTGCGCCACAGCGACCAGGACGTGGAGCCCGACGCGCAGATCGCCCAGTGGGAGAAGACCAACGCGTCGCGCCTGTCCCGCGCCCGCGTGGCGCTCGACGAGATCACCCGCTCCGGGCGGCTCGACCTCGCCACGCTGTCGGTGGCCGCGCGCCAGATCAGGAGCACGGTGCGGTGACCTACGTTTCCCACGTCCAGCCGCGCTGGTCCGACATGGACGTGTACGGCCACGTCAACCACGCGAACGTGGTGACGCTGCTGGAAGAGGCGCGGATCCCCGTGCTGTTCGGCGACGCGGTGAAAGCCGGGCTCACCGACCTGCCGAAGGGCGTGGTCGTGGTGAAGCTCGCGGTGCACTACCGCACGCCGATCGTGGTCGAGCCCGAGCGGCAGGTGCGCGTGGAGATCACGCTGGCGGAACTGAAGGCCGCCAGCATCACGCTCGCCTACCGCGTGCACACCGGGCCCGAGGCGTCGGACCCGGTCGCGGTGATCGCCGAAACCGTGCTGGCGCCGTACGACACCGGCAAGCTGCGGCCGCGGCGGCTCACCGCCGACGAGACGGAGTTCCTCAAGAAGGTGTTCGCCGATGCCTGAGCTGCGCATCCCGGATCCGGCCGACCGCGAGACGCTCGGCGCGTTCGTCGCGCGCGCCGTGCGGCTCGACGGCAGCGCGGCCGTGCGGCTGCGCAACCGCGGCGACGGCGTCGTCGAAGCGTGGACGGCCACGCCGTTCGAGGTCCTCGCCACCCGCGCGGTGGCGGGGACCGTAACCCCCGCCGACGTCACGGTGTCCGGCAACGAGCTGCTGGCGGCCCTCACGGTCGCGGGCGGTGAGGTCATGGACCCCGGCCCGGCGCGCGACCTGCTCTGGCACGCGGAGCTGCCCGCCTCCGGGAAGTGGCAGCTCGTGGACGACCTGCCGGTCGGCGTGGTGTCGGACCTCGCCGACCGCGGGGTGACCCTGGCCCGCGACAACGCCGGCCCGCACGGCACACCGCCGGCGTCGCTGATGGACCAGGCCGTGCTGACGGTGACCGGGGGCGAGCTCGAGGTGAAGGTGCAGCTGCGCTGCCTGTTCGCGTTGTCCGGCATGGGCTTGTTCGACTCGTCGATCTCCGGTGACGTCGTGCGCGTGACGGCCACCGATTCGTGGCTGCGGCTCGACGCCCGCTACGGCGCCGTGCTGAAGCGCAGGCACGCGCTGTTGCCCCTTCTCTTCTGAATTCCTTGCGATTTCCTTGCGACCGTGGTGCATTTCCGGCCGCGGTGCGAGGGTGGGCACATGACCGACCCCGAGGGCGACCCGACGGAGGATTTCCTCGATCAGGTGCGCACCGGTGAAACGCCGTGGCGCACCGAGCGTCCGGTCGACGCCGAAGCGTCACCGGAATCCGACCGTCAGCAGCGATCGGGGCGGTGGAACAAGGTGGGCCGGGCCGTCGGGGAGGCCGCACCCTACGTCCAGGCCGCACTTTTCGCAGCGTGGATTGCCACGTCGATAGCGGATTCAGGCGACTGGAGCACAGATCAGAGCGGTTGAGCGGTCCCTGTGACGCAAAACATTGGGTAGAGTCGGTGCCGGATCAGCCGCCGATGTCCGAAAAGATCGGCGCGACTCAGACCAACCGCACCGCCGGGCCCCGGCGTCGTGCGGGCACGCGGTTCCGAAGGCCGTTCCCGCCCGAGCCGACCCCAGGACGGTGGAGGGGAGACACATGCTCCTGTCCGGTCCCGATCGTCTGACAACCGAGTCCGCCCACGAAGACCCGCTGCTGCTGAGACGCGCGCTCGCGGGGTACGTACGCGCGGTGGCCGATGCCGTCGGCGTTTCCGAGGAGGGGACGTCGTGCGAGGTCGCCGACACGGTCACGGCGTACGTGGCGCTGAGCCGTCGCTCACCACGGTTTCCCGGCCGTGACCTGATGTTGCTGTGGAGCTCCCGGCAGGGTTGGACCCTGTCGGTGGAGACCGCGCCGGCCGAGCGGCCGCTGCTGGTCTCCCACCTGGGCGGCGACGCCGTCCCCGAACCCGCCCTCGTCGGGCGGTTCGTCACCGAAGTCGTCTCGGCGCCCGACAGCGGCGCGTGGACCCCGCAGCCGGTCCACGCCGCCCGAGACCACCGCGATCTGCAGTCCCGCCTCGAGCGGCGCGTCCGGCCCGTCGTCAAGCGGTCCTGAGCTTGCGCGCCAGCCGCTCGGGGCGCGGCCAGCGCACGTGCGAAACCCAGTTCACCTTCTCGAACAGCCAGATCAGCCGCGCCGACGTGTCGAGCTGACCCCGGCCGACTCCGTGGCGCGCCCCGGTCGGGTCGGCGTGGTGGGAGTTGTGCCACGACTCGCCGAACGACAGGATCGCCAGCGGCCAGAAGTTCGCCGACCGGTCGCGCGCGACGAACGGGCGCTCACCGATCAGGTGGCACAGCGAGTTCACCGACCAGGTCACGTGGTGCAGCGCCGCGACCCGCACGAGGCTGGCCCAGAAGAACGCGGTGAGCGCGCCCCACCAGCTCATCGTGATGAGGCCGCCCAGCAGCGCCGGCGCCAGCAGCGTCACGACCGTGAGCACGGGGAAGAGCCGGTCGACGAGCCGGATGTCCGGGTCGTCCAGCAGGTCGGGGGCGAACCGGCGCGGGTTCGTCTTGTCCCGGTCGAAGATCCAGCCCATGTGGGCGTGCCAGAACCCCTTGGCCAGCGCGGCGGGCGTGGTGCCGAAGCGCCACGGGGAGTGCGGGTCGCCCTCGCGGTCGGAGTACGCGTGGTGGCGCCGGTGGTCGGCGACCCAGGCGATGACCGGGCCCTGCATCGCCATGCTGCCGGCCACGGCCAGCGCGATCCGCATTCCGCGGCGGGCGCGGAACGCACCGTGGGTGAAGTAGCGGTGGAAGCCGATGGTGATCCCGAGGCCGGTGAGGTAGTAGAACCCGACGGCGAGGCCGATGTCGAGCCAGCTCAAGCCCCAGCCCCAGGCCAGGGGCACCGCCGCGGCGAGCGCCAGCAGGGGGACCACGGCGAACAGCTTCACGAGGAAGGTTTCGGTGCCGGTCTTGCGGCCGGCGAGCATGGGCTCGGCCACCGGCTTTTCACGGACGGCCGTGGCGGTGGCGGACTCTGAGTTGGGGGACTCGGAGGTGGGGATGGGGGTCGTGCTGGGGGTGTCGATGCTGGAACGCTCCTGTCGAGCTGGTCCGGTTCTGCACTCTGCAGCGCCGAGGCCGTTTCGACGGTGTGCCCGTCTTGGTGGGTCACCGTGCGTGCGGTCGGCGTCAGGGGCCGCCGACCGCGACCTGTCCACCCCAACGAGGGTGATCGAGTGAAGGTTCCCCGAATCGTGACCTGGAACCGGTGCGGCCACTCCGGAAACCGTTGTGGTGTTGGAAAAATCGGCCCTGACCTGCACGGCTGCCGGATTTTTCCCGCTCTGTGGAACAAAAAACCGGCGGTATCGTGCGACCGGTTCCACGGGTTTTCGGCGTGGTCCCCACCGAGTGCGGAACGCCTTGCTACCGACGGGTATTCGTCCGTCTCTTGTGGACAGACGAATCAGACGAGCCACGCGGCGGAGTCCGGCGGTAGCCGGCCCTCCACCAGGGGACTGCTCGACAGCAGCACCTCACCCGGCGGCAGCGCGATGGAACTCGCCGACGTGTTCAGCGCGCAGATCAGCCCACCCCGGCCGCGGCGGAACGCGAAGCAGCCGGCGGGCGCGCCGTACCACTCGAGCTCGTCGCCGACGCCGAACGCGGGGTGCGTCTTGCGCAACTCGATGGCCCGCCGGTAGAGCGACAACGTTGACGCCTCGTCCTCCAGCTGGTGCTCGACGGTCAGCTCGGCCCACTCGCGCGGCATCGGCAGCCACGTGCGCGGGTTGCGCGAGAAGCCGAACGGCGGCAACGCGCCCTCCCACGGCATCGGCACGCGTTCGGGATCGCGGCCGAACTCCGGGCCCTGCGTGCGCGCTCGCGGGTCTGCCAGCGCTTCGACCGGCAGGTCGACGTTCGGCAGGCCCAGCTCTTCGCCGTTGTAGAGGTACACCGCGCCGGGCAGCGCCAGCTCCACCAGTGCCATCGCCCGCGCCCGGCGCAACCCGGCCGCACCGTCGCCGTAGCGGCTCACGGTGCGCCAGACGTCGTGGTTGGACAGCGTCCACGTCGCCGGCGCGCCCGCCGCGCGCGGCACGGCGAGCGAGCGTTCGATCGACGTGCGCATCGCGTCGGCGTCGAAGTGGGTGAGCACCAGGCGGAAGTTGAACGCCAGGTGCAGTTCGTCCGGGCGCAGGTAGCGCGTGAGCCGCTCTTCGTCGTGCACCCAGATCTCGCCGACGGCCATCGTGTCCGGGTACTCGTCGAGCACCTTGCGGATCATCTGGTGGATCTCGTGCACGCCGTCGTCGTCGAAGCGGGGGTCGTAGTGCTCGCCGCCGCCCCAGCCGGCCGCGCGCGGGTCCATGTCGGGCAGGCCCGCCGGTTTGGCCATGCCGTGTCCCACGTCGATGCGGAAGCCGTCGACGCCGCGGTCGAGCCAGAAGCGCAGCGTGCGCTCCAGGTCGTAGCGCACGTCGGCGTTGGCGAAGTTGAGGTCCGGCTGCTGCTGCGCGAACAGGTGCAGGTACCACTGCCCGTCCGGCACGCGCGTCCACGCGGGCCCGCCGAACACCGACACCCAGTTGTTCGGCGGTTCGGCGCCGCCGGGACCGCGGCCGTCGCGGAAGACGTACCGGTCGCGCTCGGGGCTCCCGGGCGCGGCGGCCATCGCGGACTTGAACCACGCGTGCTGGTTGCTCGTGTGGTTCGGGACGAGGTCCACGGTCACCTTGATGCCGCGCCGGTGCGCCTCGGTGAGCAGCACGTCGAAGTCGCCGAGCGTGCCGAACACCGGGTCGACGTCGCGGGGGTCGGCCACGTCGTAGCCGTGGTCGGCCATCGGGGAGCGGTAGAACGGCGTGAGCCACAGCGCGTCGACGCCCAGCAGCTCCAGGTAGCCGAGCTTGCCGCGGATGCCCTCGAGGTCACCCACGCCGTCGGCGTCGGAGTCGGCGAACGAGCGCACGTAGACCTGGTAGAAGACGGCGTCGCGCCACCACGACGGACGGGGCGGGCGTTCCGGTGGCCGCCGTTGCCCCGCCACCCCGCGTCTCATCAGACGAAGCTGTTCATCATGCTGTGCGCCGCCATCTCGAGGTAGGCCCACAGTTGCTCGCGGTACGGCTCGGGGAGGTTCTCCTCGTCGACCGCGATCCGGATCGCGCGCAACCACGCGTCACGCTCGATCGGGCCGATCTTGAACGGCGCGTGGCGCATCCGCAGCCGCGGGTGCCCCCGGCGGTCGGAGTAGGTGTGCGGGCCGCCCCAGTACTGCATCAGGAAGAGCCGGAAGCGCTCCTCAGCTGGGCCGAGGTCCTCCTCCGGGTACAGCGGGCGCAGCACCTCGTCCTTCGCCACTTCCTGGTAGAAGCGCGCGACCATCCGGCGGAACGTCGGCTCGCCGCCGATGGCTTCGTACAGGTTCGCGGGGTCCTGGCCACTCACAGTCGACACACCTCCATCTTGCCCTGCCCGTCGCTACTTGTCGGCTCCCGGTGCCGACAGGAAGCGACCGAGCGGCGGTTCGAACCCCGCCTCCTCCAGCGCGGCGAGCAGGTGCGCGCGCAGCGCCCGCTGCACGGCCCACTGCTTGCCCGGCCGCACCTTCACCGTGAGCCGCAGCAGGATGCCCTCCGGGGTCACCTTCTCGACGCCGAGCATCTCCGGTGGCTCCATCACGTTGACGGCCAGCGCGTCGCTCTCCACGGCCTTCGTGGCGGCCCCGATGAGCACGGTCGACGCGAGGTCCACGTCGGCGGAGTAGCCCAGCGGCACGTCGACCACGGCCACCGCGAAGCCCTGGCTCGAGTTGCCGACGCGCAGCACCTCGCCGTTGCGGACGTACCAGACGGTGCCCTGCAGGTCGCGCAGGGTCGTGATGCGCAGGCCCACGGCCTCGACCGTGCCGGTCGCGGGGCCGATGTCGACGACGTCGCCCACGCCGTACTGGTCCTCGATCATCATGAAGATGCCGGACAGGAAATCACGCACCAGGTTCTGCGCGCCGAAGCCGAGCGCGACGCCGACGATGCCGGCCGACGCGATGATCGGCGCCAGGTTGATACCCAGCTCACCCAGCACGAGGATGAACGCCAGGCCGTAGATGAGGAACGTGGACATCGACCTCAGCACCGAGCCGATGGTCTTCGCCCGCTGCCGCCGCCGCTCCACCACGGCGGCGCCGAGCACGTCGGGAGCGCGTTCGCGCAACGGTCTCAGCAGGGTCGGGAGCTTGCCGTTGCCCCCGCGCGGCAGGGTCGTCACGCGGTCGATGAGCCGGCGTGTGAGATAACGCACGAGGAACGCGAGGACGAGGATCAGGATGATCCGCAGCGGCTTGGTCACGAGCCAGCCGGCCGACCCGGCGAGCCACTCGTTGTGCGTGATCGAATAGACCTGCGAGCACCAGGTGCTGGGGTCCGAGATGCACGCTGGCGGGGCGCTGAGCACGGCGTTCACGAGCTGGGACAGTCCTTCCGTCGCTTCGGTTCACCCAACGGCAAGTGGATGTTGGGTCGCGCGCACGTGACACGTCACGCAACGCACGTGCACTTTGGGGCTGATGTGTGGTCGACTATGCCTGCACCGGTGGAGGTGGTCGAGTGCCAGACCGACAACCCATCCCCCTCGGCGGCGCCGGCCAAGCCATGGCCGAGCAGTCGCCGGAGGCGGTCCTGCGTGCCTGCCCGGGAGGCTCCGCAACCGGCGGAGCGAACCCGGCCGGGCCGGGGACCCGACCAGGGGGTGTATCCCGTCCGCCCGGACAGCGTAGAGGCCGGGACCCGGCGACCCCTTCCTGGGGCCGCCGTCGCGTTCTGCTGCTGAACGCCACGTTCGAGCCCCTCACCGCACTACCGATGCGCCGCGCGGTGGTCCTGGTGATGTGCGGCAAGGCGGTGGTCGTCCACGGCGATCCGGCGGGCGTGGAACTGCACGCCGCGACCGTGTCGCTGCCCGTCCCGTCCGTGATCCGGCTCAGCACCTACGTGCGGGTGCCCTACCGCGCTCAGGTACCGCTGACCAGGGCGGGGCTCATGCACCGCGACCGCTACCGCTGCGCCTACTGCGGTGGCCGGGCCGAGACGATCGACCACGTCCTCCCGCGCAGCCGCGGCGGCCCGCACAGCTGGACCAACTGCGTGGCGTGCTGCGCCAAGTGCAACCACCGCAAGGCCGACCGGCTCCTGTCGGAGCTGGGCTGGCGGCTGCGCGTGGTGCCGCGGGCGCCCCACGGCCCGCACTGGCGCCTGCTGGCGCACTCCAAGGAGGCCGACCCGCTGTGGCAGCCGTACTTGGGTACCGCGGCCTGAACCGGGCCTGGACACGTCGGCGCCCCGGCTGCCTTGCGGCGGCCGGGGCGAGCCGATGAACCGTGTCTGGCGAAGCCGGGCCCGAGCGGTTGTGCCGGGCAGCCGCGCCGAGCGGAGTTCTCACCTCACGACCCGCGCGGGGCGCGGGCGTGCTCGCACGCGGATCGGGTCAGGCGGCCAGCGCGTAGTCGGACTGGGCGGTCACGCGGGTGCCGCGGGTGACGCGCGTGCCCCGGGTGACGCGGGTGCCGCACGTGACGCGCGTGCCACGGGTCACGCGGGTGCCCCGGGTGACGCGGGTGCCGCGCGTGACGCGGGTGCCGTTGGTGACCCGCGTGCCGCGGGTGACCCGGGTGCCGCGCGTGACGCGGGTGCCGCCGGTGACGCGAGTACCGCGAGTGACCCGAGTACCGCGCGTAACCCTTGTGCCGGACGTCACACGGGTTCCGGGCAGGAATTCCGTCTCGCTGGGTGACGAAATCGGGTCGGTGATCGCCTGAGCGGGGGGCTGGACGCTCTGCATGACGTGGCCTCCTGGGACCGGTGCGTGACCTGCTGGGGCTGAGGAGCGGGGCGCAAGGCCCGTACAGGTGAAAAAGCTACGAGGATTTCACCACTTCGACAAGGCGGGGGCGACCGGTACGGCCGCCTGTACGTTGAGTTGCAACCTTTCGGCCCGCCCGGCTTCGCCCCAACGTTCCAGCGTCCGCCAGCCAAGCGGCGGACGGGCGTTCCCACACGACGAGCGGTCGGCCCCCGGCGCGGCGCCGCGCGATGGGCACCAGGGCCATCCGTTACGCTCACCGGCGTGAACGTTGTGGAGACGATCCTGGTCTACGCGGTCATCCCCCTGGCCATCTACTTGGTGGTCGGCGCGGCCACCCTGCGGAAGAAGTTCTCGGGGACGCCGCGGTACCGGCCGGGGCAGCCGTGGGAGTACCCCGCGATGTGGTGGACCGCGAACCCGGACGGGGTCGGTGCCGGCCACCACCACGCCGTGGAATCGGAAGCTGTGGTGCCCGCGGGCGCCCCGACCGCCGCCGGAGGCGCACGTGGCAAGTGGTGAACTCGCGCACTCGGCCACCGCGGTCGAGATCGCCGAAGAGGACCTGCCGTTCGGTGAGGTCATCACGAACAGCGGCCGCCGGTCCGCGGCCAAGATGTACGAGCCGGCCGCGCCGACCAGCCCGTTCACGGTGCAGCAGCTCGCCCGGCTCGACGAGGCGCTGACGTTCGCGACCCGCGAGTCCGGCGTCGCCTTCAGCGTGTACCTCGGCGACCTCGGCGAGGACACCCGCGCCGAAGCCGAGAAGCTGCACGAGTCGACCGACGACCCGGCCAACGCCGTGGTCATCGCGGTGTCCCCGGCCCAGCGCGCGATCGAGATCGTGACCGGCCGGCGCGCCCACGTGCGCTTGCCCGACCGCGGCGCCAACCTCGCCGTGGCGAGCATGGTCGCGTCCTTCAAGGAAGGCGACCTGGTCGGCGGCCTCGTCAACGCCCTGCGCATGCTGAGCGACCAGGCCGGGCCGAACCCGAAGCAGCACTGAGCTTTCCGCGTCCGCCGGACGCACGAAGGGGGCCTCCTCGATTCGCCGGGGAGGCCCCCTTCGTCGTGCCAGGGCCAGTCGTGCCGGGACGGGGGAGGCCGCCCGCGCGGGGCGGCCTCCTCGCTCACGCCTGGCTGTCGAACTCCCGCGCCGCGAGCGCCCGCACGATGCCGGCGCGGCCCTCGGAGACGAGGCGGCGCAGGGCGGCCGGGTGGTCGCCCGCGAGCCACTCGTCCGACGCGGTCACCGTGGCCGGCTCGACGGCCCACGACGGGTACAGGCCGATCACGGTCGGCTGCGCGCGCTCGCTCGAACGGCGCGCCCACACCTCGTCGATGACCTCGAAGTAGCGCTCGACGTACTCGCTGAGCAGCTCCTTCTGGCCCGGGTGCGAGAAGCCCGAGATGAGCGCGTCGCTGACCGCGTTGGGGATTTCGTCGTCGTAGATCGCGCGCTGCCAGGTGTCGGCCTTGGCCTCGGCGGTCGGCTGCAGGGCGCGCGAGCGCTCGGCGTGCCGGCGGCCCGTGGCCGTGTCGTCCTTCGCCTGCTCGGCGTCGATCTCGGCGGTGCCGGCCTTGCCGTGCGCCACGAGCGCCTG
Source organism: Amycolatopsis sp. NPDC051903 (assembly GCF_044452505.1). NCBI lineage: Bacteria > Bacillati > Actinomycetota > Actinomycetes > Pseudonocardiales > Pseudonocardiaceae > Amycolatopsis > Amycolatopsis sp. NPDC051903. The sequence goes on along the minus strand of NZ_JBITBT010000031.1, from coordinate 56,587 downwards.
CAGCAGCCGCCAGCGCAGATCGGTGTCGACCGCGAGCCCCGGCAGCGGCGCCGAACCGTCCAGCCAGCCCGCGATCACGGCCAGGGTGGCGTCGTCGAGCACGCCGCCCGCGAGCGAGTTCACGAACGCCAGCTGGTGGTCGGAGCCGGCCTCGGCCTGCTGCGCGAGCTCCAGCAGCCGCCCGCTGAACGACGGCCAGCCCTGCTCGGTGGCCCACTTGCGGTCCGCGTAGGAGTTGAGCGCGGTCTGCGCCTGCAGCAGCAGCCGCTGCACCACACCGACTTCGCTCTCCGCGTGGATGCCGCGCGCCACCAGCGTCACGAAGTCGCGCGCCTTGAGCTCGGCCTCGCGCGTCATCTCCCAGGCGGCCGACCAGCACAGCGTGCGGGGCAGCGGCTCGACGATGTCGGCGATCCGGTCGATCAGCGTGGTGAGCGACGCCGGGTCCAGGCGCATCCGGCAGTAGGTGAGGTCGTCGTCGTTGACGAGCACGAGCTTGCCCGCCGGCTTGCCGACCAGCTGCGGCACCTCGGTGCGCTCACCCGTGACGTCGAGCTCCACGCGCTCGGTGCGCACGATCTTGCCGGCCGCGTCGTCGTACACGCCGACCGCGACGCGGTGCGTGCGCAGCTCGCCGGCGCCCGGCTTCGCGCCCGTCTGCACCACGGCGAACGAGGCGAACGTGCCGTCGGACCCGATCTCGTAGCGCGGGCTGAGCGAGTTGAGGCCCGTGGTCTCGAGCCATTCGGCGCTCCACCACGACAGGTCGCGCCCGGACGCCTCCTCCAGCGCGGCCAGCAGGTCGGCCAGCGTGGCGTTGCCCCACGCGTGCTTTCCGAAGTAGACCTTCAGCCCGTCGAGGAAGTGGTCGATGCCGACGTACGCGACGAGCTGCTTGAGCACGCTCGCGCCCTTGGCGTAGGTGATGCCGTCGAAGTTCACCTCGACCGCGTGCAGGTCGACGATGTCGGCCGCGATCGGGTGTGTGGACGGCAGCTGGTCCTGGCGGTAGGCCCACGACTTCTCGATGTTCGCGAAGCTGGTCCACGCGTTCTTGTACTCGGTGGCCTCGGCCTGGGCGAACACGCTCGCGAACGTCGCGAACGACTCGTTGAGCCACAGGTCGTCCCACCAGCGCATGGTGACCAGGTCGCCGAACCACATGTGCGCCATCTCGTGCAGCAGCGTCTCGGCGCGCCGCTCGTAGGCGTAGCGCGTGACGCGGCTGCGGAACACGTAGTCCTCGAGGAAGGTGACCGCGCCGGCGTTCTCCATGGCGCCCGCGTTGAACTCGGGCACGAACAGCTGGTCGTACTTGGAGAACGGGTAGGGCGTGCCGAACTTCTCGTGGAAGAACCCGAAACCCTGCTTGGTCTCGGCGAACAGCCGGTCGGCGTCCATGTGCTCCGCGAGCGACGCCCGGCAGTAGATGCCCAGCGGGATGGTGCGGTGGGCGTCGGAGAACTCGTCGCGCCACTCGGCGTACGGACCGGCGATCAGCGCCACCAGGTAGGTGGAGATCCGTTCGGACACGGCGAAGTTCGTCACGCGGGCGCCGTCGGGGGTGTCCTCGCCGGATTCGACCAGCGCGTTGGACACGATCTTCCAGTCGCGTGGCGCGTGGACCACGAGCTTGTACACCGACTTGAGGTCGGGCTGGTCGAAGCACGCGAACATGCGCTTGGCGTCGGCGGTCTCGAACTGGGTGTAGAGGTACACGCCGTTGTCGACCGGGTCGACGAAGCGGTGCAGGCCCTCGCCGGTGTTCGTGTAGCGGCAGTCGGCGGTCACCACGAGCTCGTTCTCGGCCGCGAGCCCGGGCAGCGCGATGCCCTTGTCTTCGACGTAGGCGCTCACGTCGAGTTCGGTTCCGTTGAGCACGGCGGAGCGGACGCCCTCGGCGATGAGGTCGATCCACGACGACTCGCCCGGCCGGCCGGCGGAGAACCGCACGGTGGTGGTGGAGAGGAACGTCTTCTCCCCGGGACGGCCGTGTCCGTCGGTCAGGTCCAGCTCGATGTCGTACGACGCGACATCCAGCAGGCCGGAGCGCTGCTTGGCTTCGTCACGAGTCAGGTTGGGGGCGGGCACGGGCACCTCTGGTCTTCGATTCCGGTTGTGGCTTTCGGGCTGTCGAGCATCCAATCATGCGAACCGCCACTCGGGCGACGGGGAACAACCGTGCCCGTGATCCTGTTGGCTGCGAGTGTGGGGGTGACCCCCTGCTGCTTGGCCACACCCGACGTCGAAATCTCCCCGAGGAGTTCGAGAGATGACCGCTGCTTCCCAGCCCACCAAGGTGGACTTCTACTTCGACCCGATCTGCCCGTTCGCGTGGATCACCTCGCGGTGGATCCTCGAGGTCGAGAAGCACCGGGAGCTGGACCTGCGCTTCCGGATCATGAGCCTGTCCGTGCTGAACTCGGGCCGGGAAGAGCTGCCGGAGCGCTACCAGGAACTGATGGACAAGGGCTGGCGCCCCGTCCGCGTGGCCACCGCGCTGGCCGCCGCGAAGGGTGAAGAATCGCTGCGCGACTTCTACACGGAGTTCGGCACGCGCTACCACAACCAGGGCAACAAGGACTTCGACGTCGTGCTCAAGGAGGCCCTCGAAGCCGTCGGCGCGCCCGCCGAGCTGATCGCGGCCGCCGACTCCACCGAGTACGACGAGGCGTTGAAGAAGAGCCACCACGAGGGCATGGACCCGGTGGGCATGGACGTCGGCACGCCGACGATCCACATCGACGGCGTCGCGTTCTTCGGCCCGGTGCTCAGCTCGATCCCGCGCGGCGAGGACGCCCTCAAGGTGTTCGACGGCGCCGTCGCGATGGCGAGCTACCCGGACTTCTTCGAGCTGAAGCGCACCCGGACGGGTGAGCTGAACTTCGACTGACCTCCGTCAGGAGGACGCGAACGCGGCCCGGGTGACGGCGGCGGGGTAGGGCGAGGCCGCGAGGGCCTCGTCCGCCCCGGTGGCTCCGGCCGCCACGGCGGCCTTGAGCTCGATCAGGCGGCGCAGCCCGGCGCGGTGCTCGCGCAGGAACGCGGGACCCACGGGCTCCCCGTGCCCGGGCACCACGACCTCCGGGTCGAACGCGAGGATCGCGTCGAACGCACCGGGCCAGTCGGCGAGGTGCGTCTCGTCGCTGAACGAGTACTCCGTGAACCCGTCCGGTCCGTGCTCCACGACGTCGCCCGCGAAGACGACCCGCGCGTCGGGCACGTGCACGACCAGGTCGTGGTCGGTGTGCGCGGGACCGGGGTGCACGAGTTCGACGGTCCGGCCACCGAGGTCGATTGCGGCGCGGTCGGTCACGAGCCGGTCGGGGGCCATGATGCCCGTGCGCGCGATCGCGTCGGCGATTTCCGGTTTGCCCGCTGCGCGGTACTTTTCGCTCCACTTGGCCTTCGCGGCTTCGCCGTGCTGCACCAGTTCGGTGAGGCAGCCCTCCTGCGCCCAGACGTCGCACGGCAGGAACGCCGTGGTGCCGAAGGCGTGGTCGAAGTGCGCGTGCGTGTAGACGACGCTCCACGGCAGGTCCGTGAGCTCGCGGACGGCCGCGGCGAGCTCCGCGCCCTGGTCGGCGTCGCCGCGGGTGTCGACCACCAGGCAGCGCTCGGCGCCGAGCACGAGACCCGTGGTGAGGTCGAGCTCTTCGTAGCGGCGCGCGTACACGCGGTCGGCCACTTCGGTCCAGGTCATCGTGCCTCCAGGAGTCCGGCTCGCAGCACCGGTGCGGTGGTGCTGACGTTCACTTCAGCCGCCAGTTCTCCGTCGTGGGGGTGGCCCGCCGTCGCCAGTTCCCGGCCGGACGAGCAGGTGCGCAGCAGTTCCGCCACGTCGGTGGCCGCCCAGGCCGCCGCCGCGAGCGCCGCCTCGGCCGAGAGCGTGCGGCCGTGGCCGGCCAGCGCGGCGGCGATCGCGCCGGCGCCCAGCTGGTCTTCGACGCAGGGGCGCAGCGGGCCGAACTCCCGGCCGTCGCCGAGCAGGTCGATGCCCCAGCGCTCGCCGGCGGGGATGATCCCGATCGGACGGTCGCCGGCCAGTTCGAGCGCTTTCGCCGCCACCGCCGACGCGTTGCGCAGGCAGCCGGCGAGCACGTGCGCGCCGGTCGCGCACAGCGTGGCGCCGTTGGGGGAGGGCAGCGCGAGCACGGTCCCGGACGGGATTTCCGTCACAGACGAGGGCCGCAGCGTCCACGCGCCCTCGCCCGCGATCACCGCGCCCGCGGCTCGCGCTTCGGCGACCCCGCGCTCGTCGCGCCACCGCACGGGCAGCACCCGGCCGCCGCGCGCCGTCACGAGATCCGTTGTGGTGCTGAAGGAAAGCACGTCGACGATCACCAGCACCGCGCACGCGCGGCCGAGCGCGGCCACGCCCTCGCCACCCCATTCGAGCCGCACGTCGCGGCCCGGTTGCTCCCACGTGTCCACCCCCAGAGCATGCCCGGCCGGTCAGGGGGTGGCAGACTCCGGGCTGTGCGCGTCTACTTGGGATCCGACCACGCCGGTTTCGAGCTGAAGAACCACCTGGCCAGCCACCTCGCTGAGCAGGGCCACGAGGTCGTCGACGTCGGTCCGCACACCTACGACCCGGCCGACGACTACCCGGCCTTCTGCGTCGAGGCGGCGCGCCGCGTCGTCGCCGACGAAGGCAGTCTCGGCCTCGTGATCGGCGGCTCCGGCAACGGCGAGCAGATCGCCGCCAACAAGGTCCCGGGCGCCCGCGCCGGCCTCGGCTGGAGCGTCGAAACGGCGAAACTGTGCCGCGAGCACAACCACGCGCAGCTCCTCGGCGTCGGCGCCCGGATGCACACCGTCGAGCAGGCGACCGAGATCGTCGAGGCGTTCCTGGCCACACCGGAGTCGCCGGAAGAGCGCCACGCCCGCCGCGTCCAGCAACTGCTCGACTACGAGCGCACCGGCACCCCGCCGCCGCTGCCGGAGGCCTGATGCCCGAGGGGCACACGCTCCACCGCCTCGCCCGCCTGCACAAACGCCGCTACGCCGGAGCGCCCGTCGAGGTCTCCAGCCCGCAGGGCCGCTTCGCCGCCGAAGCGGAGCGGCTGGACGGGCAGGTGCTGCGTGGGGCCGAGGCGTACGGCAAGCACCTGTTCCACGACTACGGTCCACTCGGGACGGTGCACGTCCACCTCGGCCTGTACGGCACGTTCAGCGAGTCGCCGCTGCCGGCGGCCGAACCGGTGGGCCAGGTGCGGATGCGCGTGGTCGGCCGCACGCACTGGGCGGACCTTCGCGGCCCGACGCGCTGCGAACTGCTGGACGCCGCGCAGGTCGACGCCATCAAGGCCCGCCTCGGCCCGGATCCGTTGCGCCGCGACGCCCGGCCCGAGCGGGCGTGGGAGCGGATCTCGCGTTCGCGCACGTCGGTGGCTGCGTTGCTGATGAACCAGGACGTGCTGGCCGGCGTCGGGAACGTGTACCGGGCGGAAGTGCTGTTCCGCCACGGCGTCGCCCCGCTGATCCCCGGGCGCGCGCTCGACCGCGGCCTGTGGGACGAGATGTGGGCCGATCTGGTGACGCTCATGCGCGCGGGCGTGCGCGTCGGCCGCATCGACACGGTCGCCCCGGAACACCTGCCGGCCGCCATGGGCCGCGCGCCGCGCGAAGACCGCCACGGCGGCGAGGTCTACGTCTACCGCAGGGCCGGGCTGCCGTGCCTGGTGTGCGCGACGCCCGTCGCGCACCAGGAATTGGTGGGCCGCAACCTGTACTGGTGCCCGACCTGCCAGCCGAGCTGAACGCCGGCTCGGCGCGGTCGCCCGTTCGTCCGATGTGGACACAGCACGAGGGCCTTGCGGAACTGTTGTCCCGCAAGGCCCTCCGCGTGTGCGTCAGAAGTCGAAGCCGCCGCCGTCGAACCCGCCTCCGTTGAAGCCGCCGCCGTCGAAGCCGCCGAAGTCCTGGCCGCCGTCGAAACCGCCGCCGTCGCCGCCTCCGTCGAAGCCACCACCGTCGCCGCCGTCACCACCGCCGCCGTCACCGCCGCCGGACTCGAGCGCGTCGGCCTGGCCCGCGTCGTAGCCCGACTCCCAGGCCGAGGCGCTGGCGATGCCGCCCATGCCGTCGAACAGGGCGCTGAACAGGAACACCGAGCCCAGGCCCCACGCGCCGGCGACGAGCGCGGGCTTCCACCACGGCTCGCTGTACCAGCCCTGCGGCACGGGGCGACCGGCCACGCGGCCGCCGGGGTAGTAGTACGGCGTCTGGTCACCGGGGTCGGGCGAGGCTTCGTAGCGCTGGCCTTCGACGTCGACCTTGCGGTGTTCGGTCACCTTGCCGGCGCGCTCGCGCTCGGCCTCCTCCGGCAGCATCGGGCCGGGGTCGAGCCCCATCGCGGTGCGCGCGGCGCGGACGTAGTACAGGCCTTCGAGGGCGGTCTCCTTCACGAGCCGGGCCTGTTCCACGGTCTTCGCCTGCTCCAGCTGCGAGCCGGCGGCGTTGTAGCGCTCGCTGGCGTCGGCCATCGCCTGCTGGGAAGCCGTGTCGGTGCCGGTGAGGTTGAGGACCTGCCCGCCGAGGCGCTCGACGAGTCGGCGCGCGTCGGCCTTGGCGTCGTCGAGCTGCCGCTGCCGCGAAGCGGCCTGCGACCGGGCGAAGTACAGACCGCCCCCGACGATCACGACGACGAGCACGATCAACAGGATCGCGGTGCCCATGGGTCACTCCACGTGGTGAGCTGTCGCGGCGGTCGCACGACCGCCTCTTGAACCGGACAACGCGGACAGTACGCTGTAGGTTCCCGCGAGGTGATGCGGAGCACCCTCCGCGTGGCGAGTGGCCGGGAAAAGTAGAACACGTTATAGTTCGGTCATGAAGTTCTCCCTGTCGATCGCGATGAACCCCCTCGATCAGCTCGGCGAGCTCGCCCGCGCGGCCGAGGAGTCCGGTTTCTCCTCCATCGTCCTGCCGGATTCGCTCTTCTACTCGGAGAAGGTGTCCGCGGACTACCCGTACACCCCCGACGGCAGCCGGTTCTGGAACGAGGAGACCCCGTGGGTCGACCCGCTGGTCGCGGCGGCGTCGATGGGCGCGGTGACCGAGCGGCTCGAGTTCTACACCTCGGTGCTCAAACTCGGCTCGCGCAACCCGGTGCTGCTCGCGCGGCAGGTGAACTCCGTCGCGGCGCTCACGGGCGGCCGGTTCGGGCTCGGTCTGGGCATCGGCTGGTCGCCGGAGGAGTTCGAGTGGTGCGGCGCGCCGTACGAGCGGCGTGGCAAGCGCTTCGACGAGGCGATCGAGGTGCTGCGCCTGATCCTCGACGGCGGCATGGTCGAGTACCACGGCGAGTTCTTCGACTTCGACAAGCTGCGCATGAGCCCCACGCCGCCGAAGCGCGTGCCGTTCTACATCGGCGGCCACACCGACGTCGCGCTGCGCCGCGCCGCGCGCGTGGGCGACGGCTGGTCGTCGGCGATGATGACGCTCGACCAGCTGCGCGACACGATCAAGCGGCTCAAGGAACTGCTGGCCGAGCGCGGCCGCGAGAACGACGCGTTCGAGTTCCAGGCGGTGTGCGTCGACCGGTTCGGGCTCGAGGGTTTCCGGCAGCAGGCCGAAGTGGGTGTGACGGACGCGATCACGATGCCGTGGGTGTTCGAGGGACTCGGGTTCGACGCGGAGGTCGGCCCGAAGGTGGACGCGATCCGCAAGTTCGGTGACGAGGTCATCGCGAAGTTCGGCGAAGCGGGGGAATGACGTGGGGGTCGAGGTCAGCTGGGACGTCGACGCGGAGCAGCCGCCGGCGCGCCTGGCCGCGTTCCGCTCGATGACGGCCGTCGCGGGTGGGGACAAGGACGGCTGGCTCGCGCTGTTCGCGCCGGACGCCGTCGTGGAGGATCCGGTCGGCCCGTCGATGTTCGACGAGCAGGGCAAGGGCCACCACGGGCACGAGGGCATCGGCGCGTTCTGGGACCTGACGATCGCGAACGTGGAGCGCTTCGAGTTCGTCATCCGCGATTCGTTCGCGGCGGGCTCGGAGTGCGCCAACGTCGGCACGATCACCACGTTCCTGCCCGGCGGCTACCGCGTCGACACCGACGGGGTGTTCGTCTACCGGGTGGGCGAGGGCGGGTTGATCACGTCGATGCGGGCGTTTTGGGAAACCGAGCGCGCGATGGCGACGGCGCGCCAGGCCTGAGCTGCCCGATCTCACCTGCGCGGGCCGTCTGACCGGCCACTGTTGGTTGTTCGCGCGCCGGGCGGCGTCGCCGTGGCCTTACGGTGTGCCGCATGACTCGTGGCGTGCACCTCGTCGGCAGCGTGCCCCTCGGCGACGCCGAGGAGGTGTTCCGCGCGGTCGCCGCGTCGGTCGGCCGCCACGTGCGGCGTGTGCCGGACGGTGAGACGGGCGCGCGGGCGAACTGGACGTTCTGGCAGGGGGACGTGTTCGCCCGGACCCCGGGGCTGGTCACCGACGACGTCGGCCGCGGCGAGTACAGCCCCACGCCGAAGTACCGGCTTGCCGGCGACCCGTCGGCCTTGCGGTTCGGGTCCTTGGGGTACGCGGCGGCCGCGCTGTCGTCGTGGGTGGTGTTCCGGCGGTTGCGGGCCGCGGGTGTGCTGCCGGACCTCCGGTTCCAGGTCAGCCTGCCCACGCCCATGGCGCCGATCCGGTTGCACGTGGACCCCCGCGACCAGGCGGCCGTCGAGCCCGCTTACGAAACCGCGCTGCTGCGCGAACTCGAGCTCATCACCGACGCCATCCCCGCCGGCGAACTCTCGATCCAGTGGGACACCGCGGTCGAGTTCGGGATGCTCGAGGGCGTGTTCCCGAGCTGGGTCCCGGATCTCCGCGAGGGGATCCTCGATCGCCTGACCCGCCTCGGCGACGCCGTACCGTCCGATGTGGAGCTCGGCTACCACCTGTGCTACGGCGACAGCGCGCACAAGCAGTTCGTGGAGCCGAAGGACACTTCGCACCTGGTCGCCGTCGCGAACGCCGTGGCCGCGCGGCTTTCCCGGCCGCTCGGCTGGATCCACCTGCCGGTACCTCTCAGCCGGACCGACGCGGCGTACTTCGAACCCCTGCGGACGCTGGCCCTGCCGGCGGCCACGGAACTGTACCTGGGCCTGATCCACGCGACCGACGGCGCGGCGGGCGCCGCGGACCGGATCACCGCCGCACTGTCCGCAGTGGACAACTTCGGCGTCGCGACGGAGTGCGGCTTCGGCCGCCGCCAGCCCGCCGCGGTGCCCGCCCTGCTGGCGCTGCACGCGGCGGTGGCCGATCTCTGACGCTACCGCTCCGGAAACGGCGGCTGCTCTACCAACGCCATGCAATCGTCGGCGAACGTGCACCGGGCCGCGATCTCTGCGCGAATGCGGTCGACGAAGTCTTGGCGCCCAGGCGCAGACTGCGTCCGATGCCACCTCTGGTCGTCGATATCGAGGATCTGGGTGCCGTGGTCGGTGCCGAGCAGCTGGTCCAGGTGGGCGAGTGCTCCCATGGCGAAGCTGGAGGTGGCGCCCCCGCGGTGGGTTCGGAGGTACTCGACGAGGATCAGCGCGTCGGGCTCCTTGCCGAAGCGGGCGAGTGCGAAGCAGTAGCTTGCACCGGTGTGCTCGCCGTTGCCGGTCAGCACTAGCTCGCGCAGCCGCGCGCGGTGCACGTCTCGGCGGGGGAGGGCGGCCAGCCACGCGGCTGTGCGCTGCGCGCGCCACTCGTAGCCGAACAGCATTTCGAGGTCGTCGTCGGTGATGAGCAGGGCGTCTTCGGCCAGGGAGCGACCGAACACCGCCTTCTCCTCGGCCGTGAACCGGAACATCCCCCCGCCCAGCCTCAGGTACCGGCGCCCGGGCGTCACGTAACGCTCGACGAAGGCACCCAGGGCCGGCTCGTGTCTGTGGTTGCGCACCCGGAGAACGGTAGCCCGCCCGAACGGGTCCGCCGCCGCACGGCGTGCTCCGACGAGGACCCGCCCCGCTCAAGCCTTGGTGTGCGCCAGCCAGTGGTCGACCAGACCGCGGTCGCCCGTGGTGGTGAGGTGGTCGGCGGGCAGGCGGCGGGTGACGACGAGCAGCAGGTCGCGCAGCGGGCCGGCGAGGGTGGCGTCGGCGGTGGCGGTTTGGCGCGACCACGTGAGGCCGTCGCGGGTGCGGGTGAGGTGCCAGCCCTCGGTTTCGGCGGGGCGCAGCTGCAGGGTCTGCCCGGTGCCGCGGAGGGCGGCGAGGTCGGGGCGCAGCGTTTGCGTGACCGGGTTGGCCAGGAGCTCGAGCCACTCCGTGATCGCGTCCTCCGCGAGGCCCGGTGCGACTTCGAAGGCCTCGCCCGCGGCGTCGGCGTGGTGGACGATGGTGTCGTTGAGCATGCGGCGCAACCAGAACGTCGCGGGGCCGTCGCCGAAGAACGTCCACACGGGACTGTCGCTGGTGGACACCGCGGCGATCAGGTCGGCCGCGCCGGCGTGGAGCCACTCGGGCCAGCCGGCCGGGTCGCCGGGGTCCGCGTCGAGGGGGTCGGGCACCGCCGACGGTTCGCCGCGGACGGTGCTCGCGGCCCAGCGGTGCGCCTGGCCGACGTGGCCGACGAGCACGCGCAGCGGCCAGTCGGGACAGGTCGGCACCCGGGCTTCGGGGTCGCCGCCGGCCGCGGCTTTGGCGAGCGCTGCGGTGTGGTGGAGGAGGGCGTCGGCTGGGTGTGTGGTGTCCATGGCCGTACCGTAGGAACTCCATCCGGCTGGAGGTTCTACCGATGGTGACCGGGGACACACTGGGGATCGGCGACCTGGCGCGGCGCACCGGCGTGCCCGTGCGCACGATCCGCTTCTACTGCGACGAGGGCCTGCTCGAACCCACCCGCAGCACGGGCGGCCACCGCCGCTTCGACGCGTCGGCCGTCGACCGGCTCACGCTCGTGCGCCGCATGCGCGGCCTCGGCCTGGGCCTGGGGTCCATCACCGACGTCCTCTCCGGCCGCCGCTCCTTGGACGACGCCGTGGCGGCCGAGCGCGCTTCGCTGGACCGCGAGGTCGCGACGCTGGCGTGGCGGCGCTCGGTGCTGCGCGCGGTGGAGTCGGGGCCGGACCGCCTGGAGGTCCTGTCCGCGGTCTCCGACGGGTTCGCCGCGCGCGAAGTGCTCGTCCGCCTGTGGCGCCCGATGACGACGGCGCCGATCCCCGCGCACTCGGCCGAGATGTTCCTGGCGATCAGCGCACCGGCGCCGCCGGAAATGCCGACGCCGGCTCAAGTCGTGGCGTACGCCGAGTTGGTTCTGCTGGCGACGGACCAGTCCTTCGTCCGCTCGCTGCGCTCCAGCACGCTGGTCGATCACGAACGGATCCCCGACCTGGCCGCCCTGCACGCCGAGGTGGCCGACGCGTGCGCGCTGGCCCACGCCGACGTGGTCGCCGGCTCGGCCCCCGCGCCGGGCGCCGCCCTGGACCGCTTCGTCGCGGCGCACGCCTCCGCACTGGGCGCCGCGGACTCGCCCGCCTTCCGCAGCGCGCTGAACCACCGCACCGCCCCCGACCGGGACCCGCGCCTGCGCCGGTACTGGCACCTCGCGGGCACGATCACCGGCGAACCGGCTCCGATGGGCGTCACGCACACCTGGCTGCTCGACGCGCTGGACAGCTCGGCTTCGTAGCTCGCTCACGCCTTGGTCCCAGATCTTGGACACGGTCGCTAGACGTCTGACGTCCAACCTATCGTCGCGGGTGGAGGACGAAGGACAAGGAGTCGCAAGGATGGCCGTTCGCGAGCGGGGCCGGTTGGTGGTGCCGGCGCAGCCGCAGGATTTCCCGGAGAGCCCGTTGAGCCGGAAGTTGCGGCAGCCGTTGCTGCTGGGCGTGTTCCTGCCACTACAGACGGGTGGCTGGTCGCAGTCGACGTTGCCGCGGGGGACGGACTGGACGTTCGACTACAACCGGACGTTGACGCAGCAGGCGGAGAAGTTCGGGTTCGACATCGCGTTCGGGTTGTCGCAGTGGCTGCCCAAGGGCGGGTTCGGCGGCGAAACGCACTACCGCGAGAACTTCCTCGACCCGTTCGTCTCGGCGATCGCGCTCGCGTCGGCCACGGAGTCGATCCTGTTGCTGGGCACGGTGCACGTGCTCTACGGCCCGTGGCACCCGTTGCACCTGGCCAAGTTCCTCGCCACCGCCGACCACGTCTCCGGCGGCCGCTTCGGCGCGAACATCGTCACCGGGTACGCCGACACCGAACCCGCGATGTTCGGCCAGCTGCGCCCCGAACACGACAAGCGCTACGCGATGGCCGACGAGTTCATCGCCGTCTGCAAGGACCTCTGGGCGGGCGAGGACAACCTGACGTTCCACGGCGACCACTACGCGCTGCAGGAGGCCTACGCGTCGCCGCTGCCGAAGTACGGGCGGCCGATCCTCGTGTCCGCCAGCGGCTCGCCGGCGGGATTCGCGTACGCGGGCAAGCACTCCGACCTCGTGTTCATCTCGAGCCCCGCCGGCGAGGACATCGACCGCGCGCTCGAAGCGCTGCCCGAGCACGTGGCCAAGGTCAAGCAGGCCGCGCGCGACCAAGGGCGCGAAGTGCGTGTGCTGATCAACCCGACCGTCGTGTCCGCGCCGACGAGCGCCGAGGCGCACGCGCGCTACCAGGCGATCATGGACCACGCGGACCTCGGTGCGATCGGCGCGTTCACCGACCGCCACAGCGCCGGCGACAGCCAGTCGTGGCTCGAGCACTCGGCGCGGGGCCGCGCGGTCGGCGGGCACCTGCACATCGTGGGCTCGCCCGAGGAGGTCACGGACAAGCTGCGCCGCCTGCACGAAACGGGCATCGACGGCGTTCAGCTCACCTTCTACGACTACCAGCCGGAGCTCGCACACTTCGGCACGGAGATCGTGCCGCTGCTGGAAGAGGCCGGGCTGCGCAGGAGTGTTACGAATCCCTGACCTGCTCGCGCCGCCGCGTCACCAGGGCCCCGGCCCGGCCTAGGCTGGCCGCGGCGGAGGAGGTCACCCTGATCACGTTGGTGCTGATCGGCCTGGTGGGCGGGCTGATCACGGGGATTTCCCCGTGCGTGCTGCCGGTCCTGCCGGTCCTGTTCATGACGGGCGGTGCCGGCGCGGCACCCACGCGGCGACGGCCGTTCCTCATCGTCGCGGGGCTGGCGTTGAGCTTCAGCCTCGTCACGTTGCTCGGCACGCTCGTGCTCGCTGCGCTGCACCTGCCCGGCGACGTGCTGCGCTGGGCCGGACTCGTGGTCCTCGTGGTGCTCGGGATCGCGATGATGTTCCCGCGCGTGCAGGACCTCCTGGAACGCCCGTTCGTCCGGCTCGGCCGCAAATCCGTGCCCGGCGACCGAGGCGCGTTCGTGCTGGGGCTGGCACTCGGGACGGTGTACGTGCCGTGCGCCGGCCCCGTGCTCGCCGCCATCACCGTCGCCGGGGCGACCCACAAGATCGGCCCGTCGACGGTCGCGCTCACGATCGCGTTCGCCGTCGGCACGGCGATCCCGCTGCTGTTCTTCGCACTCGCGGGTAACCGCGTGGCCGAGCGGGTGAAGGCGTTTCGCGACCGGCAGCGCCAGGTTCGCGTCGCCGCGGGGATCGTGGTGATCGGACTGGCGGTGGCACTCACGTTCAACGTCACCGATGTGCTGCAGCGCGCCGTTCCCGACTACACGGCCGGGCTGAACCAGGCGCTGGGCGCGGAGCGCGGCCTGCAGCCGTGCGAGCCGTCCGACGACCTGCAGGACTGCGGCACCACGCCGCAGCTCGCCGGGATCAGCCAGTGGCTCAACACCGGCGCGGGCAAACCGCCCGCGCTGCAAGGAAAAGTGGTCCTCTACGACTTCTGGGCGTACTCCTGCATCAACTGCCAGCGCGCCATCCCGCACGTCGAGGGGTGGTACCAGCGCTACCACGACCTGGGGCTCGAGATCGTCGGTGTGCACACGCCGGAGTACGCGTTCGAGCACGTCGCCGCGAACGTCGCGGACAGCGTTTCGCGCCAGCACATCACGTATCCGGTGGCGATCGACAACGACTACGCCACGTGGAACGCGTTCCAGAACCAGTCGTGGCCGGCCGAGTACCTCTCGGACGCGAGCGGGCACGTCCGCCACGTCTCCGTCGGCGAAGGCGACTACGACGGCACCGAATCCTTGATCCGCGAACTGCTGACGGCCGCGCACCCGGGCGTGACGCTGCCGCCGCGCACCGACGTCGCCGACACCACCCCGACGAACCCCTTGCAGACTCCGGAGATCTACCTCGGCTCCGCCCGCGGCGAGAGCGGAGCCGTGTCCCGGCAAGGGAAGTGGACCACGACGGACGAGTACCTCCAGGCCGGCGCCGACGCCTCGCTCACGCTGGCCTACGACGCGTCCACGGTGTACCTCGACGTCGGCGGCAGCGGCACCGTCACCGCGACGGCCGGCGGGGTCACGCGCACGTTCCCGGTGTCGGGCCCGCCGGACATCCACGCAGTGGTCCAGACGCCGACGCCGGAGCAGGGCACGGTGACGCTGAAGCTGAGCCCCGGGCTGCAGGCGTACTCGTTCACGTTCGGCTGAGGCGGGCGCCGTCACCGGAGCTGCGGCACGACCTCACCCGCGAAGAATTCCCAGTGGTCCAGGTCGAACTGCTGCGGCGTCTGCAGGTACAACCGCGTGACGCCGAGGTCGGCGTACCGGCCGATTCGGTCCACGACCTGGGCGGCCGAGCCGACGAGGCCGTGTTTCAACGCCTCGGGTTCGTAGGTCGTGTCCGCCTGGGTCCGGAGGAGGACCTCCCCGGGTGTGCGGCCGCAGACGAGGAGGGCGATGGCGGAGCGGCGGAGTGTCGAGGGCGCGCGGCCGGCGGATTCGCACGCGGCGTCGACGCGGGCCTGCGCTGCCGGGATCTCCTCCAGCGAGGGAAACGCGAGGTTGAACTCGTCGGCGTACTGCGCCACCAGGCGCGGGGTCTTGCGCGGGCCGCGGCCGCCGATGATGATCGGCGGCCGGTGCACGGGTTTCGGCAGCGCCGGCGAGTCCGTCAGCGTGTAGAACGGGCCGTGGTGTGAGAACGTCCGCCCCTCGGGTGTGCTCCACAGGCCGGTGACGACGGCGAGCTGCTCTTCGAACCGGGCGAACCGTTCGGCCGCACCGGGGTAGGGGATGCCGTAGGCGCGGTGCTCCTCTTCGAAGTAGCCCGTGCCGAACCCGAACTCGACGCGGCCCCCGCTGATTTCGTCGACGTGGGCGACGGTGATGGCCAGCGGGCCCGGGTGCCGGAACGTCGCGGAGGTCACCAGCGTGCCGAGCCGGATGCGGTCGGTCGACGCGGCCAGCACCGCGAGGGTGATCCACGCGTCGCCGGACGAGCCGGGGATGTCGCCGAGCGCGCGGTAGTGGTCGGCGCGGAAGAAGCCGTCGAGTCCGAGGTGCTCGGCGGCCCGGGCGGTGGCGACCAGTTGTTCGTGGGTGGAGCCTTGCTGCGGGTTGGTGAACACGTGCAGTTCCACGGTCCCAGCTTCGCGCACCAAGATCCACTTCGAAACCGGGAGCTCGTGATTCCGCCCGCGGGGGCAGCGACCCTGCCTGCTCGTCAGCCGCGCACACTACGGTCCGCGTCCGACTGGTACCGCGTTGTCCCGGGTTACGCTCAGGGATCCACGTCGGACGGGGGTGGGCTGGTGGAGGTGACCGAACCCCGGCACCGGCGGCTGCCGAAGCGGGCCGCGAGGGTGGGCTTCGCCGCGATCTGCCTCGGCTACTTCGCCATCATCGTCGACGGCAGCGTGCTCAACATCGCCGTCCCGGCGCTGCGCGACGACCTGAAAACCTCACTGGCCGCGGTGCAGTGGGTCATCAACGCCTACACGCTGTGCCTGGCCGCCCTCCTGCTCACGGCGGGCGCGCTCGGCGACCGGTGGGGCCTGCGCCGGTGCTTCCTGTGGGGCACCGCGCTCTTCACCGCCGCTTCGGTGGCCTGTTCACTCGCGCCGACGGTGCACGTGCTCATCGGGGCGCGCGTGGTCCAGGGCGTCGGCGCGGCGGCGCTGCTGCCCGCGACCCTGGCGCTCATCCGCACACTTTTCACCGACCCCGGCGAACGTGCCCGCGCCACGGCGATCTGGGTGTCCACCGGCGCCATTTCGACCGCGGTCGGGCCGATGATCGGCGGGTTGCTCATCGACGCGTTCGGCTGGCGCAGCATCTTCCTGATCAACGTGCCGATCGGCGTCGCCGCGATCCTGCTGGGCCGCGCGGGCCTCACCGAAGCGCCGAAGCACGAACGGAAGATCGACCACGCGGGCCAGCTCACCGCGGTGCTGACGCTCGGGCTCATCACCGCGGGCGTGATCGTGAGCGGCAGCGCCGGCTGGACGTCGCCGCTGAGCCTCGGCCTGCTCGCCGCCGGGATCGCCTCCGGCGCCGGCTTCTGGTTCGCGGAGCGCACCGTCCGCGAACCCATGCTCCCGCTGTCGTTCTTCTCGGTCCGCGTCCGCTCGGTTGCCGTGGCGAGCGCCGGGTTCATGGGTTTTCTCTTCTACGGCACGCTGTTCGTGATGTCGCTGTACTTCCAGGACCTGCGCGGCTGGTCGGCCGGTGCGGCGGGGATCGCGCTCCTGCCGCTCACCGTCGGGTCGATGATCGGCTCGCTGGTGCTGTACCGGCCGATCTCGCGCCGAGTCGGCAATCCGGTGACGCTCCTGACCGGGTTCGGCTGCTGCGCCGCCGGGATCGCCGTGCTGCTCGTCTTCACGCGCGCCGAGCCGTACGTGCCGGTCGCCGCGGGCCTGCTGCTCGTCGGGCTGTCCAGCACCGTCGCGTTTTCCGCGCTGACGTCGCTGCTCGTGCCGAGCGTGCCCGTCGACCAGTCGGGGATGGCGTCGGGGGTGCAGAACACGAGCCGGCAGTCGGGCGCGCTGATGTCGGTGTCGGTGCTGGGCGCGATCCTCAACTCGGCGGCGTTCGCCGGGCGGCTGCCGATCGCGCTGAGCGTGCTCGCGGCCGTGGTCGTTCTCGCGCTGGGCACCGCCTCGCTCACGGCTCGAACTCGCGAAAGCTCGACGTGAGCTTGTTAGATTTCCCGAATGACAACGCTGCGAGCCCTGGAGTGCCTGGTCGCCCTCGTCGAGGAGGGGTCCGTGACGCGCGCGGCGGCTTCGCTGCAGCTGTCCCAGCCGGCGCTGTCGCACCAGCTGGCGGCGATCGAACGGGAGATCGGCACGCCGCTGGTGCAGAAGCTGGGGCGCGGCGTCCGCGTCACGGCGGCGGGGCTGGCCGTCGCCGACGAGGCCCGGGTGGCGTTGCGCGCCGCGGACCGGGCGGTGCGCGCCGGTCGCCGCGTCGGGGCCGGTGAAGGCGGACGGGTGCGCATCGCGTGCGCCGAGACGATGACCGCGTGGCTGCTGGTGCCCGTACTACGGCACTGGCGCTCGCGGCGCAGCGAAGTGGACCTCGAGCTCAGTGAGCACACGAGCGCCGACCGGATGGTCGAGCTCGTGGTGGCGGGTGAGGTCGACCTCGCGGTCGGCCCGCGGCCGTCGGACACCGGTGAGCACCTCGAAGTGCTGGGTGAAGAGGAGGTGGTCGTGGTCGCCCCGGCCGGTCACGCCTTCGGCGACCGGGACTCCGTGCGGCTCGCCGACGTCGCCGCCGAGCCGTTCGTCGGCTTCGCCGCCGACAACGGGCTGTCGGTCTGGGTCGATCAGCTGGCCGCCGACCACGGAGTGGTGCTCGACCCCGTCCTTCGGACGCGAAGCCCGCGCACGGCCGCGCAGCTCGCGGCCGCCGGGATGGGTGTGACGATCGTGCCGGTTTCGGCGCTGGCGGCCCGCCCGCCGGGCGTGGTGCGCCCGCTGCGGCCCGTGGTGAACCGCGAGATCGTGGTGGTCGTCGCGGCGCCGGCCGACGCGCTCGTGGCACGGTTCGTGGCCGATCTGCACCGGCGCGGGCTGCCGGGCGTCAGGTGAGCGGTTCGCCGCCGTCCACGCGCAGCGTCACGCCGGTGAGGAACGGGTTCGTCATCGCGAACACCACGGCGCTCGCGATGTCGCCGGGGGTGCCGATGCGCCGCGCCGGGTTGTGCGTCCGGAAGTGCTCGAAGTAGGCCTGTTTCCCCTCTTCACCCATCGAGTCCCAGATGCCGGTGTCGATGACCCCCGGTGAGATCGCGTTCACGCGCACGGGAGCGAGCTCCAGCGACAGCGACCTCGTCAGGAAATCCGCCGCGCCGTTGGTGATGGCGACGCCGAGGAACCCGACCGCGGGCTTGAACGCGGCCACGCCGGAGAACAGCGTGAACGAGCGCGTGAGGCGCTGCGCGAAGTGCTTCGCCAGCATGACGGGCCCGATCACCTTGGTGTCGAACGACTTCCGCAGGTCCTCGCGCTCGAGTTCCCCCAGCCGGCCGCGCGCCCGGGCCGACGCGGTGGTGACGAGGTGCTCGATCGGACCGAGACGTTCGGCCAGCGCCTCGATGGACTCGTCGACGGTCACGTCCACTTCTTCGGCGCGCACCCCTTCGTCTTCGTACGCCGCCGCGAGCTTGACCCGGTCGCGGCCCGCGACCACGACGTGTGCGCCCTCGGCGAGCGCGGCCAGCGTCACCGCGCGGGCGATGCCGCTCGGCCGGCCGATGACCACGACCGTCTGGCCCTCGAGCGCGGTTTCCACGGGTTCTCCTCAGCTCCGCAGGGTGACGGGATCGGCCAGGCGCACTTCGCCGGGCTCCACGACTTCCGCGTACGCACCAGCGCACGGCATCGCCTTGCCGAGCCCGGGCACGTCGATCCGGTTGTCCCGCATGACCGCGCGCACAGCTTCGGGATCGCGCGCCAGCGTGCCGTGCGCGAGCGAGGGCACGGCGCAGCGCGGGGTCGGCAGCGTGATCCGCAGCAGTGCCGTGCCGACCCGCAGTTCCTTGCCCAGCCAGCGGTTCTCGACGAACGCTTCGGTGCCGTCCGGGGTGTCGATGACGAGGTTCGGCCGGTAGCGCACGAACTCCGTGCCGAGGTGGCGCAGCGTCGCGGTGGTGATCAGGTGCACCGGCGAGTGGTCCACGAAGCTGCGGCCGGGGCTGCCCTGCCCGATCTCCAGCGTCTGCGCCGGGACCACGGCGGACACGCCCTGGTCGAGCACGTCCTCGGGCGCGGGCCGTTCCACCGTCGCGCCCTCCGGCCGCACCCCGGAGACCGCGACGGGCCGGCCCAGCGCGGCCGAGAGCCGGCTGTCGAGGTCCGGTGCACCGGCCGGCACCTTCGAGCCGTCCGGGAACCGCACGATCACGCGGTTCTCCGTCACCGCGGCGAACGTGAGCAGCCCGCGCCACAACCGCGGGTGCTTCGCCGTGGCGACGAGTCCCGTGTCGGCGTCGATCACCGCGAAGGCGCGATCGCCGTCGACGCCGCCGGGCGCGAGCGCGATCTCGGCGACGTCCTCGCCGAGCATCGACTTCACCGGGTACCGCCTGAGCGTGGTCACCTGCACGTCTTCCTCCTTCTGACGGCGCACTCACGGCGCACTCACGGTGCACTCACAACGCCCCCGCGCGCAACGCGAAGGCGACCGCCTGGGTGCGGTTGCGCAAGGTGAACCGGCCGACGATCGAGGAGAGGTCCTTCTTGACCGTGCTCTCCGAATAGGCCAGGGCTTTGGCGATGTCGCGCGTCCCGGCGCCGTCGGCGAGCAGGCGGAGGATCTCGACCTCGCGGGCCGACAGGCCGGTGCCGGTGTAGCCGAGCGGGGCCAGGACCGTGCGCTGGAGGCGGCGGACCTGCGTGACGAGGGTGCCGGCCAGCTGGGGCGACAGCACCGCCGAACCCTCGGACGCCGAGCGCACGGCGTCGGCGAGCGCGGCTCCCGTGGTGGTGGCGCGGTCGAGCACGGCGACGACCCCGAGGTTCACGAGCGCGAGCAGCGAGTGCTCCCGCACGTCCGTGGCGAGCAGGACGATCGGGGCACCGAAGTGCGCGTGGTCCCGCACGAGGTCGAGGGTCGCCGTGGTGAAGCGGCCGTCGACCACGACCACTACGTCGGGGTCGCCGGTGGCGGCGGGCGCGCCCAGGAGGTTGCCGAAGGCTTCCGTCGTCAACGGGTCCGGGCCGGCGACGACGACCACGGGCCCGGCCGGTGACATCTCGAAAACCGGCCGGGCGGGTGCGCTCGCGTGGCTGTCCATCGGGGTCGAACATACCGAGGGGCGGCGGGTTTTCGTCGGCTGCGCAAGGATTCGGTAACCTCCGAATTCCGGTGCCCGGGCGAAGAGAACGCGAATGAGTGGTGGCCGATCGGCCGATTTTCCTTGTCCCGCGGGACAGCCCGGTCCGCCGCGCGGATCCGTAGCGTGGGAGCGCAGCCCCGGTCCGGCAAGGGAGAACGATGTCTCGCGAATGTCCGTATGTCCTCGACGTCGACGGAACCGATCTCCAGGCGGAGGGCGCGCTGCTGCGGGCAGCAGGCTCGGCGGCGCTCGTCGAACTGCCGGGCGGGGTGCGCGCCTGGGCCGTCGGCAACGCCGACGTGCTGAAGGCGCTGCTGACCGACGAGCGCGTGTCGAAAGACCCGCGCCAGCACTGGGGCGACTGGAAGAACGGCCGCGTCGCCGAGGACTGGCCGCTGCGGATCTGGGTCTCGGTGCAGAACATGTTCACCGCCTACGGTGCCGACCACCGGCGGCTGCGCTCGCTCGTCGCGTCGGGCTTCACGGCGCGGCGCGTCGAGCAGCTCCGGCCGTGGATCGAGACGATCACGGGGGAGCTGCTGGACTCCTTGCGCGGCCCCGTCACCGACCTGCGCGCGGAGTTCGCCTACCCGCTGCCGGTGGAGGTGATCTGCCGGCTGTTCGGCGTCGCGGACGGGCAGCGCGCCGAGCTGCGCCGGGTCGTCGACGCGGTGTTCGACACGACCCGTTCGCCGGAAGAGGCGCAGGCGGGCGGCGAGGCCATGTACCGCATCATGACCGAACTCGCCCAGGACAAGCGGGACAACCCGGGCGACGACCTGACCACCGCCATCATCCGCGCGGAATCCGGCCGCTTCGGCTCGCTCACCGACGCCGAGGTCGTCGACACCCTCATCCTGATGCTCACCGCCGGCCACGAGACGACCGTCAACCTCCTGGACCAGGCCGGCACGGCCCTGCTGACGCACCCGGAGCAGCTCGCGCTGGTGCGCTCGGGCGAACGCGGCTGGGCCGACGTCGTGGAGGAGACGCTGCGCTGGCAGGCGCCGGTCGCGTACCTGCCGCTGCGCTACGCCGTGACCCGCATCGACCTCGGTGACGTCACGATCGAAGCCGGCGACGCCATCCTCGCCGCCTACGCAGCGGCCGGCCGCGATCCGGTCGTCCACGGCGATTCCGCCGACGCCTTCGACCTCACCCGCCCGTCGTCCCCGCACCTGTCCTTCGGCCACGGCATCCACTACTGCCTGGGCGCCCCGCTGGCTCGGCTGGAAGCGACGATCGCGTTGCGCGCGCTGTTCGAGCGGTTCCCTTCGCTGGAGCTGGCGGTGCCGGCGGCCGAGCTGAAACCGATGCGGTCGTTCCTGTCCAACGGCCACGCCGAACTCCCCGTCCGGCTGGGCCCGGCTGTCCGATGAGGACAGTCGCCGTCGTCACGGCGCGGTGACGCTGGTGAGGTCCGGCTGCCGCCCGCCGGTGAGCACCGGGGGGCGGGCCGGTCCGACCGCGCCGTCGGTCGCGATCGGGTAGCTCGTGACGCTGCCGGCGCCGTTGGTGTTGAAGTTGGCGTTGTACAACGTCTTTCCGTCGCTCGACAGCGTGATGCCCTCGGCGCCGTTGGACCCGGTGGCGACCGGCGGGCCGAGCGGCCGCAGGGTCTTCCCGTCGACCGAGAACGCGGTGATGTGCCCGGGCCCGGTGCCGTCGGCGAAGTTCGCGACGTACGCGCGGTCGCCCGTCCGGTTGAGGACGATGCCGCGCGGCTCGCTCGCCGCGTTGGCCACGCTCGCCACGGGAGTCAGCCCGGAGTCCGCCGACAAGCGCAGCACGCTCAGGCTGTCCGCCTTCGAGTTGGTCACGAGCACCCGGCCGCTGTCCGGCGTGATCGCGACGAAGAACGCCCCGGCTCCTGTGGGGACGGTCGCCACCCAGGTGAGGCTTCCGTCCGGCGCGATCCGGAACGCCGAGACGTCACCGGAGCCGCTGTTGGCGGTGACGAGGCTGCGCCCGTCCGGCGCCACGGCGAGGCCCGTGGTCGCCCGGCCGTGCGCGGGGATCGTGCGCACGCCGTGCGGCTGGCCGCCGGGGGAAACCCGGTACTGCGAAACGGTTCCATCGCCACCGTTGCCGAAGTTCGCGGTGTAGAGGGCGGTTCCGGCCGGACTCAGCGCGATCCCCGACGGGGTGACGGGTTGCGGCGCCGGGCCGGGCGCGGAGGGGAAGGGGGTCAGCGCTCCGTTCGCCTCGATGCGGATGGGCGTGACGTCGCGAGTGCCCCAGTTACCGACGTAGAGCCACTTGCCGTCGCGCGAGCGCACGGAAGCCTGGGGATGCGTGGCCCCGGTGCCGACCGACAGCGAGGTCGCCGGGGCACGCAGGGCTCCGTCGGCCTCGGTGGCGAACGACGAGATGGTGTCCGAAGCCCAGTTCGTCACGTACACCGCGCGGGGTCCGGGCGCGTCCGGCGGTTTCGGGGCCGAGCACGACACCGCGGCCAGGACGAGCGCGCCGGTGACCGCCGGGAGTTTCCGTGAGGGCATGGTGTGCGCTTTCTGCGACGGGCGAAGGGATTTCCGAAGCGTAACCACGATTCGCGCCGCGAGGGTGTTTCCGAATCCTTACCGCGCGCGCGGAAACTCCCGGTCGGGTGAAACCTTCGGGCCCGGCTCAACTGTTCTCGTGCGATCGTGGGGAGCATGACGACGACCAGGGAAGCACTCGCCTTCGACGTGTACGGCACGCTCGTCGACCCCCTCGCCATGGCGGACCGGATTCGCGGGTACGTGCCGGATTGCGACGCCGCCGCGGTCGCGGAAGTGTGGCGGCGCAAGCAACTCGAGGTGAGTTTCCGGCTCGCGGCCATGGGCCGGTACGAAGACTTCGCGTGGTGCACGCGCCGCGCGCTCGGCTTCGCGCTCGCGACGGCGGGGGCGACGCTCGGCTCCGGCGACCAGGACGCGCTCGCCGCCGAGTACGAGCATCTGGCCGCGTACCCCGACGCGGCGCCGGCGATGGAAGAGCTGCGCAGCCGGGGCCACGCGCTGGCTGTGCTGTCCAACGGCACGCCGGACATGCTCGCCGCCGTGTTGCGCCGGACGGGGCTGGCCGCATACCTGACCGAGGTGATCAGCGTGCACGAGGTCCATACCTTCAAGCCCGCGCCCGAGGTGTACCACCACGCGGCGCGGCGCCTCGGCCGTCCGCCGCGGGAGGTGCGGCTGGTGACCAGCAACGCGTTCGACAGCATCGGCGCCGAGGCCGCCGGCCTGCGGGCGGCGTGGGTCGATCGCGGCGGCCGTCCGTTCGAACCGGACGGTGCGCCGCCGGACGTGGTGGTCGCGTCACTGGCCGGACTGGCGGCGGCGTTGCCCGGTTGACCCCGTTCGACCAGTGGTGACTCACCAACAACTGTTGTAGGCGGTAACAATCCGGCATCCGTGTGTTTCACTGTCACCTGATGGGGTAGCTGCCCGTCGGAACCAGCACGGCAGGAGGCAACACATGGGAGTGGACGCCGGAACCGCACCGCCCGCACGGGCCGGGGCGGCGGGCGACGACAAGCGGCTCAAGAAGCACTTCGGGCCGATCGGGCTGCTGTTCACGGCGGTCGGGTCGGTGATCGGGTCGGGGTGGCTGTTCGGGGCGCTCGACGCGGCAGAACTCGCCGGACCGGCGGCGATCGTCTCGTGGGGCATCGGCGCGGTGATGTTCGTCCTGATCGGGATGACCTACGCCGAGCTGGGCACGATGTTCCCGCACTCGGGTGGGGTGGCGAGGTTCCCGCACTACTCGTTCGGATCGTTCGCGAGCTTCTCGATGGGCTGGGTCACCTGGATCGCCGCCGCGGCGGTGTCGCCGATCGAGGTGCTCGCGGTGGTCCAGTACGCCACGAACTACCTGCCCTGGCTCGAACGGCTCGACGCGGACAAGAACGCCGTGCTCACGCCCGCCGGCACGGGGATCTGCGTCGCGCTGCTCGCCGTGTTCGTGCTGGTGAACTTCTTCGGCGTGCGCTGGTTCGCGCGGATCAACAACGTGCTCGTGTGGTGGAAGCTCGCGATCATCGCGCTGGTGATCGTCGTCTTCCTCTTCACCGCGTTCGACGGCAGCCACTTCAGCTCGTACGGCGGCTTCGCACCGTACGGGGTGCACGGCATCTTCTCCGCCGTCGCCAGTGCCGGCATCGCGTTCTCGTTCTTCGGCTTCCGGCAAGGTGTCGAGCTGGCGGGGGAGACGTCGAACCCGAAGCGCAACGTGCCGCTCACCCTCATCGGCTCCGTCGTGCTCACCGGTGTCCTGTACGTGCTGCTGCAGATCGCGTTCATCGGCGCCGTCCCCTCGGACGCGGTCGCGAAGCAGGGCTGGGCGAGCGTCGGCACGAACTTCAGCACCGGCGGCGACGTGCTCGCCACGTTCGGGCCCCTCGCGGCGATCGCGGGTGTGCTCGGCATCGGCTGGCTGGCCGCGCTGCTCTACGCCGACGCGATCATCTCGCCCGGGGACACCGGCCTGATCTACACCGGTGTCACGGCCCGCATCTCCTACGCGATGGGCCGCAACCGCAACGCGCCGTCCGGCCTGGCGAAGGTGAACAAGACCGGCGTGCCGTGGGTGAGCCTCATCCTCGCGTTCATCGTCGGCTGCTTCTTCTTCCTGCCGTTCCCGGGCTGGAGCCAGCTCGTCTCGTTCGTCACGAACAGCACGGTGCTCTCGTTCGGCTCGGGCCCGCTGGTGCTGCTCGCCATGCGCCGCCAGCTGCCGAACCAGGTCCGGCCGTTCCGGCTCGGCCGCGGCTGGGCGGGGGTCATCGCGTTCCTGGCGCTGTTCTCCACCAACCTGATCATCTACTGGACCGGCTGGGACACGAACTGGAAGCTGTTCGTGGTGATCGTGTTCGGCTACGTGCTGCTGGTGCTGAACCAGACGCTGGCCAAGCGGCGTACTCCGCGCTTGGACTTCCGGCACGGCTGGTGGGTGCTGGTGTGGTTCGCCGGCCTGGCCCTGATCAGCTACCTCGGCAACTACCCGGAGGCCGACGAGCACGCGGGCAACCTCTCGGTGCTCGACTTCAACCTGGGTGCGCTCGCGTCGCTCGTGCTGACGGTGATCGTCATGGCGCTGGCGCTCACCAGTGCGCTGCCCCAGGAGCGCGTGGAGGAGATCCTGGCGGAGCACCGCGAGGACGACGACGCCGCCGACGAGGAAGCGCAGCCCTGATCTTCCCCGGAACTGGCCCCGCGCCCTGCGGGGCCAGTTCCCCCGGTTGTGCGGCAAACTGGACAACCATGACCCGTCCGAGACCGGCGAGCGGCTCCGCCGACGTCGACACCCTCACCGACGCCGTCCTGACCGCGTCGCGGTTGCTCGTGGGCGTTTCGGTCCGCTCCATCGTCGCCGTGGGTGACCGGGTGACGTTGCCGCAGTTCCGGATGCTCGTGGTGCTGCACAGTCGCGGGCCGCTCAAACACGCGGTGCTCGCCGACCACCTGGGTGTGACGCCGTCGACGGCCAGCCGGATGGTCGACCGGCTCGTCGCGGCCGAACTGGTGCACCGCCGGCACAGCACGGTGTCGCGCCGCGAGATCGTGCTGGCCGTGACCGAGGAGGGCGCGCGCGTCGTCCGGCAGGTCACCGCCCGCCGCCGGCGCGAGATCGCGAAGATCGTCGCGAAGATGCCCGAACAGCACCGCCGCGGCCTCGTGGAGGCCCTCACGGCCTTCACCGAAGCCGGCGGCGAACCCCCGGCCGGCACGACGCCGGAGAGCATCTGGGGCTGACCGTCTACTGTGGAAGCCGGTTCAGCGCACCGTGACGGTGCCGGGCAGGCTCAGCGCGGCGAACCCCGAAACGTCCACACAGGACACCCCGCGCTTGTCCACGATGACCAGCAGCACGCCTTCGCAGTGGCTGCACCGGGCCACGATGCCGGGTGCGTCGACGTAGACGTGGACTTCGGCCAGCGGTCCGCTCGCGCCGCAGTGGGCGCAGGTGCCGTCGGCGGCGGTCATCTCCTCGCCGAAGACGGTGCGGAGCGTGCCGGCGATCGCGTTGCCGTCGAGCATGGTCATCACGTCCCTTCGGGTTGACCGGAAGCTACACCCCGCGGAGTGCGTTCGGGGGCCGGGTGAAAAGCCGGGTGGTCGCCGGGTTGCGGGAGCCCCGTACCCAGCGCGTCCCGCAGCACGGCGGTCGCCTGGGCGATCGCGCCCCGGCAGGCGCGGGTGCCGGCCAGGGAGTTGAGCACCATGAAGTCGTGGATGACGCCCGCGTAGCGGACGGTGGTGGTGCGGACGCGGGCCGCGCGCAGCTTCGCCGCGTAGGTCTCGCCTTCGTCGCGCAGCACGTCGGCCTCGGCGACGAGCACGAAGGCCGGCGGCAGGCCCGCGAGCTGCTCGCGCGTCGCCCGGTTGGGCGAGGCCGTGATCTCGGCGCGCCGGCCGGCGTCGGGCGCGTAGGCGTCCCAGAACCACTGCATCGCCGTGCGGGTGAGGGAGAAGCCGGTCGCGAACTCGGCGTAGGAGCCGGTGTCCATCGCGGCGTCGGTGACCGGGTAGTACAGCGATTGGTGGACGAAGCGGACGTCGCCGCGGTCCTTGGCCAGCAGGGTGAGCGCGGTGGCCAGCGCGCCGCCCGCGGAGTCGCCGGCCACGGCCAGGCGGGCCGCGTCGAGGCCGTGTTCCGCGCCGTGGGCCGTGAGCCACTGCGCTGCCGCGTAACCTTGCTCGAGGGCGACGGGGTACCGCGCTTCGGGTGCGGGCGTGTATTCCACGAACGCGACGGCCGCGCGGGCGCCGGTGGCGAGCTCGCGCACGAGGCGGTCGTGGGTGCGGGCGTCGCCGAGGATCCAGCCGCCGTCGTGCAGGTACACGACGACGGGCAGGGTGCCGGTCGCGCCGGCGGGCCGGACGAGCCGCACCCGCACGTCGCCGACCGCGGCGGGCACGGTCACCCACTGCTCGGCCACGTCGGGCTTCGCGATCGGTCCCGACTGCAGGTCGACCAGCACCTTGCGGGCGGCCTCCGGGCCCAGCTCGGACAGGAACGGCGGAGCCGACGCGGCGTCGGCCACCGCCGCGGCCTCCGGCTCCAGGACGACCGCGGGCATGCGCGTGCTCCTTCCTCGCTGCGAACGTCTTCGACGATGGCAGTGCGACCGCGGACGAACACCTGTCGAAGCCCCGGGTCCTGCCCCGGGCGTTGGGCGCCGGCCCGGGTTTCGGGCACCCGGGGGTGTCACGGGTCCGGCCGGAGGCGGGTGTGGTGCCCACTGGACTGAGGCAACCGGCGCGGACCGGGCCGCGGGGAACGGACCCGGGACCGGGCGCCGACGACGTCGTGAGCAGGTGAGTCCGATGACTCTGGTTCCACTGGCTTTGCACGCCCGGGACATCCCGGTCCTGGGCGGCGCCGTCACGGAGGCGGACCTCGCCTACGGGCACCTGGCTCAGCTCGATCCCGTGCTGCGGTCGCTCGTCGAGCGCTTCGGCCACCCGGACCCGTTCGGGCGCCGCGAGGAAGCGGGCTCGGGCGACCACTTCTCGGCGGTGGTCCGGTACGTCACGCTCCGCCCGTTGCACGCGCCCTCGACGTCGATCCTCTACGCCCGCCTCCGCCGCGCCACGCGCGGCCACCCCTCGGCGGCGCGAGTCGTCGCCCTCGGCGTCCCGCGGCTGACGGCCCTCGGCCTGCCCGCCGACGACGCCGCCCACGTCGTGCGCCTCGCCCTCGCCCAGCTCTCGGGTGAGGTGGACCTGGCCACCGTGGCAGGCCGCAACGACCGCCAGGTCCGCGAACTCCTCGCCGGCTACGGGTTTTCGCGCCGCGTCGCCGACCTGTTCCTGATCCGCCGCCTCGGCCGCCCTGATGTGCTGCCCGCCGACGACCCCGCGCTCGCCCAGGTCGTCCCGGGCCTCTGGCCCGGGCCCCTCGACGTGGTCGGCCTGGCGTGGGCGCCCTACCGCACCTACGCGGCCGCGCTGCTGCAGGCACTCGCGCGGGAGCCGGCTCTCACCGACGGGAGCCCCCGATGACAGCCCCACCCGGCAGCGACGCCGTCAGCCGCATTCCGGAGGTCGCCATCCCGCTGCACACGCCGTGGACGCAGGTCGCACCCTGCGCGGTCTGCCGGCACGCCACCGAGCAGACCTTCGTGCACCGCAACGCCTCCGCCACGCGCTTCGCCGCCCGCTGCCTGCCCTGCGGCACCTGGAACGTCGTCACGGCCGCCTGGGCCTGGGCGAGCGAGGACGTGCTCCCGATCCTGTCGACGTCGAGGCGGGAGCGCTGATCCCGGGCCCGGCCCCGTGCCCGGGATGCGGGCCTGACCGGACGGACCAGCTGCCCGGCAATGCGGCGGCCGGGTGGCGCCGCGAGGACCGAATCGCGCTCGGCAGCGGCTGACCTGGTGCGAGGTTAAGCAGGAATGAGGCGCGATCGCTGACCGCTCGAGGCTCCGGAGACCGACCCTCGCTGAAGTCTGCGCAGACACTCACAGCGCGCCGATCGAGCCGCCGGATCGGTTGTCTTGCGGAGGCGTAGCGCTCCGGCGGCTCGCACGCCGCGCAGTCGGTCGAGCCGCGGCTAATCGCCTCGCAGAGGTGAAATGGTTGCAGTGCGGAGTGGCGACCGGCCTCGCCCACCGGACCACTCAGCCGCCCGGCAACGCGGTGGCCAGGCGCCGCCGCGAGGTGACGCCGAGTTTTGCGTAGATGCGGCTCAGGTGCCATTCCACCGTGCGCGGGCTGAGCACGAGCCGGGCGGCGATTTCGTGGTTGGTGTGGCCGTCGGCGGCCAGGCGGGCGATGTGGGTTTCTTGCGCGGTCAGCGCGCCGGGCGCCTCGCCGGCGGGTTCGCCGGTGGCGAGGAGTTCGTGGTGGGCCCGGGTGGCGAAACCGTCGGCGCGCAGGTGGGTGAACGCGTCGAGCGCGGGCCGCAGCGAGGCGCGGGCGTCGACGCGGTGGTTGGCGCGGCGGAGCCACTCGCCGTGGACGAGGTGGGTGCGGGCGAGCCACAGGGGTTGCCCGCTGCGTTCGAGGTGCGTCACGGCTTCCCGGTACAGCGCGTCGGCCGTCGCGCCGGTGCTGAGGAGGGCCCGGGAGCGGGCGGCGAGGCCGAGGGCGAGCGCGGTGCCGCTCGCGCAGGCGCGTTCGACGAGCCGGTCCAGCGCGTCGCCGGCGATGGCTTCTTCGCCGCAGCGCGCGGCGGCTTCCACGACCTCCGCCAGCGCCAGGCCGAGGATGCCCAGGTCGTCGTCGTACTCCGCGGCCGAACGGGCGGCGGCCAGCGCGGCCGGGTAGCGGCCGAGGCTGTTGTACAGCAGCGCCGTCGCGTAGTGGACCACGCGCACGGCCTGCACCTGGCCGCATTCGGCGGCGCCCTCGCGCACCAGGTCCATCGCCAGCACCTCGTCCCCGCGGTACGCGGCGAGGTACGGCTCGCTGTAGCGCCACGGCACCGCGCCCGTCACGTTCGTGATGGAGTCGGCCTCGTCGAGGGCGGCGGCCGCGGCGTCGGGGCAACCGGCCGCGGCGGCCAGACGCGCGTAGAAGCACAACGCCCGCGGCAGCATCGTCAGCATGCCCTCCGCGCGCGCCAGCTCCACTTGCCGCTCGGCCAGGCGCACGCCGCTCTCGGCGTCGAACAGGTCGTTGGCGACCTGCGCCCCGAACCACAACCAGCGCAGGTTGGCGCGGCCGGTGTCGTCGAGCAGCCTGCGCACGGCTTCCCGCAGCGTCGGTACGGCCGCGCGGTAACCCTCGGTGAAACGCAGCACGAGCCCGTCGAGCAGCAGGTCGACGGCCCGTGGCACGCCCGGCGCGGGCGGCGCCGCTTTCGCGGCCCGCGCGGTCACCCGGGCGGGGCTGTCGTCGCCGAGGCACGGACGGCTGGTGAAGATCGCGCGACCCAGCGCGTCGACGTACGTCTCGCGGGCCAGCGCCGGGTCGAGGGTCGCGAGGTGCTGCGCCGCCGACAGCAGCTGCGGCAGGGCTTCGGTGCCCTGTACCTCCAGAGCGATCCGTGCGCACATTCGCGCCACCCGCGCCCGCCGCAGTTCGTCGAGGGGCGTGGCGCGGGCGACGACCACCAGGTCCGACGCCGCACCCGGCGCACCCGCGTCGAGTTTGGCTTGCGCTGCGCAGAGGACGCGGTCGATCCGCCGCCCCGGCTCGGGCGTCAGCTCCGCCGCGAGCGTCAGGAACGACGCGGCCGCCGCGACGCCCCACCGCGCGCGGGCCCGCGCGGCGGACCGTTCGAGCTCACCGGCGAGCGCCTCGTCCGGCGCGACGGCCGCGTGCGCACGGTGCCACAACCGCTGTTCCGGGTCGCCGCACCTGCCGATGGCAGCCACCAGCGCTTGGTGCGCCTGCCGGCGTTTGCACAGCGGCGCCGAACGGTAGAGCGCCGAACGCACGAGCGGCCGCCGGAACAGCACCCGTTCGCCGATGCTCAGCAGGCCCGTCGCCGCGACGAGCTCGAGTCCGAGCCCGAGGTGGTCCGCGGCCCGCCGCAGCAGGACCGGGTCGCCCTCGGGTTCGGCGGCGGCGATCAGCAGCAGCAACCGCGCCGGCTCCCGCAGCTCACGCAACCGGGCCAGCAGGCGGCGTTCGACGCGGGTGAGCTCCGGGCCGGCGTCGACGAGCCCCAACCCGCCCGCGACCGCGGCGGGGGACACGCCGCGGTAGAGCTCCAGCAGTGCCAACGGGTTCCCGCGCGCTTCGGCGACGATCCGGGCCCTGATCCGTTCGTCGAGCCGGGCCGGCAGCACCGTCGCGAGCAGCGCCCGGGCGGCTTCGTCGGCGAGCCCTTCGAGCCGTAGCTCCGCGACCCCGGCGAGCGCGTCGGCGGCGGCCCGTCCGCGCACGGCCACCACGAGCGCGACCGGCGCGGCCGGGCACCGGCGCGCTACGAACGCCAGGATCTCCAGCGACGCCCGGTCAAGCCACTGGGCGTGGTCGACGACGCACGCCAGCGGACCGTCCACAGCGGACTCCCGCAGCAGCGTCATCACCGCCTGCGCCAGGAGAAGCCGGTTCGGCGGCGGGCCGTCGGCGAGTCCGAACGCGACCCGCAGCGCCGCGTGCTGCGGGTCCGGCAGCAGGGGCAGCCGTTCCAGCAGCCCGGCGCACAGCTGGTGCAGCCCGGCGTAGGGGAACGCCGACTCGCACTCGGCGCCGCGGACCTGGGTCACGCGCAGGTCCGTGGCACCGGCGAGGGCGGCGGAGATCAGCGCCGTTTTGCCGATCCCCGGCTCGCCGCGCACGAGAAGCGCACCGCCGCGGCCTTCCCGAGCGCCGGCGAGCAGCGCTTCGAGCGTGCGGAGTTCACGCTCGCGGCCGCGCAGCCGCGGCGCCGGCCCGCCGTCACCCGGCCGGGAGCTGCTGAACGACGTGGTCATGCGGTGCTCACCCGCTCGGGGTGATCGACACGAAGTCCGCGTGACGGTGCCCGGTCGGTCGATCATCCGAGGGCGCGGTTCCGCCGGCGGAACTCCCTTGTGAGAACAGCAAGTCCCGGGCCGGAACCTCGGCGCCGGCGATGATTCCGGTCGCGGCACCTCCCAGCCGGGCGGTCCGCACCCGGGCCTCACCCCGGGACCCGGTCATCACCACTCCCGGCCAGCGCCGCCCGCAGGCCGCGCCGCGACGTGATCTCGAGCTTCGCGAAGATCTTGCCGAGGTGCCATTCCACCGTGCGGGGACTGAGGAACAGCTGCGCCGCGATCTCCTGGTTGGTCTGGCCCTCGGCCGCCAGCTGGGCGATGTAGGTCTCCTGCCCGGTCAGCCGGTCGGCGAGCGCCACCGTCGGCACGCCCACCGCTTCGCCCGCGGCGACCAGCTCGCGCCGGGCGCGTTCGGCGAACCCGTCGGCCCGCACGCGCCGGAAAACCGCACGCGCTTGACGCAGCTGGACCACGGCGTCGTCGCGCCGGCGTTCGCTGCGCAGCCACTCGCCGTAGAGCAGCTGGGCGCGGGCCTGCAGCACCCCGACCTTGCTGCGCCGCAGGTGTTCGACGGCGCTGCGGTAGAGCCCGTCGGCTTCGTCGCCCTTGGCCAGCAGGGCCCGCGAGCGCGCCGCCACACCGAGCGCCATTTCGGTGCCGGTGGCGTCGGCGCGGGCCACGAGTTCCTCCATGGCCTCGGTGGCGATGCCGGTCTCGCCGCAGCGGGCGGCGGCTTCGACGCGTTCGAGCAACCCGTAGCCGTACATGCCGATGTCGTCGTGCTCCACGGCCCAGTCGGTGGCGGCCAACGCCTCGCGGTACTGCCCGAGGCTGTTGTGCAGCACGGCTGCGGCGTACTGCACGATCGGGATCACGCGGCCCTCGCCGCGCACGGTCGCGCTGTGCAAACTGGTCCGGACCAGTTGGAGCGTGCGCTCCTCCTCGCCGCGGTAGGCCGCGAGCACCGGCTCGATGTACAGCGGCGGCGGGGCTCCGGTGGCCTGGCTGATCGCGTCGGACTCCTCGAGCAGCGCGGCCGCTTCGTCGAACCGGCCCGCGTGCACGCACACGCCGGCGCGGTAGGCGAGTGCGACCGGCAGCAGCGTCAGCACGCCCTGCTCGCGCAGGATCTGCACCTGCCGGGCGGCGAGATCGTCCCACGACTGCTGGTCCCACAGGTCCAGCGCGATGCGGCCGACGAGCCCGTACCAGCGCAGCCCCGCGACTCCGGCGTCGGAGTCGCGCAGGAACTGCCGCACGGCTTCCATGAGCGCGGGCGCCGCGGCCGCGTAGCCCTCGGTGAACCGGAGCACGAGCCCGTCGAGCAGCAGGTCGACGGCGCGGGGCCGCCGGGGCGCGGGTGGGGCCGACCGCGCGGCGCGCGCCATCCCGGCCGGTCCGCTGTCCTCGGCCCACACGAGGCGCCCGGCGAACACCGCCGCCATCAGCGCTTCGAGGTAGGTCTCGCGGGCGAGCGGCGGGTCGAGGTCACGCAGGTGCTCGGCGGCCGCGAGCAGCAGCGCGGGGGCGTCGCGGCCGCGGTGCATCGCGAACGCGATCTGCGAGCGCACGAGGTCGATCCGTGCCTGCCGCACCGGTTCCGGCGGCGCGGACTGCGCCACCGCGACCAGGGCCAGCGCCGCGTCCGGCGCGCCGGCGGCGAGCTTGGCCTGCGCCGCGGCCAGCGCGCGGCGGGCGCGCACGGCCGGGTCCGGCGTGAGCTCGGTCGCGTCGGCGAGGAAGGCCGACGCCGCGGCGACCCCACCGCGGGCGCGGGCCCGCTCGGCCGTCGCCTCGAGTTCGGCGGCGATGGTCTCGTCGGGTCCGGCGGCGGCCTGGCCGCGGTGCCAGGCGCGGTGCTCGCCGTCGATGCGGGGGTCCATGGCGCCGGCGAGCGCCGCGTGCACGCGCCGTCGGTCGGCCACGCTCGCCGAGCCGTAGACGGCCGAGCGCACCAGCGGGTGGCGGAAGCGCACGCGGCGGCCGATCGTCACCAGCTCCGCGTTCTCCGCCGGCGACGCGGCGTCCACCCCCACGCCGAGGGTTTCGGCGGCCCGCCACAAGAGCGTCGCCTCGCCCACCGGGTCGGCGGCCGCGATGAGCAGCAGGAGCCGGGTGGCCGCGGGCAGTGCGGCGAGCTGGTCCGCGAAGCTGCGTTCGATGCGGCCCGACAGCGCCCGCGCGTCGCCGACGAGCCCGTAGCCGCCGCCCAGCTCGGCCGGGCTCGCCGCGTGGGGCAGCTCCAGCAGCGCCAGCGGGTTGCCGCGGGCTTCGGCGAGGATGCGCTCGCGCACCCGTTCGTCCATGGGGCCGGGCATCGCGGACGCGAGCAGGGTGCGCGAATCGCGGTCGTCGAGCCCGGTCAGCACGAGCTCCGGCAGCCGGCCCAGCACCGTGAGCGCCGAAGTCTCCTCACCCTCGCGCACCGCGAAGACCATCGCGATGGGGTCGGCCCGCAGCCGCCGCGCCACGATCGACAGCGTCTGCACCGACGCGCTGTCGAGCCACTGCACGTCGTCGACCACGCAGACGAGCGGGTTCTTCGCGGCGGCGTCGGCCAGCAGCGTCAGCGCGGCGAGCCCGACGAGGAACCGGTCCGGCGGGCTGCCCGGCTCCAGCCCGAACGCGGTGGTCAGCGCGGCGCGTTGCGGCGCCGGCAGCCGGTCGAGCCCGCCGAGGTGCGGCGCGCACACCTGGTGCAGGCCGGCGAACGCCAGCTCCGCCTCGGACTCCGCACCCGCGAGGTGCGACACCTGCAGATCCGCGGCCTGCGTGACGACGTGGTTCAGCAGCGCCGTCTTGCCGACGCCCGCCTCGCCGCGCACGACGAGCACCGAGCTGTGGCCTTGACGCACTTCGGCGAGCAACCCGTCGAGCAGCCCGAGCTCGCGGGCGCGCCCGAGGAGGACCGGGCCGGGGTCGTCGCTCACCTCCGGCTCTCCTCGCCGCTGATTTCCTGCGTTTCGAACAGCATTTCCCCCACTCGACCGGAAATGGCGGGTCCTCGGCGATCCGCCGCCTTTTCACCTGAGTGAGGCGAGCCTAATACACCACGGTGGGCCGCCGTCAGGTGATCACGAGACACCGGGTCCTCAGATCCGGACACGGTGTAGTGCTACCAGGTAGCAGGCCTTGCAGCTAGCTGGAAACCGTCTGTCAGGCAAATTGAGCGGGGTCCGCTCAACCGGAGCGGCGGATCTGCGTCCACGGGTTGTGAAATCGGCCGGGGAATAGTCGGGGCTCATTCCCGGGAGCCCGTTGCGGTCACGGAAATCGGCTCGGCGGTCACCGGCCCGACCAGGTGGGCGGGCGCTTCCCGAGGAACGCCGCGACTCCCTCGGCGCGGTCGGCCGTCTCGTCGACGCGCCGCGCGGCTTCCGCGGTGAGGTCCCAGCCGCGCTGCTCTTCACCGTCGACCAGGGCGGCCACGGCGTGCAGGGACTCCGCGACCGAGACCGGTGCGTTGGCGACGATCTGCTCGGCCAGCCGCAGTGCCGCGGGCTCGGTCTCGCCGGGTTCGGTCAGCTCGTTGACCAAGCCCAGGGTGTACGCGCGCTCGGCCGTCAGCGGCTGTCCGGTGAGCAGCAGCTGCTTCGCGATGTTCACCGGCAGCGCGCGCTGGGTGCGGAACAGCGCCCCGCAGTCGGCGACGACACCCAGCGACACCTCCGGCAGCGCGAACTTCGCCGTGCGCGCGGCGACCACGAGGTCGCAGGACAGCACGATCTCGAACCCGCCGCCGTACGCGAAGCCTTCGACGGCGGCGATCAGCGGCGTCCGGCGCTCGCGCCTGACCACGCCGTAGCTGCCGCCGCGCGGGGTCGGTTCGCCGCGCCCGTCGTTGAGGTCGGTGCCGGCGCTGAACGCCTGCGGGGTGTCGCACAGCACGCCCGCCCACAGGTCCGGGTCGTCCTCGAGTTCGTTGAGCGCCGCGTCGAGCCCGGCGGTCGTCGCCGCGTCGACGGCGTTGCGCTTCTCGGGCCGGTTCAGCCGCACGACGAGGATCCGTCCGTGCCGCCGGGTGTCCACCGTCATGTCCGCGCCTCCCACTCAGTCATCGCACCGCGTTGCCGACATCTTCCCGGTCCGGCGGAAAGTGCGCCACAGAATCGGTGTGGCGCACTTTCCGGGACAATTCACGGTGGACTGGAGGTGGTCCCGGGGAAATCAGTCCCGCATGAGCCAGTAGTGCACGGTGCCCTTGTCGTCGATCGTGACGGGTTCGCAGTGCGTGGTTTCGTTCGGGTGCTCGACCAGGTGGATCGCGCGGGCGGCCTGGCACGCCGGCTCGTTCGCGTACGACGCGATCGGCGTCGAAGCCGAGGCGGTGGCGGTGCCGGCGAGCAGCAGCGCGCCCGCGATGAGGCCGCTGGTCGCGGCCTTCCTGACCTTGCTCGTGAGGTGCACGGGATCTCCAGTGTCGAAGATTGCCTTCGGTCCTGGTGATCATCACACGGAATCGCCGGTATTCGGCCGGCTTCCGCGAAGCGGCGTGAAGAGCGGGAAACAAAAGTGCCTTTCCTGGCGAGGAGCTATTCACGCAAAGCCGACCGGCGAATCTTGCCGGTGACCGTTTTGGGGAGTTCTTCGGCGTATTCGACGATGCGGGGATACGCGTGGCGCCCGACTTCGCGGCGGACGAGGTCCTGCAGCGCGGCGGTGAGGCCGGCGGTGGGCACCACGCCGGGGGCGGGGACGACGACGGCGCGCACCACCGAGCCGCGGTTCGGGTCGGTGGCCGCGACGGCGGCGGCTTCGAGCACGGACGGGTGCGCCGTCAGCACGGCCTCGACCTCGCCGGGGCCGACGTTGTAGCCGGCGGTGACGATGACGTCGTCGTCGCGGCCGACGAAGTGCCAGCGGCCGGCGTCGTCGCGGCGCACGACGTCCATGGTGCGGAACCAATCGCCGTCGACGAGGCGGGAGCGCCACAGATCGGGAGCGTTCGCGTAGGTCGCGCTCAGCTGGAACGGCGGGCGCCGGAACACGATCTCGCCCTGGCCCGGACCGCTGATCACCTCGCCGGTCTGCGTGAGCAGGCGTGCTTCCCACCCGGGGACGACGGCGGACAGCGAGCCCGGCGCGAGGTGCGCGTCGTCGGCCGCGAGGTTTGCGACCATCATGCCGAGATCCGTCTGGCCGTAACCGTCGCGGATGGGCGCGCCCGTGAGCTGCCGCCACGCGTCGGCCGTCGCCGCGTCCAGGGGCTCGCCGGCGCTGATCGCGGAGCGGATCGATCGCGCCACCCCGCGCTCGCGCGCCGCCGCGACGAGCCGTCGGTACGCCGTCGGCACCGAGGTGACGCACGTGACCCGCTCCTGCTCGATGACGTCTAGCCAGGCGTTCGCGTCGAAGTCGCCCGTGTACATCACACGCGTGAGGCCGCGGACCATCGGCGCCGCGCCGGTGCTCATCAGGCCGAACGACCACGCCGGATCCGTGGTGGTGAACAGGATGTCACCGGGTCCCGCCGCGACGCTGTGGTCGAACCAGGGGAGCAGCGCGAGCACGCCGGAGTGGGGGATCACGCACCCCTTCGGTTCGCTCGTGGTGCCGCTGGTGAACATGACGACCGCCGGATCGTGCGCCGCGGTCGGTGCCATCGGGGTCGCCGGGTGGTCGATTTCCAGCTCCGCGAGGAAGTCGTGGTCGCCGGCCAACGGGCTCGCGCCGACGGTGAAGACGACGACGTCCCGCTTCAGGTGCGCGCGAGCAGCCTCCAGCGCGGGCCTCCACCGCGCGTCGACGACCACAGCCTCGGCGCCGGCCGAATTCAGCCGCTGCGCGACCGCCTCCGGGCCGAACCCGCAGAAGAGCGGCACGTACGTCAGCCCCGCCCGCCACGTGCCAATCGCCGCGATCCACGCCTCGACCTGTCGGCCGAGCAGCGCCGCCACCCGTGCGCCGCGGCTCAGACCCCTTGCGGTGAAAGCGTTCGCGGCCCGTTCGCCGTGCCGCGCCAGGTCGGTGTACGCGTAGCGCCGGGAGCTCCCGTCGGGCCCGCGCACGATCAACGCGACACGGCCGGGGTCGCTCGCCCAGCGTTCGCAGCACTCGTACGCGAGGTTGAACCCCTCCGCAGGGTCCTGCTCCAGCGTGCCCAGCACCCGCCGCCACTCGGCGGCGGCGTTTTCGCGCTCACCCACGCGGACCTCCTCCTCATCGAGAGTCCGACCCGGCTGACGGTAGACCGACTGATCGGTACAAGTCAATCGCCGGAGCTTGCCTAATATTGTTGCTGGAATGGGGTGACGTCCGACTGAGGCGCGTGTACCAATCGGTCCAGACTTGGGTGTCTCGGATTGCTGTCGAGAGTTTTCCGGCTTCCGGCTAGCGGGCAGCCGTGCGCGGGTTCGGCAAGGCTGGCCGCCGACAACCGGGTCTCCTGCGACGCGCGGCAGCACTGGCCCGAGCTGAACGGGGCACCCGCCGGCTGGCCGTACGCGCCGTTCCTGCTGTCGCCGACCGTCCTCAGCACACCAGGTCCAGACCTTCGCGCGGACCGGCGAAGGACTCAGGCGTCCACGGCAGGCCGGATGTTGGCACCCGGCCGGAAGACGTTGTCCGGGTCGTAGCCGGCCTTGATGCGGGACAGGCGGTCGAACTTGGTGGCGCCGTAGGCGGCTCGGACGCGGTCTTCGTCGTAGTCCGCCATGAAGTTCACGTAGCCGCCGGTGCTCGACGCGTGCGGGGCGAGCGCGGTCCAGAAGCGGCGTACCCAGGCGCGGTCCGTGGCGTACAGCTCCGGGTCGGGGGCCATCGTCGCGACGTTGACCGCGAACTTGGGCGCGCGGGTGCCGCCGAAGGCGGTCGCGTCGTCGGGGACGGTCGTGTACGTGTCGCGCAAGGGGAATATCGGCGTGATGGACAGCGGTGCCGACTTCTGCGGCTGGTACTCGGCGATCACGTCGAGCACCTCGTCGCTCAACGTGTCGACGTACAGCGCCTTCTCGTACGACAGCATCCCGCGCGGCGAGCCGGGGTCGATCAGCTTCTGCAGCTCGACGTAGGGGATGGGGGACACCAGCTCGAACGCCGCCGGCGGTCCACTTCGGACTTCCGCGACGACGCCCGCGTGCTGCTCCGGGCCGTCGAAGCCCGCGACGACCAGCGCGTACCCCGGCGTCTGCTGCACTTCGGGTGGGACGAACGGCGCCGGCGGCGCGTTGAGGCCGGCGATCATGGCGCCCATGCCCGGCGGCAGCGCCACGACCGTGTCGCGGATGAACCGCAGCGCCCCGGTTCCCTGCTCGATGGGCCAGAAGAACAGGCCCAGCTGCACGATCGGGCCGACGGGATGCGCGCGGAACTCGAACCGCGTCACCACGCCGAAGTTGCCGCCACCGCCGCGCAGGGCCCAGAACAGATCGGGGTGCTCGTCGGCCGAAGCGTGCCGCGCGACGCCGTCGGCGGTGACGACCTCGGCCGAGAGCAGGTTGTCCACCGTCAGGCCGTGGCGCGCGGTGAGCCAGCCGACGCCGCCGCCGAGCGTGAGCCCGCCGACCCCGGTGTCGCTGACCGTGCCACCCGGCACGGCGAGCCCCACCTGCTGGCCCGCGGCATCCACTTCGGCCCACGTGCAGCCGCCTCCGCAGTGGATCGTCCGCGCGGTCGCGTTCACGGTGATCGCGCGCAGAGCGCTCAGGTCGATCACCAGACCGTCGTCGCAAACGGCGTCTCCCCGCATGTTGTGGCCGCCGCCCTTCACGCTCACCGCGAGCCCGTGCTGCCGCGCGAACTCCAGCGCCGTCGCGACGTCCGCGGGGCCGCCGGCTTGGGCGATCAGCGCCGGGTAGCGGTCGACGCCGCCGTTCCACACCGTTCGCGCCGCGTCGTAGCCGTGGTCGGCCGGAGTCAGCACGGTGCCCGCCGACTGCCGGCGCAATGCGGTGTAGTCCTCGATCCCGAGTGTGGTCATGGCACCCCTCCGGCTCCGGAAGCGCCCAGTATCAGCCGGTCTCGGACACGGCTTCAAGCAACGAGCAGCCGGCGTGACGACCGGAACGGGCCGTGGCACAGGCATTGCGCCGAGCCGCGGGCGGCCGCCCGGATTTTTCACGGCGCGTTTTCACCGCCGGCGACGAAAAGGCCGGGCCTCGCCCGACCGGGTCAGCGCTTGATCGCCACGCCGCCCGCGATGATGCGCTGCGCGATGGTCGGCGGGCGGTAGCGCGGGCCGTCCGGCCACCAGTCGGCGACGGGCACGATGTCGGCTTCGGTTTCGCCGTTGGCGGGGACGAGCTCCAGGCCGTGGAACAGCTCCCGGATTTCTTCCTTGGTGCGCGCGGTGATGTCACGCAT
This sequence comes from Amycolatopsis sp. NPDC051903, assembly GCF_044452505.1. NCBI lineage: Bacteria > Bacillati > Actinomycetota > Actinomycetes > Pseudonocardiales > Pseudonocardiaceae > Amycolatopsis > Amycolatopsis sp. NPDC051903. Next base: position 16,729 of record NZ_JBITBT010000031.1, on the reverse strand, counting down.
GGACCCGCGGTGGATGACGTCGAGGGTCTTCTGCAGGATCTCGTCGTCCTCGGAGCCGTCGCTCGGATCGATGACGTGGCTGATCACCACGAAGGAGCCGGCCGGGAGGCGGTCGATGAACTGGCCCATCACCTCGGCGGGTTTGCCGCGTTCGCCGTTGTGGTGGTGCAGTGCGGCAACGGCCAGCAGCGCGATGGGCTGCTCCCAGTCGAGCAGGTCGCGGACGTCGGGGTTCTCGAGGATGCTCTGCGGGTCGAAGATGTCGGCCAGGACGAACCGCGTGTCGCCGTTCTCCTGGAGAATTGCTTTCCCGTGCGCGGCAACCACCGGGTCGTAGTCGACGTACGCGACCTTCGCGTCTTGGTGGAGGCGCTGGACGACCTGGTGCACGTTCTCGGCGGTCGGCAGCCCGGACCCGAGGTCGAGGAACTGGCGGACGTCGGTTTCCCGGCTGATGAACCGGCACGCCCGGCTCAGGAAACTCCGGTTCTCCAGCGCGACATCCGCCACTTCCGGCATGGCCGCGCTGATCTGGGCGGCGACCGTGATGTCGATCGCGTAGGCGTGGTTCCCGCCGAGCAGATGATCGTAAACCCGGGCCACGGACGAGCGGGTGGGGTCGACTCCGACCGGTGCGTTGTCCGGGTCGAGCACGGGATCAGCCTCCAGTTCGGCGACGCTGTGACGGACGCCGTACCGAGGGTAGCGCTCCCGCGGCTGCCCCGCGCAGCCAGATCGTTTTCCTTGCCGGCTAACGGATTGCGCCTGGTTCGTCGGCGGTCTCGGGCAGGATCACGCCGTCCTCGAGGACGTTCGCGCCCGGGATCTCCTGGAGGAAGATCGCCAGGCTTTCCTTGCTGTCCCCGGTGATTTCGCTCCACGCGTCCGCGATCCCGTGGATGAGCTTCGCCCTGACCTCGGCCGATCGGCCGTCCCGGATCAGCCCGACCATCCGCGCCCCGTCGACCGGTTCCCCGGCCACGAAAATGCTGCCCTTCGGGACCTCCGTGAAGGAGCAGTGCACGTAGGCAGCGGGTGCGCCGGTGACCTCGCTGTGGATCCGGGTCGCCGCCGCCGCGATTTCGGCCTTGTGCTCGAGAGTCGCGCCGCCGGCCGGAACGGTGAATTGGTAGAAGGGCATCCGGTCACCTCCGCGTGAGTGAGACTCAAATCGAGTCTGACCCTAGCCGGGCCGGCTCACGGCCACAACCTAGTTAGACTCGAAAAGTGTCCTACGCTGGTGGGGTGAAGCACGACGACTTGGGAGACCTCTACTGCTCAGTCGCCCGCACCTGGGCGGTGATCGGCGAGCGGTGGACGATGATGATCCTGCGCGAGTGCTTCCGCGGTCATCGCCGCTACGACCACTTCCGCGAGAAGCTCAGCCTCGGCAGCAACGTGCTCACCGACCGGCTGCGAGTCCTCGTGGAGGAGGGGATCCTCGAACGCGTGCAGTACCAGGACCACCCCGCCCGCTACGAGTACCGGGTCACCCCCAAGGGCGCCGATCTCTACCCGGTCCTGGTGTCGCTCATGGCATGGGGGGACAAGTACGAGAACGACGTCCCGCCGGTCCGCCTGATCCACCGTGGCTGCGGGCACCCGGCCGAGCCGCGACTGACGTGCGCGCACTGCTCCGAGCCGGTGTCCTGGCACGACTTGACCGCCGAATTCGAGCCGGACGCGTGGTGAAGCACGACGAGCACGGGCCGGGCCCGCGCCGCAGCGCGCCGCGAGCCCGGCCGGGCTGTCAGGCGTCGATCGGGCTGAGGACGAAGATCGGCATCTTGCGGGTCGTCTTCTTCTGGTACTCGGCGTAATCCGGCCAGGCCACGACGGCGCGGTCGAACCAGGTGGCGTACTCGTCGTCGTGCACTTCGCGCGCCTGGTAGTCCTTTTTGGTCGGACCGTCCTGGAGTTCGACGTGCGGGTTGGCGACGATGTTGTAGTACCAGACGGGGTTCTTGGGTGCGCCCCCCAGTGAAGCGACGACCGCGTATTCGCCGTTGTGCTCGACGCGCATGAGCGGCGTCTTGCGGAGCTTGCCGGTCTTGGCGCCGACCGAGGTCATCACGATGACGGGCGCGCCCTGGTTGTCCGTGCCCTCGAGTCCGCCCGATTTTTCGATGAGCTCCGCCTGGTCGCGCGAGAAGTCGAAGGGGCTCGGCTGGTATTCGCCGGTCAGCGGCATGTCCGCACCTTCCGTGGGTGTTCGTTCCTGATGTAAGCGGACTATACCCCGCTTCGCTCGGAGTGTGCCTTCCCCGGGGGAGTGATCAAGAAATGCGCTCCACCGCCCCGTCGAGCTCGTGGACGTGCCGCGCGGGACGCCGGTCGATGGCCAGGCTGAGCAGCTCGGGCCGCGCGTAGTGCCCGCGCAAGTCCATCTGCAGCTTGCGCTTGTCGATCAACGCGAAGTCGAGGCCGGCGATCACCTCTCCCTCGCCTTCGCGCAGCGGTTCGCCGAGGAGCTCACCCGACGGCGAGACGATCGCGGTGAAACACCCGCCGGAGATCGGGCCGGTCGGGCATCCGGTGTCCTGCCCGATCCGGGTCTGCTGATCGGCGTCGAGCCACGCGGTGGCGTTGACGACGAAACACGCCGATTCCAGGGCGTGCTGGCGGATGCTGACCTCCATTTGCTCGGCGAACAGGTCGCCGGAGAAGGAACCTGGGTACATCGCCGAGTGGATCTGCTCGCCGTCGGCGATGAGGGCATAGCGGGCGAGCGGGTTGTAGTGCTCCCAGCACGCGAGCTGGCCGACACGTCCGACCGCGCTGTCGACGGCGTGCAAGCCGGATCCGTCGCCCTGGCCCCAGATGATCCGCTCGTGGTAGGTCGGGGAGATCTTGCGGCGGTGCTGGAGCAGGGTTCCGTCGGCGTCGAAGAGGAGCTGGGCGTTGTAGATGGTGCCGCCGTGGCGCTCGTTGACACCGATCGAGACGACCACGCCGGCCTGCCGGCACGCCTCGCCGATCGCCTCGGTCGTCGCCGACGGCACGGTGACCGACTGCTCCAGGAGGCGCTGGTGCTCGGCGCCCATCCGGTAGGGCGGCTGGACGAACGAGAAGTACGGGTAGTACGGGATCACCGTCTCGGGGAACGTGGCGAACTGGACGCCCTTGCCGCCGAGCTCGGCGATTTTCCGGACGACCTTGTCCACGGTGCCTTCACGGCTGTAGAGGACGGGGCTGAGTTGCACCGCGGCCGCGGTGACGATCGTCATGGTCGTGGGTTCTCCTTCTCGCGCCTGGAAGCCGGCGCATCACTGGCTACTATTGATGGTAGCCAGTCTGACTATGTACGATAGTAGCCAGACGGAGTGAGGTCAGGAGGAGCGATGCCGGTCACGTTCGAAGGTCCGCTCGCCGATCGCGGTGCGTGGCAGCTGGCGAACGACAGCTGCTCCGTCGCGATGGCGATGGACGCCATCGGCACGCGCTCGACCATGCTGGTGCTGCGGGAAGCGCTTTACGGAACGACCCGCTTCGACGACTTCGTGCGGCGGACCCACAGCACCGACGCGATCGTCGCGGCCCGGCTCAAGCTGCTCACCGAACTCGGTGTGCTCGTGAAGGAGCCGTACCGCGAGCCGGGGGTGCGCACGCGGTTCGAGTACCACCTCACCGACCGCGGCAAGGACCTGCTCCCGGTCGTGTTCGGCTTGATGCAGTGGGGCAACGCGCACCTGCAGGCCGACGACGGACCGTTCCGCCTGTCCGACCGCGCCACGGGCGAGCCCGTGGTGATCACAGCGACCACCGCGTCGGGCAAAACCGTGGCCCTGGACGACGTGGTCCTCACGGCGAACGGGGACTGGGCCGAGCAGGATCACTGACTGCGGCGTCGTTTTCCTTGGGGCCACGGTAAATCATTCCGTTGGCAATCCCGCCACGGTGCCCGCATGGCCAGAACTGCTTGTTGCCCGGCACATTGTGGACGACCGACGACCGTCGTTGGCCTCGTCGCGGTAGTGAGTCCAACGCTCGGTGGTGCTGGGATTCAGCTCTGAAATCGCTGAGTGCCGGCGCGGCTCAGCGTGGCGGGCCGAGTAGCTCCGCCACGACGGCGGTCGTGGCGCGGACCATGGTGGCGCGATGGCGTCTGAGGCGCGCGGCGGATTCCCGGCCGGCGGGGGAGCGGATCTCGGGCGGAGTGAGGGCCACGCCTGCGTCAGGGCGAGTGTCAGCATGAGCACGTCGATGCCCTGCGGATGATCGGGCGGAGCTGACCGTTTCTCGTTGGGGTAGAACGGATTGCGGCACGAAAGGGCTGGACCACACCAGGTCCGGCCCTTGAGTCGGGAGCACGCGTTTGCGGTTTGTAAGCGGTGCGTACGGGTTCGATTCGACCGGCTTGCGCACCCCTGGGACGCCGGTAGGGTCCGGCGGCAAGATCGGCCCATCACGGAACCGGTGTTCGGGGAGTGAAAACGATGACCTTGGTGTCCGGCGTCCGCCGTGTGATCGTCGCGCTGGTGGTGTGCCTCTTGCTCGCGGTGACCGCTTGCACGAACTCGTCTTCGCCGGAATCGAGCGCCGGCCCGGAGAGCTCGCGGCCGAACATCGTTTTCGTGCTGACCGACGACCTGGCTACGAACCTGGTGCAGTACCTGCCGCACGTGCAGGCGATGGAGAAGGCGGGGATGTCGTTCTCGAACTACTCCGTCACCGATTCGCTCTGCTGCCCGTCGCGGTCGTCCATCTTCACCGGCCAGTTCCCGCACAACACGGGCGTGTTCACGAATTCCCCGCCCGACGGTGGCTACACCGCTTTCCAGAACGGCGACGACGCGGCGCGCACCTACGCGACCGCCCTGCACGACCAGGGTTACCGCACGGGGCTGATGGGCAAGTACCTCAACGGCTTTCCCGTGCCAGGCCCCGGAAAACCCGACCCCGGCACCCTCCCCGTACCCCCGGGCTGGGACGAGTGGGACGTTGCCGGCAACGGCTACCCCGAGTTCGCCTACACCCTCGACGAAAACGGCCACCGCACCACACACGGCAAGAAGCCCGAGGACTACCTCACCGACGTCGTCTCGGGCAAGGCCGCCGACTTCGTGAAATCCGCCGCGCAGGACGGCAAGCCGTTCGTGCTGGAGACCGCGACGTTCGCCCCGCACGGCCCCTACACCCCGGCCCCGCGCGACAGGGACAAGTTCCCGGGTCTGCGGGCCCCGCGTGAGCCCACGTTCAACCAAGTCCCGACCGACGCCCCGCCGTGGCTGGCGCAGCAGGCCGCGAACCCGCTCACCCCGGACCAGATCGGCAAGATCGACCAGGCGTTCCGCAAACGCGCGCAAGCGGTCCAGGCCGTCGACGCGATGATCGGGCGCCTGCAGGACACGCTGCGCGCCACCGGCCAGGACCGCAACACGTACTTCGTGTTCAGCTCCGACAACGGTTACCACCTGGGCGACTACCGGCTGAACCCGGGAAAACAAACGGCTTTCGACACCGACGTGCACGTTCCGCTCGTCATCACCGGCCCCGGCGTTCCCGCCGGCCGCACCACTCCGGCCGTCGCGTCCAACATCGATCTCGCCCCCACCTTCGAGCAGCTGAGCGGCGCCGCACCGCTGCCCACTGTGGACGGACGGAGCCTCGTTCCCCTGCTGCAGGGTCAAACCCCGCCGGGCCAGCCCGCCGCCGCTCTCGTCGAACACCACGGTCCGGACACCGACCCGAAGGACCCGGACAAACCCCGGGCGAACTCCGGTAACCCGCCGAGTTACGAAGCGCTCCGCACGGCCCAGTCCACCTACGTCGAATACGCCGACGGCAGCCACGAGTTCTACGACCGCGCCAAGGACCCGGACGAACTCCACAACGTCTACAACGGACTGTCGCAGGAGATCAAGGACAAGCTGCACCGGCAAGCAGTCGCGATGAAGCAGTGCAAGGGAACCGCGGCCTGCACGCAGGCCGCTCAGGCGGGCTGACCCGCTGCGACGCGGTCGCGTGGGGCTTGGCCCCCCAACGGCCTGCGGCCGCCGACAATGCTTCGGTGTGCGCGGGCACCCCAGCCACCACGCTCCGGTCCGGGAGTGACGTAGACGACTCGCTGATCAGCGCTCGGCACGTGCACAAGCCGTGATCGCCCGAAGCGAAGAGTCACCAAGCCCCGTGCCGGCACGACAAAGGGCTGAACCCGTAGGTCCAGCCCTTTCGAGTCGGGATGACAGGATTTGAACCTGCGACCCTTCGCTCCCAAAGCGAATGCGCTACCAAGCTGCGCCACATCCCGACACCCCGTGGAGGGGGTGTGCGGCACCAGCGTAGCCCTCACGCTAAGCTGACTGCGCTCCTGGGTCACCGGGGGCGCTGCGGGTGTAGCTCAATGGTAGAGCCCTAGTCTTCCAAACTAGCTACGCGGGTTCGATTCCCGTCACCCGCTCCATTTCGCTCCGGGTCCCTGACCTGGGAGGACGCCGCGTCGGCTTCGAGGCGCGTGGCGATCACGTCCAGCAGCAGATCGGTGTCCACCGGCTTGGTGATGTAGTCGTCGGCGCCCGAGGCGAGGGTGCGTTCGCGGTCTTCGGCCGTCGCCTTGGCTGTGACGGCAATCACGGGCAGGTCTTCGTGCGCCGCTTCCGCGCGGATGGCCGCGATGGTCGCGTTGCCGTCCAGCTCCGGCATCATCACGTCCATCAGGACGAGCGCGGTGTCCTCGTGGCGTTCCAGCGCACGGATGCCCGCGACGCCCGTGTCGGCGTAGATGACCTCCAGGCCGGCCTGTTCCAGCACCGCCGCCAGCGCGAAGACGTTGCGCAGGTCGTCGTCGACGATCAGCACTTTCTCGCCGTTGAAGCGCTTCGGGGCGCTGTCGGGCTCGGTCACCGTGATGGTGCTCGGCAGCACGGGCAGCTTCGGCCTGGGCCGCACGGGCGCGGTCGGCGCGATGAGGTTCGCCGCGCCCACCGGCAGGTACAGCGTGAAGGTGCTGCCCTTGCCGGGTTCGCTGTGCACGCGCAGCTCGCCGCCGAGCAGTTCCGTGAGCTGCTGGCTGATCGACAGGCCCAGGCCCGTGCCGCCGTACTTGCGGCTGGTGGTGCCGTCGGCCTGGCGGAACGCGTCGAAGATGATCGCCAGCTTCTCCTCGGGGATGCCGATGCCGGTGTCCTCCACGGCGAACGCGATGATCCCCGCCGCCGAGCGCAGCGCCTCCTGCTCCACCTCTTGCTCCGACGCCATGCGGATGTGCAGCCGCACGCCGCCCTCGTCGGTGAACTTCGCGGCGTTGGACAGGAGGTTGCGCAGCACCTGCTGCAACCGGTGTTCGTCGGTGTGCACGCTGCCCGGCACGGGCGGGTCGATCAGCACGGCGAACTCCAGGCCCTTGTCCGCCGTGAGCGGCCGGCACAGGGATTCGACGTAGTTCACCAGCTCCGGCAGCGTCACGTCCGACATCTGCAGGTCCATGCGCCCGGCCTCGACCTTCGCGAGGTCCAGGATGTCGTTGATCAGCTGCTGCAGGTCGCTGCCCGCCGCCCAGATCGTGCGCGCGAACTGGATCTGCTTCTCCGTGAGGTTCCCCTCCGGGTTCTCCGACAGCAGCTTCGCGAGGATCAGCGCGCTGTTGAGCGGAGTCCGCAGCTCGTGCGACATGTTCGCCATGAACTCGGTCTTGTACTGCGAGGCCACCGTGAGCTGGCCGGCGCGCTCCTCCAGTTCCTGGCGCGCCTGCTCGATCTCGATGTTCTTGACCTCGATGTCGCGGTTCTGCTGGGCCAGCAGCGCCGCCTTCTCGGCCAGCTCCGTGTTGGACCGCCGCAGCTCACCCTGCTGCGCCTGCAGCTGCTCCGAGCGGGCCCGCAGTTCCTGCGCCAGCCGCTGCGACTCCGTCAGCAGCGCCTCGGTGCGGGAGTTCGACAGGATCGTGTTCACGTTGACGCCGATGGTGTGGCGCAGCTGCTCCAGCAGGTCCAGGTGACCCGCGGAGAACTCGTTGACCGAAGCCAGTTCCAGCACGCCGAGCACCTCGCCCTGGAACAGCACGGGCAGCACGATCACGTTCACCGGCGGCGCCGCGCCGAGGCCCGAGGACACCAGCGCGTACTCCGGCGGCGCTTCGCGCACGAGGATCGTTTGCCGGTCGACCGCGGCCTGCCCGATCAGCGACTCGCCGAGCTCGAACCGCAGCCCCGAACGCGACTGTGCGAGCCCGTAGGCGGCGATGCAGTCGAGCACCTTGCGGCCGGGGTCGCTGCCGTCGTCGTGGGCCAGGAAGAACGCGCCCTGCTGCGCGCTGACCAGCGGCGCCAGCTCCGACAGGATCAGCGTGGCCACGGACGCGAGGTCGCGGTGGCCCTGCATGCGCCCGCCGAGCCGGGCGAGGTTCGTCTTCAGCCAGTCCTGCTCGCGGTTCGCCGAAGTCGTCGACTTCAGGTTCGCGATCATCTGGTTGATGTTGTCCTTGAGGTCCGCGAGCTCGCCGGACGCGTCCACGGTGATGTGGCGCGTCAGGTCGCCCGCGGTCACGGCCGTGGCGACCTGGCCGATCGCGCGCACCTGGGTGGTGAGGTTGCCGGCCAGCTGGTTCACGCTCTCCGTGAGCCGCTTCCACGTGCCCGACACGCCTTCGACCTCGGCCTGGCCGCCGAGCTTGCCCTCGGTACCGACCTCGCGCGCGACGCGCGTGACCTCCGACGCGAACGCCGAGAGCTGGTCGACCATCGTGTTCATCGTGGTCTTCAGCTCGAGGATCTCGCCCCGGGCGTCGACGTCGATCTTGCGCGAGAGGTCCCCTCGCGCGACGGCCGTGGTCACCTGGGAGATGTTGCGCACCTGGCTGGTCAGGTTGTGTGCCATGAAGTTGACGTTCTCCGTCAGGTCCTTCCACGTGCCCGCCACACCCGGCACGCGCGCCTGCCCGCCGAGGATGCCCTCGGTGCCGACTTCGCGCGACACCCGCGTGACCTCGTCGGCGAACGCGCGCAGCGTCTCGACCATGCTGTTGAGCGTCGCCGCGAGCGCCGCGACCTCGCCGGCGGCGTCGATGGAGATCTTCTTCGACAGGTCGCCGTTGGCCACCGCGCTCGCCATGGTGGCGATGCTGCGCACCTGGTCGGTCAGGTTGTCGGCCATGACGTTGACGTTGTCGGTGAGGTCCTTCCACGTGCCGGCCACCCCGGGCACGCGGGCCTGACCACCCAGCTTCCCCTCGGTGCCGACTTCACGGGCCACGCGGGTGACCTCGTCGGCGAAGGCCGAGAGCTGGTCGACCATCGTGTTGAGCGTGTTCTTGAGCTCGAGGATCTCGCCGCGCGCGTCGACGGTGATCTTCTGCGTCAGGTCGCCCTTCGCCACCGCCGACGTGACCTGCGAGATGTTGCGCACCTGGTCGGTCAGGTTGTTGGCCATGAAGTTGACGTTGTCGGTCAGGTCCTTCCACGTGCCCGCGACACCCGGCACGGTCGCCTGACCACCCAGCTTCCCCTCGGTGCCGACTTCGCGGGCCACGCGGGTGACCTCGTCGGCGAAGGCGGAGAGCTGGTCGACCATCGTGTTGAGCGTGGTCTTCAGCTCGAGGATCTCGCCCCGCGCGTCGACCGCGATCTTCTTCGTCAGGTCACCGCGCGCCACCGCCGTCGCGACCTGCGCGATGTTGCGGACCTGCGCGGTGAGGTTGTTGGCCATGAAGTTCACCGAGCCGGTGAGGTCGCGCCAGATGCCGGCGACGCCGGGCACCTGCGCCTGGCCGCCCAGCATGCCCTCGGTACCCACTTCGCGGGCGACGCGGGTGACCTCGTCGGCGAAGGCGGAGAGCTGGTCGACCATCGTGTTCATCGTCGTCTTGAGCTCGAGGATCTCGCCCCGTGCGTCGACGGTGATCTTCTGCGTCAGGTCGCCCTTCGCGACGGCCGTGGTCACGTGGGAGATGTTGCGGACCTGGTCGGTGAGGTTGTCCGCCATCTGGTTCACCGAGTCGGTGAGGTTGCGCCACGTGCCGGCCGCGCCCGGGACCTCGGCCTGGCCGCCGAGGCGGCCGTCGCTGCCCACTTCCCGGGCGACGCGGGTGACCTCGTCGGCGAACGCGGAGAGCTGGTCGACCATCGTGTTGAGCGTGGTCTTGAGCTGCAGGATCTCGCCGCGGGCGTCGACGTCGATCTTCTTCGTCAGGTCGCCCGCCGCCACCGCGGTGGCGACCTGGGAGATGTTGCGGACCTGGTCGGTGAGGTTGTCGGCCATGAGGTTGACCGAGTCGGTGAGGTCGCGCCACGTGCCGGCGACGCCCGGCACCCGCGCCTGGCCGCCGAGGCGACCCTCGCTGCCGACCTCGCGCGAGACGCGCGTGACCTCGTCGGCGAACGCCGAGAGCTGGTCGACCATGGTGTTGATCGTGTTCTTGAGCTCGAGGATCTCGCCCCGGGCGTCGACGTTGATCTTCTGCGTCAGGTCGCCGCGCGCCACGGCCGTGGTGACCTGGGCGATGTTGCGGACCTGCTCGGTGAGGTTGTCGGCGAGGAAGTTCACGGAGTCGGTCAGGTCGCGCCACGTGCCGGCCACGCCGGGGACCTCGGCCTGTCCCCCCAGCCGGCCTTCGCCGGCGATCTCGCGCGAGAGGCGGATGACCTCGGCCGCGAACCGCGACAGCTGCGCGAGCAGGCCGTTCACGGTCTTGGCGAGGTCCGCGTACTGCCCCTGCAGCGGCCGGCCGTCGAGCTGCAGCGCCATCGGCTGCGACAGGTCGCCCTCCGCGACGGCGCCCAGCACCCGATCGAGCTCGACGACGGGTTTGCTGACGTCCTCGATCAGGCCGTTCACGGTCTCGACGGCGGTCGTCCAGCCGCCGGGGCCGACCTCGGCGCGGACGCGCTCGGTGAGCCGCCCCTCCTGCCCGACGGCTCCCCGGACCCGCATGAGTTCGGTCACGAGCCGCTGGTTGCGCTCGGCGATGTCGTTGAACGCGCCCGCCAGCTGGGCGACGACGCCGTCGCCGTGCGCGACGAGCCGGCGGCGGAAGTTGCCGTCGCCCAGCTCGCGCACGGCGGCCAGGAGCCGCTCGAGCGCAGCCGCCTCACCGGCGGCGATGCCGTTCACCCCGGTGATCTCGACGCGCTCGGAACCCCGCTCGGAACCGGATGTCATGTCTGCCGACCCTCTCCACCACGCGTGTGCCAGGCATGGTCGTCGACCCAGCGTGCCATGGTTCGCCCTACACTTCGAGCCAGTCCGCCCGCTCACGCTGTGCCAACCTTGTAGTGACAGGAAGTCGGTCGACCCGGAGGCAGGAGGTTCGTGCATGGTGTCACGGCCCGCTCCGGCGTCGGCCCTGCCACCCGGCGCCACGCTGCCCGAGTACGGCGGATTCTGGCGTTCGGTGCTCGAACAGGTGCGTGATCCGGTCTTCCTGTCCGATCCCGAAGGCGCCGTGCGCTGGGCGAACGCCGCCGCCCGGACGCTGGCGGCCGACGGTCCGCCCGTGCTCGTCACGGTGACGGAGACCACCGGCCGGGTCGACCTCGGCGAGGCGCACCGGGCCGCCCACGTCCGCGCGCTGCCCGACGGCTGGCACGCGTGGACCGTGGTCGACGACAGCCCCCGCCGTCCTGAAGAGTTCCTCGCCCAGGTCGGTCCGAAACTCGCGGCCGCGCGCGGGCGCCACGGCACGGCGCGCGTGATCGCCGAGCTGGCGGCCTCGGCGCTGGGCGACTGCGTGTTCGTGCTGCTGCCGACGACCCGCGGCCGGTGGGAGTGGTGGAGCAGCGAGGACCGCAGCGCGCCCGGGCACGGCCGCATCCGCCGGGTGGCGGCCCAGCACGCGCCCGCTGTGGCCGACACGTTCGCGGCGACCGGGTCGCCGCAGGTGCGCGTGGTGCCGGCGGCCGAGGTGGCGACGCTGCCCGCGGTGGTCGCCGACCGGTTCCAGGGCCACCTCGAGGTGTCCGTGGTGTCGCTCGGGGTGCCCGAGGGCGGGGTCACCGGAGCCGTCCTGATCGGCCGGCGCACCGAACCCGCGTTCGGAGCCGGCCAGCCGCGCGCGATCGAGGCCTTCGCCACGGCCGCGGGCACCGCGCTCGCCAACGCGCAGCGCTACGCGCGGCAGGAAGAGGCGACGCGCGGGCTCGAGACCACGTTGAAGCCGGTGGCGCCGGCCGACGTCGACGGCGCGAACTTCGAGCTGTGGTACGAGCCGGCCGGGGGAGTGCTCGGCGTCGGCGGCGACTTCTACGACGTGCTGGCCCGCGAGGACGGCAGCGCGTTCGTGGTCGTCGGCGACATCTGCGGCAAGGGCGCGGAGGCGGCGGCGCTCACGGGCCGGGTGCGGCATTCGCTGGCCGCGCTGCACCTCGTGGAACGCGACGGCCGCACTCTGCTGCGCCTGCTCAACGAACTGCTCATCGCAGGCGGCAGCAACCGCTTCGCGACGCTCGTGCTCGGCTCGGTCGCGCCGACCGCGTCGGGGCTCGACGTGACGCTCGCGTCGGGCGGCCACCCGGCGCCGCTCGTGCTGCGCCGCGACGGCGGGGTCGAAGAGGTCAGCGTGCCGGGCACGCTCGTCGGCATCTCGCCGCAGGCCCGGTTCGCCGAGGCCACGGTGCACCTCGGGGTGGGCGACGTCTGCTTGCTCTACACCGACGGCGTCACGGAAGCCCGCAACCGCACGGAATCCGCCGAGCTGTTCGGCGACGAGCGCTTCCACGCCGTGCTCGCCGACTGCGTCGGGTTGCCGGCGAGCGAGGTCGTCGCGCGCCTGCGCGAAGCCGTTCGCGCGTGGCTCGGCAACTCCGGCCACGACGACATCGCCGTGCTCGCCATCGAAGCCGCGCCGCGCGCGGGTTGAGCTCACGCCGGTGGGGTAACCGGGGGTCACACACCGAACGGAGGACCCCATGGCGAAGGAATTGCCGGGCCTGAAGGTGGCCGTCCTGGCGGCCGACGGCGTCGAGCAGGTCGAACTGGAACAGCCGCGCGCGGCGGTGACCGGGGAGGGCGCGTCCGTGGACGTCGTCTCGCTCGGCGAAGGCGAGATCCAGGCCATGAACGGCGACATCGACAAGGGCGACAAGGTCCGCGTGGACCGCGCGGTGGCCGACGTTTCGTCCGGCGACTACGACGCGCTGCTGCTGCCCGGCGGCACCATGAACCCCGACAACCTGCGCAGCGACCCCGGGGCCGTGAAGTTCGCGGGCGACTTCGTCCGCGCGGGCAAACCCGTCGGCGTCATCTGCCACGGCCCGTGGACCCTCGCCGAAGCCGACGTGATCCGCGGCCGCACGCTCACGTCGTTCCCCAGCATCCGCACGGATCTTCGCAACGCCGGCGCCACCGTGGTCGACGAGGAGGTCGTCGTCGACGGCAATCTCGTGTCCAGCCGCAATCCCGGCGATCTGCCGGCGTTCTGCGCCGCGGTCGTCAAGGCGTTCGCCCAGGCGCGCCACCCGGTCGGCTGAGCACGGCCAAATGGGTGGCGCGTTCCCGGTCCGCGGGGGACCCTGGAGGGGTGGAAACCCCTACGCGGTCCGGGAAGGAGGTGTCGCGATGACGGTGCACGCCCGGCGGTACGGCCGCTGGTGCCGCGAGCACTTCGACGCGCCCGCCCGGCCGGGGGCGGATCCGGAAACGCCGGCGGCTGCGGAGCCGGCGAAGAAGGCTCCCGAGCGTCCGGCGGCTTCCGAGCCGAAGCCGCAGGAGAAGTCGGGGCGCTGAGATCCGGCGGGTGGTCGGGTAATCCCGGTTACCGACCACTCGCCGATTTTCCCACGCTGACTGGGAAATAGCGCGCAACCTCGACCCGTGCCACGCGTCCTGCCGATCATGAAACCCACCCGGTGCGCCGCGATCGTCGCGGCCGCACTCGCCGTGCTGGCCCTCGTCCCCGTGTCCGCATCCGCCTCGCCCGCTGGTTTTGCTCCCTCGTCCACGAGCTGGACGGGCCCGCAGCGCGGGTTCGTGCTCGGGTACACCGACTGCGGCTCGCCGGGCTGGTGCCCGGTGCTGCTCGCGACCACCGACGGCGGCGCGCACTGGCGACGGCTCGGCGCACCCCCGATGTCCTTGCCGGACAACCACAACCACGTGCGGCTGGTGGCCGCGAGCGCGGAACACCTGTACGTCACCGACGGCACGCGCATCCTCGCCACCCGGGACGCGGGACGGCACTGGTTCACGGTGCTCGTCGCCGGCGGCGGACAGCGGTACGTCTCGAAGCTGGCCGAAACCGGCGGGCGCATCTTCGCCGTCGTCACGAGCAACGGCTACGGCAGCACCACCGCCGTCTACTCGGGGCTCGCGGGAGCGCCGGTGCTGGCGCCGCTGCCGGGGTTCGAGGTGACGGGCGGCATCACGTACGGCGACCTCGCCACCGGTGGCGGGCTGCAGATCGCGCTCGGCGCCGACTACCGCACCGAAGAATACTGGACTTCGCGTGACGGCGCGGTGTTCTCGCCCGCGTCGTCGCCGTGCCCGGAGGGGACGACGGCGTCACTGGGCGGCGTGCGCGAGGGCGAGGTGATCGCGTTGTGCAGCAGCAGTCCGGGCTCACCGCAGCCCGGGTCGTCGGCGCGGCGGCTGTGGCGCGCGCCGAAGCTCGGCGGCGCGTTCAGCGGCACGGCCGACGCCCCGGCGCTCGGCATCACGCAGGACTTCAGCGCCGAGACCGCCGACTCCGCGACCGTCGCGGCCGAGGGCGGTGGCGACGGCTTCCTGCACCGCACCACCGACGGCGGGCGCACCTGGACCACCACCGTCCTGTCCGACCGTGGGCTGGCTCTGTCGGACCTGGCCTTCGTGGGCGACGGCGTGGGCGTCGTCGTCGACGGCCTCCCGGACGCCGAGAGCGGCTCCGCCGTGTACCGCACGACCGACGGCGGAGCGACGTGGGAAGAACTGTCGTTCTCCTGATCGGCTCAACGGGGTTACTGCAGGTGGACCTGGTTTCCGGGAGCGGGTTCAAGGGGTGAACGCGGTGTCGTAGGGTGTGCACTGTCCGTGGCCGGAGAGGGGGCGTGGTGGTTTCGGGAACCTCGACGCGAGTCGACCAGCCGAACCTCGCCCGGGTGTCCGACGCCCTCCTCGGCGGCTGCGACCACTACGAAGCCGACCGCGCGGCGGTGCGCCGCCTGCTCGCCATCGCGCCCGGCGCGGAGACGATGGCGCGCGAGCACCGCGCCTGGCTCGTGCGCGTGGTGCGCTTCCTCGCCGCCGAACGCGGCGTCGACCAGTTCCTCGACCTGGGCTCCGGCCTGCCGGCGGCGGAGAACACGCACCAGATCGCGCAACGCCAGAACCCGGACGCGCGCGTCGTGTACGTCGACAACGACCCGGTCGTCCAGGTCCACGGCCGCGCCGTCCTGGAGGAGAACGACCGCACCCACGTCAGCGGCGCCGACCTCACCGACCCGGGCGCCACCCTGGGTGACCCGGTCGTCTACCGCCACCTCGACTTCGACCGGCCGGTGGCCCTGCTGCTCTGCGGCGTACTCCACCACGTCGAGTCTCTGGACCGCGCGCAGTACATCGCGCGCTCCTTCACCGCCGAACTGTGCCCCGGCTCGTACCTCGTGCTCACCCACCACCACCAACCCCCGGACGACCCGCCCCGGCAGGCACTGGCCCACTTGCTGGACACGACGTTCGAGGGCACTGCGCTGGCCACGGCGCACCGCTCGCGCGCCGAGATCGCGTCCTTCTTCACCGGCCTCGACCTGCTGGCTCCCGGCCTGGGCCACCTCCACGACTGGTGGCCGGACGGCCCCCGCCTGACCCCCTTGGGCGACCTGAACTTCCTCACCCTCGGCGGCGTGGCCCTGAAGTCCTGAGCACCGCCTTGCGGTAGTGGACGACGGGCCACACCCGCCCGTGGACGTCCTTCGCGGTCACGCCACCGACGCGACCGAACCCCGCCCGTTCTGCGACGCGCCGCGACGCGACGTTGTCCGCGTGCGTCCACAGCCGCAACTCGGCGACCGGCCACGCGGCCTCGACCCGGTGGCACAGCGCGGAAACCGCGCCGCTCGCCACACCCTGGCCGCGCGCCGCGGCGGCCACCCAGTAGCTGATCTCGGCGACGTCACCGGCACGTACCGCGGCGACGTTCGCCAGCCGCTCGCCGGACTCGGCGGACACCGCGCCGAACCCGAGCGCGTTTTCGTTGCGCTGCAACGCTTCCAGTGCACGCCGGAATTCCTCGACGGTGAGTGTCGCCCGCTCGGTGGTGAAGCGCAGCGTCTCGGGATCTCGAACCTGCGTGATGTACCACGCCGCGTCGCCGGGGGACCAGTCGCGCAGTTCGATCTCCATGCCGAACCCTAGAACGCGCGGAGGGCGGCTTCCCAGCCGGGAAGCCGCCCTCCGTCGCGAGAGCTCACGCCACGTCGAACGTGTCCGGGTCGGGGCCCGTCCGCAGGCCGCGGTCCAGGGACGACAGCGAGGCCATGTCGTCGTCGGTGAGGGTGAAGCCGAAGACGTCGAGGTTTTCGGCCACGCGCGAGGGCGTGACGGACTTCGGGATCACGACGTTGCCCAGCTGCAGGTGCCAGCGCAGCACGATCTGGGCGGGGCTGCGCCCGTGGCGGGCGGCGATGTCGGTGATGACGGTTTCGCCGAGCAGGTCGCCGCCCTTGGCCAAGGGGCTCCAGGCTTCGGTGGCGATGCCGTGCTCGGCGTCGAAGGCGCGGACGTCGGTTTGCACGAGGTAGGGGTGCAGCTCGATCTGGTTCACCGCCGGGACGACGGTGCCCTCGTCGAACACGCGGCGCAGGTGCGCGGGCTGGAAGTTGGA
>NZ_JBITBT010000030.1:0-113449 GCF_044452505.1 Amycolatopsis sp. NPDC051903 | reverse complement strand
ACGAAGCGGCCGAACTGGTCGGCGGCGGCTACGGCGCCGGCGCCCACTGACTTCCCGATTTTCGAACCACCCGAAGGAGAAACCCATGGCCAACAACGCGTCTGTCGCGAAGCTCGACCTGCGGGGATCGCCCTGCACGCCCGCACGTTCCGCATGGCCGGCGTGACCCTGCTCGTCCGAAAGATGGAGGTCATGGCCGGCGCACGCAGGCAATCCGGCGAGTGTCCTCAGCCCGCGAGCTCAGCGGGCGACGCGGACCAGCCCGATCTTGGCGGCCGGCCGCGTGATCCGGCCCTGGACGAGGCGATCGTCCTCGCCACCCGTGAGCGGTTGGTCCGGGACGGCTACGCCGAGCTGACCATCAGCGACATCGCGGCCGATGCCAAGGTCACGCGCCGCACGCTGCATCGGCGGTGGCGCACCAAGTTCGACCTCGTCGTCGACGCCCTCGACTACGGTTTCCGCAAACAGTGCGACCTGTCCACGGCCGACCTGAGCGGCCTGGAGCCCCGTGCCGCGTTCGTGGAAGCCATCCGCCGCATCGACCCCGCCTGCTACAGCCCCGGCGCCATGGTGCTGATGGGTGATTTCGCGGGCGAGACCATCCGCACGCCCGAGCTGGCCGAGATCCTGCGCAAGCACGCGGTCGAGCCCCGCGTCGGGTTCGTCGAGAAGGTGCTGACGCAGCTGCAGGAACGTCGCGCGGTCGGCGACGGCATCGACGTCCACACCATCGCGACCCTGTGCTTCGGCGCCTACTTCCCGCCGTTCTACCGCGGCGAGGTGGCCGAGGACATCCCGGAGAGCGCGGCGGCCGTCCTGTGGCCGGCAATCGTGGCGAACACCACGACTTAGCGGTGGGCCCGGTTTCGCGCTCGGCGGCGACTTGATTGGGACCATATAGTCCAGTAAGGTTCGGTCGCCGAAGTGCGACCGGCTGACTGCTCGCGCTCGGTGCCGACAGGAACCGGGTCCGGACTGAAGGCCGTCCGGCAAGGTGAGTGCTCCACGAAAGATCAGGCCGGACCGGTGCCGTCGAACGGTTCCCCACTCCGAACCGGGATCGAAGAAGCAGCCAGTCCAGCATCCAGCAGGAGGAAATCATGAGGACCGTCGCGCCTCGCCCGATCGCAACGCGGCCCTATCCCACGCGCGCTTCCACGAAGGGCGCGGCGTTGCTTCGGTTGATGCGGACGACGGACCACAAGCAGATCGGTGTGATGTACCTCGTCACGGCGTTCGCCTTCTTCATGATGGGCGGCGCGATGGCGATGCTGATCCGCACGGAGCTGGCCCGGCCCGGGCTCCAGTTCCTGTCTCAGGAGCAGTACAACCAGCTGTTCACGATGCACGGCACGATCATGCTGCTGATGTACGCGACCCCGGTCCTGTTCGGGTTCGCGAACTTCGTGCTGCCGCTGCAGATCGGTTCGCCCGACGTCGCGTTCCCGCGGCTCAACGCGTTCTCCTACTGGCTCTACCTCTCGGGCAGCCTGATCGTCGTCTCGGGGTTCCTGACGCCGGGTGGCGCGGCCGAATTCGGCTGGACGGCTTACACACCGCTGTCCGAGGCCGCCCACACTCCAGGCCCTGGCACGGACATGTGGATCGCCGGCCTCATCGTGTCCGGTCTGGGCACGATCCTCGGTGCGGTCAACATGATCACCACCGTGGTCTGCCTGCGCGCGCCGGGCATGACAATGTACCGGATGCCCATCTTCACCTGGAACATCCTCATCACCAGCATCCTGATCCTCGTCGCTTTCCCGATCCTCACGGCCGCGTTCTTCGGCCTGGAGGCCGATCGCCGCTTGGGCGCGCACGTGTTCGACCCCGCGAACGGCGGGGTGATCCTGTGGCAGCACCTGTTCTGGTTCTTCGGCCACCCCGAGGTGTACATCATCGCGCTCCCGTTCTTCGGGATCGTGTCCGAGGTCTTCCCGGTGTTCAGCCGCAAACCCCTCTACGGGTACAAGGGATTGATCTTCGCGACCCTCGCGATCGCCGCGCTCAGCGTCTCCGTGTGGGCGCACCACCTCTACGCCACCGGCGCCGTGCTGCTGCCCTTCTTCTCCTTCATGACCTTCCTGATCGCGGTCCCGACCGGCGTGAAGTTCTTCAACTGGATCGGCACGATGTGGAAGGGCCAGCTGTCCTTCGAGACACCGATGATCTTCGCTGTCGGCTTCCTGGTCACGTTCCTCCTCGGCGGCCTGACCGGCGTCCTGCTGGCCGCCCCGGCCATCGACTTCCACGTGTCGGACAGCTACTTCGTGGTCGCGCACTTCCACTACGTGCTCTACGGCACGATCGCCTTCGCGACCTTCGCCGGCATCTACTTCTGGTTCCCGAAGATCACCGGCCGGATGATGGACGAAAAGCTCGGCAAGTGGCACTTCTGGACCACGTTCATCGGTTTCCACGGCACCTTCCTCGTCCAGCACTGGCTCGGCGCCGAGGGCATGCCCCGCCGCTACGCCGACTACCTCACCTCCGACGGGTTCACCACCCTGAACACGATCTCCACGATCGGCGCCTACATCCTGGGCGCCTCCACGCTGCCGTTCATCTGGAACGTGTTCAAGAGCTACCGCTACGGCGAAATCGTCACCGTCGACGACCCCTGGGGCTACGGCAACTCCCTCGAATGGGCCACCTCCTGCCCCCCGCCGCGGCACAACTTCACCGAACTGCCCCGCATCCGCTCCGAACGCCCCGCGTTCGAACTGCACTACCCCCACATGATCGAACGCATGCACACCGAAGGCGAAATCGGCTTCTTCGGCAAACCCCGCCACGTCGCGGCGCCGTCGCAGAAACTCGTGGACGCCACCATGCCCGGCGACCACAGCACGGACAACGCAGGCGAGCACTAGCTTCGTGCTCCGCCCCCGGTGGAAGGACTGTCGTCCGCGTGGCCGGTGACCGGGCGGTCACCGGCCACGCGGACGGGCGGCACAGAACCGGCGACCGTCGCCGAGGCCTCAGGCCTGGAAACCGCGGATGTAGTCGATCGCCATGTCGAGTGCGATGCGCATCGGCTTGACGTCGTGCTCCGTCTGCGCCAGCAGGTATCCGCCTTCGAGGGCCCCCATCAGGCCGATGGCGAGGCGTTCGGGGTCGGCGTCACGGCGCAATTTGCCCGCGTCGCGCATCCGCCGCAGACCGTCCGCGATCAGGCCCAGCCAGGTCTCGAAGTGGCCGGCCAGTGCGGACCGGGCCCGCTCGTTCTGGTCGGAAAGCTCACTCGCGAGCGAGCCGAGCTGGCAGCCATAGGCTCCGTTGCGGAGCGCGTTCCGCTGGATGATCGCATCGCGCCAGCGCTCGAGCCCGCGGATCGAATTCAGCCGGCGCAGCTGTTCGCCCTGCGCGGTCAGCAGGTCCTGAGCCTGGTATTCGATGACGTCCTGGACCAGTGCGTCCTTGTCGGCGTAGTGGTGGTAGAGCTGTGACTTGCTGGTACTGCTCGCCGCGCGGACATCGTCGAGCGTGGTGGCGGCCACGCCTTTGACCGTCATGAGGTCCACGGCAGCCCGCAGAATCCGAGCCCGGGTCGCCTCGCCGCGCGCCGTCAGCCGGACAGGCTTCACTGTGCTCTCCGGTTCCACCACCGCGACAGGCTATCGTACCGGCGCGTAGCACGACCTCACATGATGCGACCCGACCGTCCGAGCCCAGGTCAGACGTCCTTCTCAGCTCATCCGCGGCCCAGCGAGATCGACACCTGGCGGGCCAGCTCGGGCACGACCTCGGCGGTGAACCAGGAGTTCTTCGCGTGCCAGCCGTAGTTCAGGGGCGACGGGTGCACCAGCGGGAACTCGGCCGGGAGGTATTCCCCATAGGACTGAACGGTCTGGGTGAGGTTCGCCTTGGCGCGGTTCGCGAGGTAGAACCGCTGCGCGTACGCGCCGATGAGCACGCGGAGAGTGATGTCGGGCATCGCGGCGAAGAGCCGCGGGTGCCACCGTGGCGCGAAATCCTTGCGCGGAGGCAGATCACCCGTCTTTCCCTTGCCGGGGAAGTAGAAATCCATTGGCACGATGGCGAACAGCGCGGGGTCGTAGAACTCCTCGTCGCGGACCCCGAGCCACGAGCGCAGGCGCACCCCGCTGGCGTCGTCCCACGGGATACCGCTCTCCTGGGCGCGCCAGCCCGGCGCCTGGCCGATGATCGCGATCCGCGCGGCGGGGGACCCGGCCCACACGGGGCGGTAGCCGAGCTCGCGTGCCCACGCGTTGGACGGGTCGGACGTCAGCTCGTCCACGACTGCACGCAAGACGTTGGTCAACTGCACTCCTGGTTCGCGGCGGGGAAGGCTGGGCACCACTTTAGATGGACTATGTGGTCCATCGACGCAGGGGGCGACGAGAGCGCTGCCGCGCTGGGGAGCGCTGTCGGGCTAGGCCAGGCTCGGATCCAGCCACGGACCTTCGGGCAGTTCCGGGAGCGAGAACCGCTCGTCGAACGAGCACAGTGGCAGGCGTTCGCCGAGGACGCGCAACACGACGGACCCGAGGACCGCCGCAAAGAGCGAACCGGCGAGAACACCCACCTTGGCCTGCTGCTGCAAGCCGGGGTCGGTGAAGGCGAGACCGGTGATGAACAACGCGATCGTGAAGCCGATGCCGGCCAGGATGGCGCCGCCGATGAGGTGGCCGTAGCGGACGCGGCCCGGCAGGTTGCCCAGTCCCGTTCGGAGCGCGATTCCCGCCCCGAGCGAGATGCCGACCGTGTTGCCGACGATGAGGCCGACCGCGACGCCGAGGGTCACGGTGGAGGACGCCGCCGTCCGCAGCGTGGTGCTGTCGAGCTGCACGCCGGCGTTCGCCAGGCCGAACACGGGGATGATCACGTACGCGCTGATCGGGTGCAGAATGGCCTGCAGCCGTTCGTTCGCCGACAGCGTCGCCTTCATCGCGGTGGTGGCGAGCCGCACTCGCACGGCATCCGCGCGCTCGATCACGGCGCGCCCGTAGAGGCGGAGGCGCTCGCGGGTGTGACCGTCGACCGCGCCGGCCGGCACGATCAATCCGATGAGCACACCGGCCAGCGTCGGGTGGACCCCGGACGCGTCGACTGCCGCCCACAACCCGACACCGACGACGAGGTAGGGCGTCAACCGCCACACGCCGAGCCAGCGCAGGCCGAGCAGCGCCAGGATCAGCACCGCGGCGACAACGAGCGCCGGCACGGACACGTGGTGTGTGTAGAACACCGCCATCACCGTGATCGCGCCGATGTCGTCGCCGATCGCGAGCGTGAGCAAGAACAGCCGCAGCTGGTCCGGGCAGCGCGGGCCGAACAGCGCCAGCACTCCGATGAGGAACGCCGTGTCGCTCGACATCGGAATGCCCCAGCCGACCGCGGCGGCGCCGGAACTGTTGAACAGGAAGTAGATGATCGCGGGCAGCGCCAGGCCACCGAGCGCGCCGCAGGCCGGGACCACGATCGAGCGGACGTCGTGCAGCTCGCCGACGGACACCTCGCGGCTGATCTCCAGCCCCACCACGGCGAAGAACACGACCATGGCAACGTCGTTCACCCAGTCACGAAGGTTCAGCGAGAAGTGTGCGGTGCCGACTTCCACGCCGGCGTGGGTTCCCCAGAACGCGTCGTAGTTGACCCCGGCCACGTTCGCCCACACGAGTGCGGCCACGGTTGCGGCGAGGAGCAGGACGGCGCTGCCGGCTTCGGTGGCCAAGAACCGGCGGAATCCCGCGGACACGTACGGCAGCGGCACGTTCATCTGGCGGGTCGTCGACGGCAGCCGGGGGAGGAGCCCCTCGTTGAATCGGCTCGAGTCGACTTTCACGGGCCGAGTATGCCTGACGTACCGGCGGCTTGGTTGTGTACCGTCCATCGGACTGGGCGTCAGCCCGGGAACTTCTACAGCTGTTTTGCGGTGACACTGTCCGGAGTGGACCGTCCTGGCACGGAGGGATCGCACGTGGCGACACGGAGTGATATCGACCTGGACCGGCACGTGTACGGCGATCCGTCAGCTCGCGTGACCGTGGTGGAATACGGCGATTTCGAGTGTCCGTACTGCGCTGCGGCGGCGCCCGAGTTGCGCAAGCTGATCGACAGCTCGGACGGCTCGATCCGCCTGGTGTTCCGTCATTTTCCGATCTTCACGGTTCACCCGTACGCGCTCACGGCCGCTCTCGCCGCCGAGGCATCGGGTGAGTTGTTCTGGGAGATGCACGACTTGCTGCTCACCCATCAGAGCAAGCTGACGGACGTCCACCTCCGGACCTACGCGGCCCGCATCGGGGCCGGCGACGTCACGGGCGAGGCCGTGCAGCGGTTCCGCCCGGCCGTCGTGGCCGACTACACCTCCGGTGCCGAACTGGACGTCCGGGGAACACCGACGCTGTTCATCGACGGTCACGCGTACCGGGGCCGGGTCAGCTACCAAGCGCTCCGATCGGCAGTGCGCCTGCCCTCCTGACCCGGGGCCTCAGCCGAAGCGGCTTCAGGATCGCTCAGCACTCACTGAGCACGCAAAGAGTGGACCTTCCAGTTCGGTACCTGGGCCGGTCGCCTCAGCGATCGACGACGCGGCCCCGATCGTCGCCGTGAGGACGCCCGGGCGAACGAACCCGGAACCGGTTTCGATCCTCCGCAGGTCGGGGCGTAGGCGCAACCAGTGAAGAGCTGCACAATCGCGCCGGCAGGTCTATGGTCCGACGTGCGGGCGACATGACCTGGGACACCCCGCTTGCCTCCTGTCGACCCCTGACTGGACTAAATAGTTCTCTTTGGTGCATGATGGGCGCGCCAGGGAACGAAGCTGCGTCGCGCGCACTCAGTGGCGCTTGAACGACCGGACTTCGTCGTAGGAACGCAAGAAGGGCTACCACGGTGAGTGAGCAGCTGGGCTTCACGCCGAGTTCGCCGGTTACCGGCCTGCCCCTGAAGCTGGCCTCGGCCGTCATCACCGCCGATGGCAGCGGGTTCCGCGACCTCGACCACCTCCTGCCGCTCGAGCTCTCGATCAGTGCGCAGGTGCTGGGCGACATCGAAATCATGCTCGCCACAACGCACGAACACGCAGAAGGCCCCACCAGTTCCACGGAAGAAGGCCCGGCAGCACCGCGGTGCGAGCTGCACATCAACTCGATCTTGCTGAGTTCGATGCCCGACGTTCTTCACCTCGCCGGCCGGAGCCACGGTTCGCACCCCGACGAAGCCGGCGCGCGGTCGTACACGCTGACGTTGAGCTTCTCCGGCGGGAGCGCGACCGAGATGGTCTGGAGCACGACGTTCGAGGTGCCCCGTTCACCAGCGGTTGACTCGCGATGGCACCTGACCGTGCCGTTCAGCCACTCGCTGATGCCGGCGACCCTGCCGCCCCGCGCTCCGTGAGATGAGAGGGCCGTCATCCACCACGCCGTGCGCACGAGGTGCCGGCCGTTGTGTCGAGCACGGACACCCCATGTCGAAAACGTGTCGTTTCAGACCCGTCCATCCCTCGCCGGCTGAGTGAAAAATTCATGCTGGCCTGGTCGAAGAAATATTGGGAGAAACAAGTGGATGCCGAAATGGATGTGCAGCGAAACGGCGACAGTGGCTCGTATGACGCGGTGATCGACGGGCAGGTTGTCGGCATGATCGTGTATCAACTCCCGGGCGGTGGCCGGCGCGTGACGTTCAGTCATACGATTGTCGACCCTGAGTTTCGTGGGCGTGGGGTGGCGACCCGGCTGGTGAAGAACGCGTTGGATGATCTGCGGGCGCGGGAGTTGACGCTCACCAATTACTGCACGTTCGTGGCGGATTACATCGCTGATCATCCGGAGTACAAGGAGCTGGTCGACGCTCGTTTCCCGGGCAGTGCGGTCGTGCCTGATCGTGCGCCGCGGGAGCGCGCCAGTTGACGGTCCGTGCGGACGTTGAGTAGACGGCGAGGCAGGGGAGTGTGGAGATGGTTCAACGGTCGCATTCGGTCGATATCGACGGTGCGGTGATTCGGACCGCGCGCGTGGAGTTGGCTCCGTGGACGATGTCCGATGCCGAAGCGGCTCTGGGCATTTTCGGTGACGGGGAGGTCGCTCGGTGGCTGGCGCCGGCGATGGATCAGGTGCCGGACCTGGCGGCCATGGCGGACCTGGTTTCCGGGTGGGTCGCCGATGGTGCGGCCCTGGAGGCGCCGCTCGGCCGGTGGAAGGTCACTGATCTCGCCACCGGGCGCGTCGTGGGTGCGGTTTCCCTGTTGCCGTTGCCTCCGGACGACATCGATTCCGAGATCGGTGTCCAGATCGCGCGGCGCTGGTGGGGGAGCGGGTACGCCGGCGAAGCCGGTGACGCGCTCGCGCACTACGCGTTCGGCGCCGGTGCCGATGAGATCTTCGCCGTGTCGCGTCCGGCGAACCGGCGCGCGGCGGCGGCTGCGCGGCGGATGGGGATGGACTGGGTCGGGCAAACCGAAAAGTACTACGACACGAGGCTCGACGTGTTCCGGCTGCGCCGGTACGACCTGGACGTACCGGCGGTCGCGGCTCCGCCGGACACCGCACAGGCGGGCGAACCCACTGACCTCTGACCGATTCCTGCCGGCGCCCGTCCACAACACCTTGGAGGAGACATGACCACGCCTGGAAACCTTCCCGATCGATGCGGCACCTTCACGATCGGCGGCCACGCGATCACCCGGCTAGGACTCGGGACCGCTCAGATGAGCGAGTCCGGTGTCTGGAGCCATCCGGAAGACGCCGCCGAAGCGGCCCGTGTTCTCCGAGCGGCGGTCGATCTCGGGGTGAATCTCATCGACATCGCCGAGACGTCGGGACCGTTCGACTACGAAGAACTCATCGTGCGGGCACTGAGTCCGTTTCCCGAAGACCTGCTGCTGATGATCAAGGGCGGACTTCTTCGCTCGCCGGACGGGCAGTGGGAACCGGTACCGCGGCCCTCGTTCCTCCGCAAACAGATTGAGACGCGGCTGTGGTACCTGAAGCTCAACCGCGTGCCGTTGTTCCAATTGCACGGGTTCAGTCCGAATTCCCCTATTTCTGATCAGATCGGCCTGCTCACTGATATGCAGCGGGAAGGAAAGATCGGGCAGATCGGATTGGCGGAGGTGACCCTGGGCGAACTGGAGGAGGCGAGAAAGTTCGCGGAGATCGCGACAGTCCAGGCTGAATACAATCTCATCGACCGCGCGGCCGACCCGTTGCTGAACTACGCGGAAGCGGCCAACATCGGGTTCATCCCCTGGCTTCCGCTGGCGACCGGTGCGCTGGCGAGCCAGGAGGGCCCTCTGGCAGAGATGGCGCGACGGCGTGACGTCACGCCGGCGCAGCTCGCACTGGCCTGGCTCTTGAAGCGCTCGCCTGCGATTCTCCCCACGCCCGGCACACTGAGCGTCCAACACCTGAACGACAACGTGTCCGCAGTGGACATTCCGCTGACCGCGGTCGAAGTCGATGAGCTCAACCGGTTGACAGCCAAACCGTGATCGGAGTCTTCCGGCAAAGGCGTTCGGCGAGCTCGTTCGGAAAATGCTGGCAGTCAGTACGTGGAGGACGCTCAGCGTGGCGAGTTCAGAGGTCGCCCTGCCGAAGCCGGTGGGCTTTCCCCTCCGGTCTGCCCAAGGTCGACGGATCCTGATCGCGACCGTCCTCGGCTCCAGCATCGCGGGTATCGACTCCAGCGTCGTGAACGTCGCCCTCCCCGACATCGGCCGGGACTTCGGCGCGGACTTCGCGTCGCTGCAGTGGACCGTGACCGGGTACACGCTCAGCCTCGCCTCGCTCATCCTGCTGGGAGGCGGGCTCGGAGACCGGTACGGCCGCCGGCGGATCTTTCTCGTCGGCGTCGCGATTTTCACCTTCGCCTCGGTACTGTGCGCCGTCGTCCCCGACGTCGGGAGTCTCATCGGCGCGCGCATCCTGCAAGGCATCGGCGGCGCGTTGATGGCACCCGCGAGCATGGCCATCCTGCAGGCCACGATCGCGCCTGATGACCGGCCGAAGGCGATCGGAACCTGGTCCGGGTTCGCCGGAATCGCGGGCGTTCTCGCGCCGTTCGTCGGCGGGTGGCTGCTGTCGATCAGTTCGTGGCGCTGGATCTTCCTGATCAACGTGCCGGTCGCCGTCATCGTGCTGCTGGTGAGCGTGCGCCACATCCCGGAGACCCGCGATGACGAATCGTCCAGGATGGACTGGGGCGGCTCGGCTCTGGCCGTCCTGACGTTCGCCGCGGCGACGTACGCCTTGACTGCGATACCGGCGGATCCCGCGGAACCGTGGGCGTGGGCGAGCGCGGTCGTCGCCGGTGCGGCGGCGACGGGGTTCGTCTGGTACGAACGGCGCACGGCATCGCCGATGGTGCCGTCGTCGCACCTGAAGTCCAGGCCGTTCGTCACGATCAACGTGCTGACCTTCATCGTCTACGGTGCGTTCGGCGTGTTCTCCCTGATCTTCACGATCGCACTGGAGACCGTCTCCGGGTACAGCCCCGTCAAAGCCGGCAGCGCTCTCTTGCCGATCACGATCATCAGCCTCGTTTTGTCCCGCTCCAGTGGCAAACTCGCGGCGCGGATCGGGCCCGGACTGCAGCTGACCGTCGGCCCCGCGTTGTGCGGCGTGGCCGCGCTGATGGCGTTGCAGCTCAGTCCGGACGCGGGCTACTGGAGTGTGGTGATCCCGGTCGAGTGCGTGTTCGGCCTCGGTACCGCCACGATGGTGACCCCCTTGACGGCCGTCGCGCTGTCGTCCCTGCCGGGCAAGCGCGCCGGTGTCGCGTCCGCGGTCAACAACGCGGTCGCGCGCAGCGCCGGCTTGTTGTGGATCGCGGCGCTTCCGCCGCTCGCCGGGCTCACCGGTGCCTCGTACACCCGATCCGACGCGTTCCTGCCCGGCTTTCGGCTGACCTGCCTCATCTGCGCCGTTGCCTTGTTCGTCTCCAGCGCTTTCGCCGCCGCGAGTTTCCGCAGCCACGCTCCGTGCGACCGGCACCTCTTGTTCGCCCACCCCTTGCTGCACCCACTGTGTCGGTGACGGTGAGTCATTCGGGTTGTGTCTCTCGACCTTGGTGGCGAAAACGCGCAAACCGGTGGTAAGAGCTGCGACTGCCTCGTCGCCAAGCAGGTAGCAGTGCAGTGACGACGGTGGCGTGGTCTTCCCAACGCGCCCGGGGGGATCTGTCTCCCATTCCTTCCGGACTACAGGAGGAGAAGTCCTTGACAGACGCAGTGAACGGCAAAGTGGTGCTTCGCTTGCCGCGACTGGTTGCGAGGATCGACCGGGCCATGGCTGTCGCGGTCGCCGTGCAGGGCGCGTTGGTGCTGGCCGACTTCGTGGTGCTGGGGCTGCTCGCCCGAGGGGTGCCCGTGCTGAAGGAGTTGTTCCTCGTCGTGTCCGGCCTCGCCGGCCCGGCGATCGGCGTCACGCGCCATTTCCGGTCCGCGACACGGGACGGAGCGGGCCTCGTTCTCGTCTCGTCGGCCGGCTCGCTGGTCCTGGGTGTGCTGTGGCACTTCGTGCTCGACGGGCCCGGCAGTCTCCGTGTCGCCCTCCGTTCGGGGGTGCCGGTCGTGGCGAGGGTCTTCGAGGTCTCCGTGACGCTCGAGGTGGCCGCGGGAGCCGCGGCAGTGCTGCTGGCCGCGCTCGCGTTTCGCCGCCGGACTGAGATCTTGTCGATCGGCCGGCTACCGGCGTAGGCCGAGGATGAGGCCGGCACGTGGCGGGATCGGGGTGACCTCGCTGTCGAGGAGCCCCGCCTCAGGCCTCCACAGCGTTTTCGGCGACGTTTTCGGCGACGTTTTCGGAGAGGTTTTTGGCGAGGGCGATGATGCGGGTCACGGTGGCGACGTCGAAGTACTCTTCGATTCGGGTGATCTTGCCTCCGGTGACGGCGAGGTACATCACGGTGTCGAGCGCGGACTCCTCACCGTTGGGCAGCTGTCCGCGCAGGACGTGCTGCTGAAAGACCCCGTCTCCTACGTCGACGCGGCGCGAGACGTCGAAGTGCAGGTCCCGGATGCCGCCGCTGAGCACGCGGAGGACGGCGAGGTTGGCTTCGAGGTCTTGCTCGCCGGCGCCGTCGTTGTGCCAGATCACGGCATCAGGGGCGTAGCTGGCGCGCACTGCGTCGAGGTCACCGCGCTCGATCGCTCGGAAGTAGTCGTTCACCAGGGAGGTGTTGGTGCTGGTTTCGGCCATGGGTGTCTCCGATCCGTGAAGCAACTGCAACCGTTCAGGAGCAGCGCACACATTCTGCAGGTCAGGCGTAGCGGGCGGAGAACTGTGAGCCGTGTTCGCGGTGGCTGAAGCGCAGGCCGACGATCGATCCGTCTTCGACGATCCACTGCAGGTCGTAGGGAGCGCGGTAGCTGGGCGGCCAGAACAAGGCGAAGCGGCCGTCGTCGTCCACGTACCACTCCCCGTGCACGGCGTGCCCCCGATCAACGTAGGTGGTGGCACCACTGTGGTCGAAGACTTGTTCTGCGCCGTTGTCGTAAACGATCCGTCCGGCTGTCAACGCGGCCACGAGGTCCTTCGTCGTCACCCGTTCGCCATCGACAGGATTCGCCGACCTGCTCACTGAGCTCATGGTGGATTGGTGGCGGCGACCGTGCCAGGTCTTACCTCTGTGCGGGCTGAGAAGAGTGGTTTCGCGTCGCTCGACGATCCGAATCCGTTTCCCATTTGACCCACGGGCCTGGTTTCCCCGGGATTCCTACGGGTGCGTTGTCTTCGCACGCCGAGTTGACTGGAACCCGCACCTTGCTACGGTGTGGTGCGCGGCCGGGGCGCACACTTCGGTTGCGGGTCCGCGGGGGAGTGGGAACTGTCCGACGGGTGCGGGCTCATCGGCTGTGCGGGTTCGGGACCGTCGCGCAACCCGCGGCTGTCTCGCCGGCCAAGGCAATGCTGTGGCGCGCTGCGCTTTTCATCTATTGCGGGCGCGCCTCAGTCGTTGAGTGGGGAAGGGGAGTTTTCATGGGCGAAGCGTTCGAGGGCGCTAAAATTGTCGTTGTCGGTGGGAGCAGCGGGATAGGTTTCGCAACGGCGCAACAGGTCCTCGCTGGGGGTGGCA
The DNA here is from genome assembly GCF_044452505.1 of Amycolatopsis sp. NPDC051903. Taxonomy (NCBI): domain Bacteria; kingdom Bacillati; phylum Actinomycetota; class Actinomycetes; order Pseudonocardiales; family Pseudonocardiaceae; genus Amycolatopsis; species Amycolatopsis sp. NPDC051903. The sequence goes on along the minus strand of NZ_JBITBT010000030.1, from coordinate 100,405 downwards.
GCGCCGTGATCACCGGCCGAAATCCGGAGAAGCTGCAGAAGGCAGTGCAAACGCTGTCGCAGCACGGTGAGGCCTGGGGCATCGCGGCGGAGTTGACCGACCGGGCCCAGATCCCTGACGTTCGAAAGCAGCTTGCCGCCGAGCACGCCGATGCGAACCTGCTCGTGAACGGCGCGGGGATTTTCACGCCGAAACCGTTCACCGAATATGACGAGGCCTGCTACGACTCGTTCAACGAGCTGAACCGCGCGATGTTCTTCATCACCCAGACTGTTGTCTCCGGGATGCTCGCCGAGGGCAAAGGTGGCGCGATCGTCAACATCGGCGCGATGTGGGCCCGTCAAGGGATCGCGGCGACGCCGCACTCCGGCTTCTCCGTGCAGAAGGGCGGCCTGCACTCGCTGACGAAAGCGCTCGCGATCGAGTTGGCGCCGCACGCCATTCGGGTCAACGCGGTCTCGCCGGCGTCGGTGAAGACGCCTCCGTATTTCCGCCTGGTGCCTGAAGAGCAGCTCGACGATCCCGTCAACAGCTACGCCAGCATGCACCCGCTGGGCCGGGTCGGCACCGCGGAAGACGTGGCGAACATGGTGTCGTTCCTCCTTTCCGACAAGGCGAGCTGGATGACCGGCGCCATCGTCGACGTCGACGGCGGCGTCATGGCCGGGCGCAACTAGCCGCAGGAGCTGACCGAGTGAGGCGCACTTCTGGTGATCCCCGGCGGCAGCCACCAGGTGATCATCCACAGAGGAGGGACACCGTGCGCGTGAGCCAGCACGCCAGTCCGGACGGACCGGTTCTGCCGGCGCCTTCTACGGTGGCGGCGGACGCGATCGCCGCTCACCACCCGGTTCCGGAGAGTCATCTGAGGACCGCGGTCTCCGACGGCTCGATCACCATCTTCGTCAGCGGCCGGCTACTCGACCCCTCGGCTGTCGAACGCCTCTGTGCCGAACTCGACTTCGCGACGTCGGTGTGTCGCGGGATCGTCACCATCGACCTGACCGACTGTTCTGAGCTCGGCGCGGGGGCGATCCGGGTCCTCCACTGGCGGCACAACGCGGCTCGCACTTCGGAATCCCGATACCGGTTCCGCGTCGTCGTGGGCTGTTCGTCGACGGTCCGCGCCCTCGTCGCCGGGGGTGTCCCGCTCGAGCACGAGGCCCGATCGCACTGTCCGTGCGGTGTCCTGCCGCCCCGGCCCACCGGCAGCCGAGCGCCACTTCGAACGGCGTAGCGCACAGCGCACAGTGCCCGCGGACATACATCGCAGAACGGGCGTAGCAGACATTCCGTGACAAAGCGAACTGCCGTGGTGATGCAACAGGCGCTACCTCGCGGGGGACGGAAGGGCCAGGCGCGAGGGACAACCGTTCACCCTGCTGGTCATCCCTGGAACAGAGTCTGGACTTTTTGGTCCTTTTTGGCTATGAAGGTAGCAGCGGACTCGGCGGGCCGTCCCTGATCACAGCGGCCTGCCCCGAGGGGCGACCGTCGTTGCCGATGGCCGTCGATGCGGTGGTGCGCAAGTCCTTGCGGGTGCTCTCGAGCAGCGACGAGGGCGTCGCCGCGAGGTTGCAGATACAGGCGGTTCACGAAGGAAGGTGAGGCGGCATGACGCGAAGCGCGTCCCGCATCCAGACGGCACACACCGCTGACACCGGACGGAAACCCCAACCCACATGACCACATCGGACATCAGCGGACGAGTCCTGGTCCGAGGACGCAGCTTCGACCCCGAGTCCGCCGCCTGGGTCCGAGAACTGAGCCCCGACAGCTCGAACTTCGAGGATGCCTGCCGCAGGTTGCACGCGATGCTCATCAAGATCGCCAGAAGGGAGACCGCACGCAGGTCTTCGACCACGCGGATCAGCGGCCCCGAGCTCGAAGACCTCGCCCACCAGGCCGCGGCCGACGCTCTCATGCGCATCACCCACAAGATCGGCGACTTCCGCGGCGACGCACAGTTCAAGACCTGGGCCTTCAAGTTCGTCATCTTCGAGGTGTCGACGAAGGTCGGCCGGCACTTCTGGCGCGACCACCGGGTGTCCCTCGACCAGGACGAGACGGACCGCGCACCCGCGGCCGTCGGTGACGAACCGCTCCACCAGGCGCAAGCCGTCGAACTCCGAGCCGCTCTCACCCACGCCATCGAGAACGTGCTGACCGAACACCAGCGAAAAGTCTTCGTCGCCGTCGCCATCGACAACGTTCCCATGGACGCACTGGCGGCACGACTGGACACCAATCGCAACGCCATCTACAAGACCATGTTCGACGCCCGCCGCAACATCCGCACCTACCTGGTGGAAAACGACTTCATCACCTGACCGACCGGCGTCCAGTGGCTTGCCTTCTGGACGTTATAGTCCATAAGCTCCAGGATCGCTCACGCGCTCCGCAGCCGAACAAGAAAGGCGAACAGCTTTGGTGATCACAAGAGGCTTCACCGGGCGCCAGCCCTCCAGCCGGGATCCTCGGCTACCACCAGGTCAATACGACGCGGGTGACGAATGGCCGGTCCTGCACGTGGAAGCGACTCCGTCGATCGACACCGAGGACTGGTCCTTCACCGTCGACGGCCTCGTCGACAAGCCGACCAGCTGGACCTGGGACGAGATCCACGCACTCGAACCGGATCGGTACGAAGGCGCCATCCACTGCGTCACGACGTGGTCGAAGTTCGGCATGACGTTCGACGGGGTCTCCGTCGACACCCTGCTCGAACTCACCGGGCTGAGCGACGACGCGGCGTACGTGATGGCGCGCTCGCACACCGGCTACACGACCAATCTGCCGATCGAGGACGTGGTCGACGGCCGGGCGTGGGTGGTGTGGGACGTCAACGGCTCACCCCTGGATGCCATCCACGGTGGCCCGGCCCGGCTGCTGGTGCCGCACCTGTACTTCTGGAAGAGCGCCAAATGGGTGTCCGGGCTGAAGTTCATGGCCGAGGACGAGCAGGGCTTCTGGGAGCGAAACGGCTACCACGACCACGGTGACCCGTGGCTCGAACAGCGTTACCAGGGGGACTGATGGCCGCCGTGTCAACCTGGCAGACCGGCGTCGTGACTGAGATCGGCCCGGAGACGGCACACGCGAAGACCTTCCGGCTCCGGCTCGCCGAGCCCCGGACCCACCGGGCCGGCCAGTTCTACGTCGTCCGGCTGACCGCCCCGGACGGCTACCACGCGCAGCGCGACTATTCCGTGGCCAGTGCCCCCGGCGGAGACGACATCGAGCTCACGGTCGAGATGCTGCCGGACGGCGAGGTGTCGGGGTTTCTGCACAACGTGGTCGAAGTCGGCGACGTCCTGCAGGTCCGCGGCCCGATCGGCAGGTTCTTCTCCTGGGACGGTGTCACGCCGATCCTGGGGGTTGCCGGAGGCTCGGGCGTGGTCCCGCTCATGTCCATGCTGCGGCTTGCCCGTCGCGGGAACTCCGCTGACCTGATGCGGCTGTTCGTGTCCGTCCGCTCGCCCGCTGAGCTGTACTACGCGGACGAACTCCCCGGTCCCGAGACCACCGTCGTCTACACGCGCGAAGCTCCGACGCACAGCTCCCGGCCCGTGGGGCGTCTCACGGCTGACGACCTCCGCCCGCTCGTCGGGCCGGATCGCGAGGTCTACGTCTGCGGTTCGGCGGGCTTTTGCGACGGGGCCACCAAGTCGCTGCTCGATGCCGGAGTCGAGGCGAAGCGGATCCGCGTCAGCCGGTGGGGTCCGACAAGCTGAGCCTGGCGTTGCCGCGCGTAGCAAGCCCTGAAGAGACCTGCCCGTTCGCCGATAGTGACCAAGGGTGCGATTCACCACCACCATGCGGGTGCCAAGTACACGATGTGTCCCGGTAGAAGGAGGACCGCCGCTTCTACCCCGGGGGGATTTCTGCGGCAGCGGAAACAGCGAGGCCCGGCCGACGTTGTGCCACGGCTTCGGCCGGCGGGGGATGCGGTGAACGGCGGTGCCGATCCCGCTCCGGTCCTGTTCGGCCGGCACCGTGAGCTAGAGGTGCTGGGCGCGGTGCTCGGCGAGCTGCGGCAGGGACACAGCGCGGTGCTGGTCGTTCGTGGGGAGGCGGGGGTCGGCAAGACCGCGTTGCTCAAACGCGCGGTCGCCGAAGCCGGTGATCTGCAGGTCGTCCACGTGTCCGGCGCCGAATCGGAGGCGGAGCTGGCCTTCTCCGGCGTGCACCAGGTGTGCGCGCCGCGGCTGGACTTGCTCGGCCGCCTGCCTGCTCCCCAACGCTCGGCGCTGACCACCGCGTTCGGGCTGACGGAGGGGAGTCCGCCGGACCTGTTCGTCGTGGGCTTGGCGGTGTTGACGTTGCTGGCCGAGGCTGCCGCCGAGCAACCTCTGGTGTGCGTGATCGACGACGCGCAGTGGCTCGACAGCGCGTCGATGCGGACGCTGTCGATCGTCGCGCGCCGGCTGCGCGCGGATCCCGTCGCGATGGTCTTCGTGGTCCGCGAGGGCGAGCAGAACGCGGATTCGGCGTGCCTCGAGCGGCTGCCGGAGCTGGTCCTGGCCGGACTCGGCGACAGGGCTGCCCGGGCACTGCTGACGACGACGATGCCCGGCCTGATGGACGAACGGGTGCGCGAGTGCATCCTCGCTGAAGCGCGCGGCAACCCGTTGGCTCTGCGAGAACTGCCGCGGGCGGCGAACCTGCCCGCGTTCGCCGGAGGCTTCAGGCCGGGTGGCCACCGAAGGCCGTTGGCGCGACGCATCGAACGCAGTTTCGCCGCCCGGGTGTCCGCTTTGCCGGCGGACACCCGGCTGCTGCTGCTCATCGCTGCCGCCGACCCGGTGGGGGAGGCGGCCGTGCTCTGGCGTGCCGCCGAACTGCTCGGTGTACCTGAGTCGGCGGCGAAACCGGCGGAAACGGCGGAGCTGATCACGATCGGGCGCCGGGTGCGGTTCCGCCACCCGCTGATCCGGTCCGCCGTCTACGAGTCGGGCGGCAGCACCGACCGCCGGCGCGTGCACGAGGCGCTCGCCGATGCCCTCGATCCCGGGGCCGACGCGGAGCACCGCGCCTGGCAACGCGGTCAGGCGGCGACGAGTCCCGATGAGGCCATCGCGGCCGAGCTGGAACGGATGGCGGAGCGCGCACGGGCGCGCGGCGGAGTTGCCGCGGCGTCGGCGTTCCTGGCCGATGCGACCGAGCTGACCCCGGACCCCGTCGAGCGCGCGTGCCGTGCTCTGGCTGCGGCGCGCGCGAAGCTCGACGCCGGAGCTCCGGACGCGGCACTCGAACTTCTCGCCCAGGCGCAGGCGGCGCCGCCGGAACTCATGCGGCAGGCCCAGATCGAGCTCCTTCGCGCGCAGATCACGTTCTCCCTTAACCGGGGCCGCGACGCGCCGGCCTTGCTGCTGTCAGCGGCAGAACACCTGCGGGAACTCGACCCCTTGCTGTCGCGCGAGACCTACCTCGAGGCGATGGCGGCGTCGGTCTTCGCCGGTCGCCTCGTGTGGACGCAGGACAGCGCCCCGGCCGGGATCGCCCGCGCCGTGCGGTCAGCCCCGCGGGCCCCCTCTCCGCCCCGGGCAGTCGACCTGCTGCTCGACGGCCTCGTGCTGCGGTTCACCACCGGCTACGCGGCCGCGGCCCCCGGGCTCATCCGCGCCGTCCGGCAGTTCCGGCGTGATTCCGCCTCCGGTACCGCCGGGCTGCGCGGGTACGGGGTCATCAGCCGGATCGCGCTGGACCTGTGGGACCAGCAGTCGTGGGACGACCTGGCGGCCCGGCAGGTGCGGATTCTGCGGGAACAGGGCGTGCTGAGGTTGCTGCCGGTCGCGCTGGCCAACCGCGCGGGCGTGTGCGTGCACACCGGCCGGTTCGACGAAGCCGCTGCCCTGCTCGAAGAATCCGATGCCATCACTCAAGTCACCGGTGCGCCGCCGCCGCTGTACATCGAGCCAGTGCTCGCGGCCTACCGCGGGCAGGAGGCGCGGACGCTGCAGCTCGTGCGCACGAGCCTGCAGAGCGCCACCGCACGCGGTGAGGGCTTCGTGATCCCGATCGTGCAGTACGCGGCCGCCGTGCTGCACAACAGTCTCGGGCAGTACCGCGAGGCGCTGGCCGCCACCGACTGGGCCGTCGAGCACGACGACCTCGGCATGTACGGCTACGCGCTCCTGGAACGCGTCGAGGCCGCCGCTCGCTGCGGCGAGACCCGGATCGCGCTCGACGCGATGCGGGAGCTGGTCGGCCGCGCCGACGCGGCGGGGACCGAATTGGCACTCGGCGTCGCGGCGCGCTCGCGCGCGTTGCTGGCCGGAGGAGCCGAGGCCGACGAGCTGTACCGCACCGCCATCGAGCACCTCGAGCGCAGCGAAGTCGACGTGCTGCGAGCGAGGGCCCAGTTGCTCTACGGCGAATGGCTGCACCGGGAACGCCGTCGTGACGACGCAGCCAACCAGCTGAGGCGCGCCTACGACACGTTCCGGCGCGTGCGCGCCGACGGGTTCGCCGAACGCGCCCGCCGCGAGCTCGTCGCCGGCGGGGAAATCGTCGCAGCACCCAAGGCGTCGCCGGCGGAACAGCTGACCGGGCGGGAAATCACCATCGCCCAGCTGGCGGCCGAAGGACACACCAACTCCGACATCGCCGCGCAGCTGTTCCTCAGTCCACGAACGGTCGAATGGCACATGGGCAAGATCTTCGGCAAGCTCGGCATCGCCTCGAGGAGGAAGCTGAAGGCCGCGCTCGCGGATCCGCTCGCGAGCAGACTCCCAGGGACACAGCGGGACTCGGCGGATCCGCGGGTCTCATGACGACCCGTTGCGGCGGTTCCCTGGCGCGCGGGCGAATTCTGGTTGTCCGAAGGGATAGTGCGCGGTTCCGCAGCCCCCGAGCCGCTACCGAACGCGGATGATCGTCTTGCCCTTGACCCGTTCGGTCGGGTTGAAGGCGGCGACGGCGTCGTCGAGGGTCGCGACGGTGCCGATGTTCGTCCGCACCCGTCCGTCCCGCATCCGCTGGACGACCTCGCCCAGCTGGGTGCGATCGGGCACGACGACGAAGTCGATCGTGCGGCCTTCGGCAGGCCGCGCTTCCGGCGGGCCGGCGACGCTCACCAGCGTTCCTCCGGCTCGAACCAGACCCGCGGATCGGTTCGCGATGTCCCCGCCGAAAACATCGAAGACGAGATCGACGCCACCGAGGTCTTCCAGGGTGTCGTGCTCGAGGTCGAGGAACTCCTGCGCGCCGAAGTCGAGCGCCGCCTGACGGCCGGCGGCGCGCCCGGTGCCGATGACGTAGGCGCCGGCTTCGCGCGCGAGCTGGGCAGCCATCGATCCGACGACGCCGGCCGCACCGTGCACGAGGACGCTCTGGCCCGCTTGCAGCCGGCCGTGCTCGAACAGGCCCTGCCACGCGGTCAGGCCTGACATCACCAGGCCCGCGCCCGACGTGAAGTCGACGTCCCCCGGCAGCGGCGCGAGGTTGCGCGCCTCGACGACGACGTACTCCGCCAACGTGCCATCGCGAGTCCAGTCCGTGAGGCCGAACACCCGCTGCCCCACGGCCAGCCCCGCCGCGCCGTAGCTGAGTGCGGTGACCACACCGGCCACCTCGTGCCCGGGAATCGACGGCGTCCGGTCACGACCGAGCCGATCCACCCAAGTCGAGGGCCACGACAGCTCATCCCAGGTGAAACCCGACGCGTGAACCTCGACGACGACATCGCCGTAGTTCGCGCCCGAGAGGTCGGCGAGCTTCGCCGCGTCCGGATCGGGCCGCTCCGCCAGCCTCATCCCAGCCCGACCCGCGGCCTCGTCCGTCACCACGATCGCTTTCATGTGAATCCCTCTCACCAGCAGTTCGCGCCGTCGCACTCGGTGGACGACATCGTCCATTATGGTGCCCGCGCACGGTGCTCGCCAGCCCGGGGTCATCAGGTGCCACTGAGCCAAAGACACCGATGGCCCGCACCCTTCCTCTGGTCAGTGAGAAACGGACTTTCTAGTCCATGTATGGTCGGGGCGGAGGTTCGTGGCCGGATCGGGTGCGGCTACTGTTCCCCCCATGACGGCCGACCGGAACGACGGGCCCTGCCCACGTCGCAACACTTCGGAGCCGGGGCCTCGGGCACGCATCGTGGCAGCGGCAACCGCGCTCCTCCTGCGAGAAGGTGTCGGCTCGCTCACCCCGGCGCGCATTCACGTCGCCGCTCACGTGACTCGGGCCGAGTTCGAGGAGCTGTTCCCGGACCCGGACGCGATCGTGGAGGCGATCGTGGAGACTCAACTCGACGTCGTGTTGCGCGCGCAGTACCCCAGCTTGGACGCGGTCCAGCGCCTCGCCGATCTGGAACACTGGCGGTCACGGCTGCTCGAGCCGTACACCCCGGAGAGCAACTGCCCGCTCGGCTCGCTGATCTACCTCGCCCATCGGCACGACCGTGGCCGCCACGCCCTCACCGCGGCGTTCTCCCAGTGGAAAGGGTTGCTGGCCTCGGCTTTGTCCCGGCTCCAGGCCGCCGGTGACCTCGACCGCTCCGCGGACCCCGAGGTTCTCGCCACCGGCCTCATCGCTGCCCTGCAAGGAGGTTACCTGCTGGCGCACACCACCCAGGACGCCGAGCGGTTGCGCGCGACGCTCGACATGGCGCTGGGCCAGGTCCGCTCCTACGCACAATGATGGACGCTATAGTCCTCTCCTGTGCGGGGTGGCGGGCAGCTTACGGCTCTGCGCGAGAGCCGTAAGAATCCGCGCTGCCCCGCCGCACATCGTCGACTACCCAAGGAGGTTGGACGTGAGCGACGACGCTGACGAGTACGACGGCGGCGTGGACATCGACTCCGGTGTCTTGGAACCCGACGAGAGCCTCGACGAACGGAACGTCGAGGACGTCCTCGACGAGGGCTACTCCCCGGTCGAACGACCGATCGCCGTGTTCGATTGGGGTACCACGGCCCGCGAGGCCGCCGGGCACGAGGACCTGGGGCACCGCCTCGCGCGCGAACTCCCCGATGTCACCGGCGATCCCGAGGGCGACGGCCTGGGCGACGCATCGGACACGGACGGCGAGCTCTACGACGACCAGGTCGGCGTTGTGCGCGCCGGACGGCTGATCGAAGACGACGAGGCAGACCCGGTCTACCCCTATCTGTTCGCGTCGGACGCCGGAGTGGACGGCGCCGCCGCGTCCGCGGAGGAGGCGGCCGTTCACATCGTCGCCGAATAGCCTGAGCCGGCCAGGGCGCTCAAGCTGAGGCGCACTGGCCCTTGGGTCACTCATCCAGCGCGGCCCGGATCTTGGACCGGGTGTCGAAGAGGAGCTTGTAGACCGCGTTCCGGTTCGAGCCGAGCTCTTCGGCCAGCTCCTCGACAGTGCGCCCTTCCACCACCGTCCCGATGAACGCGCGCCGTTGACGAGAAGTCAAGCCGGTCTCGACCACCCGCCGGACCGCGTCCGTCACACCCGGGAAGGTGTCCGTGTCAGGCTGCGCGGTTTCCGGAACCTCACCGACCAGTTCGATGAATCCGCGGTTCCAGGGATGGCGTTCCACGCTGCGTGACACGGTGCGCCGGACGATCGTGTAAGCCCAGGTCGTGAATCTGGCTTCACCTCTGAACGACCCGAGACCGTTGAGGACGAACAGAAACGCGTCCGCGACGGCCTGGTCGACCACGTCGACCAACTCGACGCCGACGAGTCCACCGGTTCCCCGGCGATGACCCAGTTGCACACGCCCGAAGCGCAGCAGCAATTCGAACAGCATCCGCCGGGCGGCTTCGCCGGCGGCTCCGTCACTTCTCAGCAGTCGCAGCCACTCTTCGTCCTCGAACCGCTCTTCGGCAGGTCCCCCTTCGGTCATCCTGGCCGCCTCGGCGCGTGGCCGGCCGACGACGGCTTCGTGCTCAAACACCGCTACGCAAGAGCATCACAATGTGGACTTTATAGTCCAAGTTGGCGAGGCTCAACCCGGCATTTCCGCCGGCTCCGCGAACGGTGCTCAGCCGACCGGCGCCGGTGCGGGGAGCACCCACTGCAAGGCGGCAGCCGCAGCCGACGCCTCGTGGTAGGCCTGCCGGTCGGCAAGGGACAACGGTCCGCGGAGCACGTCGGACTCGACTTGCCCACCGGGCACGGCGGGCAAGTCGTGGAGCAACACCGCGGCGGTGTCGCCGGAGAAGCTCGCCATCGTTTCCCGGTTGACGTGGAACGGGGCGAAGTGTTCCTCCCGGCCGGGGTCGTCGTGGGGCAACCCCCTCGACTGCCACCGGGCCGCGTAGACCGCGTCCACCGGATCGGGCCGCCGGGGCAATTCATCGAACTGCCGGATCGGGTCGCCGTCGGTGCGGCGCCCGTTCAGCGCCTCCAGCTCCTCCGGGGGGAAGCCGTACCCCTTGGGGCAGTAGACGTCGAGGCGCATCTCCGGCGTGCCGGTCACCAGGTGAGCCAGCGAGCGGGCGGTGTTGCCGGCCTCGCCGAGGTAGGCGAGGCGCAGCGCCGTCGTCCGCCCGAAGTGATCCAGCAGCGCGCAGGCGTCCGCGATCGCCTTGGTCGGATGTTCCCGGTGGGTCGCCGCGTTGATGGTCGCGGGCAGTTCGCTCGCGAGGGCTTCGAGTTCGGTCTGCGGGCCGTTCGTCCGCACCACGGCGGCGTCGACGTAGGGAGCCAGCCGCATCCCGGTGTCCACCCACGTCTCCCGCGCGGCGGCCTGCAGACCGGACGCGCCGAAGTGCATGGTGTGGCACCCGAGCCGGGTCGCGGCGCTCCAGAACGACGAGCGGGCGCTCGGGGCCGGCGCGGTGAAGATGAACGCCACCCGCGCTCCGGCCAGCCGGTCCGTCCACCGGTCGGGATCGGTGCCGTAGTGGTGGGCGGCGGTCACAACGGCCGCCAACTCGTCCGGCGTGAGCGTGGCGAGCGACAGAAGCGGCCGCCGGACGGGATCGGGAACCCTCGCCGTCCCAGTGGTCACATTGCCTCCCGTGCCAGTCGGTGTGGGCCCGACGTCGAGGGACTATAACTGGACCATGTAGTTCACATCGAAATCGGGATGTCCGAGGCGGTCGAGGGGTAAGACCGGGGTGGTCACGTGCCACCAACTCGGTATGAGCTCACTGAGCACGCCGACAAAGGGCGCGAACGCGCTCCAGCAGCGCCTCGGGCGGGCCGCGGACAACGCGGATCAGCGTTACAAGCTCGCCAAGGGCCTGCGGCACCAGATGAACAAGGTGTTCCCCACCCATTGGTCGTACCTGATCGGTGAGGTCTCGCTGTACAGCTTCCTCGTCGTGATCGCATCGGGTGTGTACCTGACGTTGTTCTTCGACCCGTCGATGCAGGAAGTCACCTACCACGGCAGCTTCACGAACCTGCAGGGCGTCGAGATGTCGCGAGCGTTCCAGACGACGCTGGACATCTCGTTCGACGTGCGTGGTGGCCTGTTCGTGCGCCAGCTGCACCACTGGGGAGCGCTGATCTTCATCGCCGCGACCCTCCTGCACACCTTCCGGATCTTCTTCACCGGCGCGTTCCGCCGGCCGCGTGAGGCGAACTGGGTGATCGGTGTGGTCCTGCTGTTGATCAGCATGTTCGAGGGCTTCTTCGGCTACTCACTGCCGGACGACCTGCTGTCGGGCACCGGGATCCGCGCGACCCTGTCGGGCATCGTGCTCTCCGTGCCGGTCATCGGCACCTGGCTCCACTGGGCGCTGTTCGGCGGCGAGTTCCCGGGTGACCAGATCATCCCGCGGCTGTACACGCTGCACATCCTCCTGCTGCCGGGGATCCTCTTCGCCCTGATCGGCGTGCACCTGGTGCTGGTGTGGTTTCAGAAGCACACCCAGTTCCCGGGCGTGCGAGCGAAAGAAGACAACGTCGTCGGCATCCGGATCGTGCCCGAGTTCGCGCTCCACGGCGGGTCGCTCGCCGTGCTCGTCACCGGCGTGACCGCGCTCATGGCCGGGTTGTTCCAGATCAACCCCGTGTGGAACTTCGGCCCGTACAACCCGTCCATGGTGTCGGCCGGCTCCCAACCGGACTGGTACATGGCCTGGGCCGACGGCTTGCTGCGCATCTGGCCCGCGTGGGAGGTCTACCTCGGCGACTACACGATCCCGGCGGTGTTCTTCTCCGGAGCGATCGGCATGTCACTGCTGTTCGGCACGCTGATCCTCTACCCGTGGATCGAGCTGAAGCTGTCGAAGGACACGGGACAGCACCACAACCTGCTGCAACGGCCGCGCGACGCACCGGTCCGCACGTCGCTGGGCATGATGGCCATCGGATTCTTCCTCGTCATCGAGCTGGCGGGCTTCAACGACATCATCGCCGACCAGTTCAACATTTCCCTGAACGCCACCACGTGGGCCGGCCGTATCGGTGTGCTGATCGTGCCGCCGATCGCTTACTACGTGACGTACCGGATCTGCCTGGGCCTGCAGCGGGCCGATCGCGAGGTGCTGGAGCACGGTGTCGAGACGGGCATCATCAAGCGCCTGCCGCACGGTGAGTTCATCGAGGTCCACCAGCCGCTGGGCGGTGTCGACAGCCACGGCCACGCGATCCCGCTGGAATACCAGGGCGCGCCCGTGCCGAAGAAGATGAACAAGCTCGGCGCCGCCGGACGGGCCGTGCCGGGCTCGATCTGGACGCCGGACCCGCCGGAAGAAACCGCCGCACTGGAGCGGGCCGCGGAACGGACGGAAACGAAGTGACAGCCGGCACGAATATGTGACCGGAAACGAAGACGACGTTGGTCCAGAAGTATCAGGAGGGATGAAGTGGATTCCGAGATGGATGTGCAGCGCAACGGTGACGGTGGGTCCTACGATGCTGTGATCGACGGGCAGGTTGTCGGGAAGATCGTGTACCACGTGCCGGGTGGTGGTCGGCGGGTGACACTCAGCCATACCATTGTCGACCCTGAGTTCCGTGGGCGTGGCGTGGCGACGCGGCTTGTGAAGCACGCGTTGGATGATCTGCGGGCGCGGGAGCTGAAGCTCACGAATTACTGCACGTTTGTGGCGGATTACATCGCTGATCATCCGGAGTACAAGGAGCTGGTCGACGCTCGGTTCCCGGGTCGGGCGGTGGTGCCTGATCGCGCGCCGCGGGAGCGCGCCCATTGATGGTCCGTACGGACCTTGAGCAGAGGCCGAAGCAGGGGAGAAGGGGTCGCGGCGCCGCCACGCTCTGACAGAGCACCGCGGCCTGGTAGCGATTCAAAGGAGAATCCGGTGGCGAATTACCTGCTCGTGCCCGCGGCTTGGTGCGACGGCTCGGTGTGGCGGCACGTCGCGGCCGAGCTGCGCCTCGCCGGCCACGACGCCGCTGTGGTCGACCGGCTGCCCAGCGTCGGCGATGAACCCGGCGCGCTGGGTGACCTCTACGCCGACGCGGGCCACCTCCGGTCCATTCTGGACTCCGCCACCGAGGACGTGGTGCTGGTCGGGCACTCCTACGGTGGCATGGTGATCACCGAGGTCGCCGACCACCCGCGGATCCGGCACAGCGTCTACCTCACCGCGTTCTGGCCGAAAGTGGGCGAGACCCTGCTCGACCTCCAATCGCCGCACCCGCGGGAATGGCTGGTGGCCGACGACGGTGCACTGCGGATCACCGACGACCTGGCGATCGCCCAGGCGGTCCTGGGCGCCGATCTCGAGGACGGCTTCGCCGAGTTCCACCGGAACCGGCGCAGCCAGTCGATCGCGAGTTTCGCCTGCCCCAGCTCCGCACCGCCGCGCACACACCCGACGACCTACGTGATGTGCGAACGCGACCAGACGATCTTCGTGGCCGACCAGGAACGCATGTCGACCGCTGCCGACACGGTCACCCGCATCGACGCCGCACACCTGGCACCGCTGTCCCGCCCGCTGGACGTCACCATCGAACTGCTGAAAGTCGGCTGACCGCCGCGAGCGGCCTCGGCAGCCGCAGTCGCTGATCCCTGGAACCAGCGGGCATCCACTCTCGTACCCAAGGGAGCACACCGATGACCGACATGTTCTCAGGCGCGGTCGCGATCAGCGGTGTCGGTGAGGTCACCGACCAGCACGTGTCCGAAGCGGTGGGTGTCGACCCAGCCGACGTGTACCGGGCCTTTGAAGATGAGGGGTTCGAGAAGTTCATCCGCGCGTGGCTGGAATTGCTGGACACCAGCCGGAACGGGCCGGCGACCGCACGGACCTGAACTTCGCCGGCGTTCGCGGATGATCACTGCTGAGCTCGCGTCTCTGTTTCGCGCGGACGCCGATCGGCTAGGGCGGCTCGGGCGGGCACAACCTTTGACCGGGGCGGATCCGAGACCCAGCGTAAGAACCTGGTGCCGGCGCGGCGCAGAGTATCGGCAACGCGAGTGTGCGCCGATGGAAGCTGTCGTCGACGACGCCGTCCGGCTTCACCTCCCCGGTCACGGCACCCGAGAAACAGAGGGCATCATGCGGAAGATCTTGATCGTCGGCGGCGGCTACGCAGGGTTTTACACAGCGTGGAAACTCGAAAAGAAGCTGCGTCGGGGCGAGGCCGAAGTGACGGTGGTGGATCCGCGGCCGTACATGACCTACCAGCCGTTCTTGCCCGAGGTGGTGGCCGGGTCGATCGAGGCCCGGCACGCCGCGGTGTCGCTGCGCCGCCACCTTCACCGCACGCGCATCATCACCGGGATGGTCAGCGCGATCGACCACGAACGCCGTTCGGTCACGGTCCGGCCCGCCGGCGGTGACGCGTTCGAACTGGGCTACGACCTCGTCGTCGTCACCGCCGGTGCGGTCACCCGCAAGTTCCCGGTGCCCGGTATCGCCGAGCAGGCGATCGGTCTCAAGCACGTGGAGGAGGCGGTCGCGATCCGCGACCGGCTGCTGACGTCGTTCGACCGGGCGGCCATGCTGCCGCCGGGCCCACAACGGCAGAAGCTGCTCACCGTCGCTTTCGTCGGCGGTGGGTTCTCCGGTGTCGAGGGCTTCGCCGAGCTGCTGTCGCTGGCGACCGCGTTGCTGAAGCGCTATCCCGAACTGCGTCGCGAAGAGCTCCGGTTCCACCTCATCGAGGCGTCAGGCCGGATCCTGCCTGAGGTCACCGAGGCGCCCGGCCGCTGGGTCGTGCGTTTCCTTCAGCGGCGCGGCGGACAGGTGCACCTGGACACGCAGGTCAAGTCGATGACCGGTGGGCACGTAGTGCTTTCCACGGGCGAGGAGTTCGATGCGGAGCTCATCGTGTGGACGGCGGGCAACGCGGCGAACCCGGTTGTGGACAAGCACACCGACCTCCCGGTGGACGAGCGTGGGTTCCTCGTCGCCCGGCCCGACCTGCGCGTCGGCACCGATGCCGAACCGGTGCCCGACGCGTGGGCTGCCGGGGACGACGCCGCGATCGAGGACCTCACCTCGCCGGTCCCCGGCACCCGCACGGTGCCCAACGCCCAGCACGCCGTCCGCCAGGGCAAGCTGCTCGCCCGCAACATCGTCGCGACCCTGCACGGCAGAAAGCCGAAGAACTACCGGCACCACAGCTTGGGTTCGATCGCCGAGCTCGGCATCGGCCACGGCATCTTCCAGTACCGGCGGCTCGTGATCAAAGGGCCGCTCGCTTGGCTGATGCACCGCGGCTACCACGTGCTGGCCGTGCCCAGCTGGGAACGCAAGGTCCGCGTGCTCGTGATCTGGCTGACCGCCGGGTTGTTCGGCCGGGACATCCTGTCGCTGGCGTCAGTGCAGCACCCTCGCGACGCTTTCGTCGACGGCGGTGAACCCGCGGTGCCGGCTGAACCGGGCTCTCATGACCGAACACCGCTGCCTTGAGCCGTTGGCATCCCGAAAAGGACTCGCGCACGGGCAAGTGCGCGAGTCTTCGGATCTTCCGCACCGTGCGTTCGCCGACCGCGTGCGATTAGTTCGGTCAGACGGCAAAACGAACTATCTAGTCCACTGAGGCGGCCAACAGGCTCGGATTTAACGCCCGTTGTGTATGTCGACCTTGCGGACGCCCTGTGTCGCCACTGTCTCCGTCTGGACTATCTGGGCCACGTTTGCCACGCTGGTGCGGTGACCATGACTCGCACGGGTAAGCGCGCCACCAAGGAACAGCGCGCCGCGTCCAAGTACTTGGGCTCGCTCGACGACTCACTCGCCCGGTGGGTGCAGTCGACGGGTCCGATCGATGCCTACGAGACGCACCTCCCCGTCGAGGTCCACGGTCCGCTCGAATGGTTGACCTTCACCGTCGTCTCGCGGCAGCTCAGCAGAGCGGCGGCCACCGCGATCTACCACCGGCTCGTCGCGCAACTGGGCGGCTCCATCACCGCCGAGCGCGTCATCGCGGCCGACGAACGGACCATCCACGGCTCCGGTTTGTCGAACCCGAAAGCCAGGACAATCCGTGGAGTAGCCGAACTCGCCGATGACGGCCTGCTGGACCCGGACACGCTCGCGGTCATGTCGGACGCCGAAATCCACACCGCGCTCGTGGCGGTGCCGGGTATCGGCCCGTCGTCGGCGCAGATGTTCATGATGCGGTACCTGCACCGACCGGACATCTTCCCGGCCGGCGACCTCGCCGTGCGCGCGGCGCTCACAGCGCTCGAGCGACTGGACACGAGGATCACCCCGAAGGTTGCCGAGCAGCGAAGCGAGCTGTGGCGGCCCTACCGGTCGTATGCGACGTCGTACCTGTGGGGCTACCTGTGGGAGCTCCCTTCTCGCGCCGCTGGGTGAAATGACGCGCATCGATTAGCGTGGCCGAAGCGTAAAAGCGCAGGCACCGAACTTGGCCCCTACGCGGTGGCTGCAGCTTCACGATCGTCGCGCGCACGCAGTTTCACCCAGGGCCAGGACAGGCGCAGCGGGCCCTGCGTAGTGGAGATCGCCTCCCACAGCCGGCTTGCCGATCCGACGTCCGAGCGGCGCGCAGCGTGGTTTGCGCGGGCGATCCGGCCGGCTTCATCCGCAGTGATGCCGAGTGCGCAGCGCAGCAGAGCGAGGTAGGTGCCGGCGGGGCCGCCGTACCCGTAGCCACAACCGCCGCCGTAGCTGAAGCCTTCGGTCCCGTTGCGAGGCTGCATCGGGACCGGGTCGGTGCGCAGCGGGCCCTGGAGCGTGGGGGTGAGGGCGAGCAGCACGGTCGAGGAGCCGGGTTCGTCACCGGCGAGGATCGTCTCGTCGGTCCAGCCGTCGACGACGTCGAGCGCGGTGGGCCACTCGGCCCGGAACCAGATTTCGCCGTCGGTGAGCCGGACGGTGACGAGGTAGCGGCCGTCGACGTCGCGGTAGGCCTCCAGTGCGACCTCGTCGAAGCCGTCAGCGAGCAGGCGCCGCACCCCGCGCAGCCGGCGAGCGTGGTCGAGGTCGACGGACGTCAGGTTGGCGCGCCAGGCGTCGACGACCGGCCCGTCCCACGGTGCGCTGTAGATCGCCGCGCCGCTCTCGGCCACCTCGGTGTACTTCCCCGGGTTCCCTCTCTCCGCGAGGCGCAGCCGGCGGGCCAGGAACTGGGTGGCTTCCTCGTAGACCTCGCCGAGCGGGTCCTCGACGTCGAGGTCGCCTTCGAGCGTGCGCAGCTCGGTCAGCTCGCCGGCGACGATGTCCGGATCGGTGACCGGGGTGGCCTTGGCCAGCACCTGCTCGAGCTTGACCGATGGAGCCGGCTGGGCGGGGCGGGCTACGAGGTACCAGCCCGCCCCGGCGCTCGGAGTGTTCTCGTGGGCGGTGCGCACGGCGCGCAGGCGCTCGGCCGCGTCGACGGCCAGCGCGGCGAAAGCGGCCGGGTGCTGTTCGGCGACCTTGGCGGTGATCGCGCGCTCGAGACGGGCCTGCGTGGCGGGCCATCCGGTGACGGTGTCGGGGACGGTGAACGTGTCGGCGTGGGCGAGACTGCGCCCGGCGTTCTCGACGGTCTGGGTGCCGTCGATCCAGAACGGGATCGGCCGGCCGATCACCTTGGCTACGTCGGCCAGGTCGAGGTGGGTCTGCCACTCGACGGCGGCGCCCGGCGGCGGGTTCGGGCAGAGGCGGAGCACGGACGGGGGCTCGTCGATCGGGCCGGTCCGAGACGTGATCCGGTAGACGTACGCCGTCGGTGAGAACTCGGTGGTCAGGGCCAGGGTTTCTTCCACCGGCATGATCACCGCGGCGGTGGACCACCAGCGCGGCTCGATCAGCTCGGCGGCACCCACGGCCAGCCAGTCCTTGTGGTGTTCGTCCGTGTCGCCGAGGGGTTGCAGGTAGATCACGTGACCGTGGTCGGTGTCCCACACGATC
The DNA here is from genome assembly GCF_044452505.1 of Amycolatopsis sp. NPDC051903. Taxonomy (NCBI): domain Bacteria; kingdom Bacillati; phylum Actinomycetota; class Actinomycetes; order Pseudonocardiales; family Pseudonocardiaceae; genus Amycolatopsis; species Amycolatopsis sp. NPDC051903. The sequence continues at coordinate 82,189 of NZ_JBITBT010000030.1, read as the reverse complement.
GCGAACATCGTGCGCCGGTCCCGCCCGGGAGTGTTGACGGTGACGACGCGGCGCATCAGCTCGACGGCGGGCTCGGTCGCGGCCGGCGCGGCGATCACCCACAGCGAATCGTCGGGGACGGTGCTGCCGGTGCGCGCGGACCAGGCGTCGATGGTCGCGCCCAACCACAACGGCTTGCCCTCGGCGTCGACCCGATCCGGGTGGGGCAGCCCGGACGGGTCGGTGTCGTAGAGCGCGCGGGCGCGGCCTTCCGAGATTCCGGTGCGGCGCGCCAACTGAGCCAGAGTGTGCGGATGGTCCCGAGACGGTGCTGAAGCGGTTCCACCGGGTGAGTGCGACATCATCTTCCCGGCCGGTGCTCAGGCCAGCAGAGCGCGTGCCGCGGCGGCGATGTGCGACGCCGAGATCCCGGCCGCGTCGAGCAATTCGGGGGCTGTGCCCGAGCCGGGCAGTTCCCGCACGGCCAGGTGCTTCATCCGCAGCGGTGAGAGTCCGGCCGCCAGCAGCGCGTCGGCCACGGCGGATCCGAGACCGCCCTCGGGGTGGTGATCCTCGGAGACCACGATCCGTCCTTGGGTGGCGTCGGCCGCGGCAAGCAGGGTCTCGGTGTCCACTGGCTTGATCGAATAGAGGTCGATCACGCGCGCGGCGATGCCCGCGCGCGCCAGCTCGTCGGCGGCGGCCAGGCATTCGTGCAGCGTCACGCCGGCGCCGATCAGCGTCACGGCGTCGTCCTCATCGGAGCGCAGTACCTTGGCGCCGCCGATCGGGAACTCGTCGTCCTCGGAGTACAGCGTCGGGTAACCACCGCGCGTGGTGCGCAGGTAGGAGACACCGGACCGGCCGGCCATCTCCTCGATCAGCGCCACGGTGCTGGGCCCGTCGCAGGGATACAGCACCGTCGAGCCCTGCACGGCGCGCATCATCGCGAGGTCCTCGAGCGCCATCTGCGAGGGGCCGTCCGCACCGATCTCGACGCCGGCGTGCGAGCCGACCAGCCGGATGTTCGCCGCGGAGATCGCCGCCATCCGGATGAAGTCGTACGCCCTGGTGAAGAACGCGGCGAACGTGGACGCGAACGGCACGTAGTGACGCACGCTCAGCCCGACCGCCGAGGCGACGAGCTGCTGCTCGGCGATGTACATCTCGAAGTAGCGGTCCGGGTAGGCGTGCGCGAACTCGGCGGCGTGCGTGGAGTTGCTGACCTCGCCGTCCATGGCGACGACCCGCGGGCGGGTGGCGCCCAGCCACTTGAGTGCCTCGCCGTACGCCTTGCGGGTGGCCACCTTCTCGCCCAGCTGGTAGGTCGGCTTCTGCGCGCTCACCGGCCGCATCGCGGGGGAGCTGCCGGAGGCGGGCACCGGCCCACGGACCAGCAGATCTCGCTCGCCGCCCAGTTCGGCGAGCGCGCGTTCGGCCAGGTCCGGTGGCAGGGCCTTGCCGTGCCAGCCCTCGTGGTCCTCGATTTCGGAAAAGCCTTTGCCCTTGATGGTCTTGGCGAGGATCACCGTCGGCTGGTCGCCGCCGGCCCCGGCGGCGCGGAACGCGCGGTCGATCGCCTGCACGTCGTGACCGTCCACTGTGATCACCGCCGCGCCGAACGCCTCGGCGCGGCGGGCGTAGGCGTCGAGATCCCACTCGAGTTCCGTGGGCCCGCGCTGGCCGAGCCGGTTGACGTCGATCACCGCCACGAGGTTGCCGAGCCGGTAGTGGCTCGCCTTGTCCAGCGCCTCCCAGACCGACCCTTCGGCCAGCTCGCTGTCGCCGCACAACACCCACACGCGATAGGGCAGCTCATCCAGGTACTTGCCGGCCAGCGCCACGCCGACGCCGTCGGGCAGTCCCTGCCCGAGTGAGCCGGTGGCGACGTCCACCCACGGCAGTACCGGCGTGGGGTGGCCCTGCAGCCGAGAACCGAAGCGCCGATAGCCGGACACCAGTTCGTCGTCGGAGATGACGCCGACCGCCTTGTAGACCGCGTACAGCAGCGGGGAGGCGTGGCCCTTCGAGAAAATCAGGTGGTCGTTGGTGTCGGCCCGCGGTTGATCCCAGTCGTAGCGCAGGTGCCGCGTCACGAGCACCGCGAGCAGGTCCGCCGCCGACATGCTGGAAGTGGGATGGCCGGAACCGGCGCTGGTGCTGGATCGGATCGAGTCGACCCGCAGCTGCGCGGCCAGCTCGGTGACCTGGTCCAGGCCGACGTCGGTGAGGGGTTGCCGGGTGTCGGTCACAATTGTCTCCCTTTTCCGTGTGGCGACTCATCGCCGGGGCGCCGGTGGTCGGCTGACGAACGAGATCCCTCTTGGTTAGCCGCACGGGAAGCTCGGATCTTTCTGCTGCCGTCGGCTCGCATCCTCGGGCCCGATTTTCGGATCGCGCCCGGTGGCCGAACGTGCATCAGGCATTGACTTCCGCCCGCCTGTCCGATTTATTGTGCCGCGGCAGTCGCGGACACTTTCATTTCCGGCGTTCTACTACCTTCTGATAGGTGAGTGAATCGAAAGAACCATGTACGAAAATCCTGTGAATTCTGCCTTTTCGCCCGTGCAGCCTCAAGATCTGGCTGCCCTTCGTCGCGAGGTCATCGGCACGGTCCTCGTCCCGGGACAGCCTGGTTACGCGGACGAATGCCGGCAGTACAACCTGCTGGCAACCCTGGAACCCGAGGTTGTCGTCAGTGCCGCACGCGCGGAAGATGTCCGGGCGGCGGTGCGGTTCGCCGCGTCGCACGGATTGCCCGTCGCGGTGAAGAACTCCGGTCACCAGATGGTCTCCTCTGCTCGCGGCGCCGTGCTCGTCACCACGCGACAGCTGAAGGCCATCTCGATTGACGTACCGCGCCGAAGGGCCCGGGTGGAAGCCGGCGTGATCTGGCAAGAGGTCATCGACGAGGCGGCCCGGCACGGCCTGGCGCCGCTGAGCGGTTCGGCGCCGGACGTCGGAGTGGCCGGATACACGCTGGGCGGAGGGCAAAGCCCCATCCTCGGCCGGAGCCTGGGCTACGCGGCCGATCACGTCCACTCCCTCGACGTGGTGACGGCCGACGGGGCGCTGCGTACGGTGACCGCCGACAGCGAACCCGACCTGTTCTGGGCCTTGCGCGGGTGCAAGGGCAATTTCGGGGTGGTCACCGCGCTGGAGTTCGAACTCTTCCCCGCCAGCCGTTTCTACGGTGGCTCGCTGTACTTCGCGGGCGCGCACCTGGCCGAGGTCCTGCACGTTTGGCGGGCGTGGGTCACCGGTTTGCCGGAAGCGGCGACCTCCTCGATCGCCGTGCAGCGATTGCCCCCGCTGCCCGAACTGCCGGCGCCCCTGAGGGGAGCGAACGTGGTCCACCTCCGTTACGCGCACCTCGGGTCCGAACAGGAGGCCAACCGCCTGCTCGCCCCGATGCGCGCCGTCGCGCCGGCGGTCCTCGACGCGATGGCAGATCTGCCTTACCCGGCTTCCCGGCGTATTCACAACGACCCCGAGGACCCGATGCCGTACTGGGACAGGACGACCTCCCTGCGGGAGTTCCCCGCCGGGGCCGCCGACGCCTTCGTGGCGGTACTCGGTCCTGAGTCCGGCTCGCCGCTGGCCAACGTCGAGATCCGGTACCTCGCGGGTGCCTTCGATCGGGAGCCGGCCGTGGCCAACGCCGTCTCCACGCGGGGTGTGCCGTTCGTCGTGTTCGGGTTCGGTGTCGGCGGACCCGATCAAGCCGAACTCATGCGCAGCAGCCTCGCCGCGGTGATCGACGCGCTGGAGCCCTGGTCGGACGAGCGCCGGATGATCAACTTCCTGTCCCCGGACGAAGCCACCAGCCCGGCCGCGGTGGAGAAGGCGTTCGGCGCCGAGCGCTACGCCCGCCTGGTCGAGATCAAGAAGGCCTACGACCCGACCAACACGTTCCGGATCAACCACAACATCCCCGCCGCGCTCCAGGCACGAACGCGATAGCGAGCGGGACGGTAAGACGGCACGTCAGGCGGACGCTAGCGCCTTGCACGGTGGCGCCGGTCGCGGCGCACACCGACGACCACTGAACCGCGTGGTGAAGGAGCAAGAAGATGAGCGACACCGAGCAGCCGAGCGAGGATTTCGCGATCCTCGAACAGCTCAACCTCGACTACGTCGACGCCGACCAGGCCAGCGATGCCGTGCGCTTCAGAGAGTTGCTCGCCGAAGATTTCGTCGTGCAGACGCCGGGTGTCACCCGCAATCGCGAGGAGTTCCTCGAATACATCGCCAAGCCGCGGCCCTTCAAGGATCTCGCCGTGCACGACGTCAAGATCCGCGTCCTCAGCGATGTCGCCCTGATCCACGGTCGCAGCACGTACACCGTGCTCGCCGATGGCTCGGAGCAAGAAGCTCTGTACACGGACGCGTACCAGAAGCGAAAGGGCACCTGGGTTTGTGTCTCGGCGTGCGCGATCGCTCCGGGCACCTGACCCCCGTGAGGGTCTGGCTCACGCGACATCGCCGCGCAGCCGCGGGATTCGGGGGCACGGTGTGCAGCCCGCGCACGAACTCGGCTTGCGCGCGGTCGCTGTGCCGTGCACCAGCTCCAGCCGCCGTGCGACGGCGGCGGCCGGCTCAAGTCGGACGTTCGGTTGGACGACAAGGGCACTCGCCCAAGCCGTTGAGGGGGAGGAAGTCCACGATGCCCGTCACCCCTGGGCCTGCCGTGTCCCGCAACACCAACGCGGTCGGGGTTGTGCACCTGCCGGTTCCCGAGGGTGCGGTGCTGCCTCCCCTGCCCACGCAGGCTGACCTGTGGGTCGGGCACTACCAGCGGGTTCTTCTCAACGTCCGGACCGGGGAGCTGTCCTTCTTCTGCGCCGACTGGCGCATGCACGTGCCGATCCGGGGCAAAGGTGAGGACCGTGCGGTCTGGACGTCGCAGTACCCCGGCGAGAGTCCGAAAAGCTCCGTGGCCGCGGCCACGGAGCCGATCCCGGAGTTGCTGATGTTCTTCATCGACACCTGGACGCGCGTCGATTTCCCGGCTACCGCGGCCCCGCCGACCCCGGCGTGGGTGTACCTGACCCGCGAGCAAGGCGACGCGTTCGTGGCTTCCCTGGTGCCGCTGGCCCAGCAGCTGGTCGACAACCTGTTCCGAGTGCCCGGCACCGACGACCTCGAATGGTCCGCTGAATCCGTGGCCGCCGTGCGGGCGATCGATGCCGCGTGCAGCCGATACCACCAGGGACCGCAAGGCGTCGAGGCGTCGCCGGCCGGCCTGGTCAATTTCGCCGATGCTGTCGCGGCGGCGCCGGGGCTGGTCCGATGCGAGTGGGCCGACCTGGAAGACACCAAGCTCGACGACGTGGCCGACGGGCTGAGCCGGTTCGCGCACAACTGCGACCCGCAGCTGCGGGAGCGATTCGGGAAGCCGCACCAAGACGGCAGCGGCGTCGAGCTGACCGTGTACGGAGCGCGGTCCTGGCTCTACGCCTACCGTGCCCAGGAGGCCGGCAACCCGCGTCGCGGATCCATGAGTGGACCGAAAAGTCCGTCTTCAGCTACGTCACCATGGGAGAGATGAGAAAGAGGCTTGACCTGCGCTCGGACTGTCGAGTCCCATTGCCGGCGCTCCGGCCTGCGCAGGTACGATAATCTGTCGCGGTGGTGGAACCGGAGAGCACAGTGAAGCCTGTCCGGCTGACGGCGCGTGGCGAAGCGACTCGGGCCCGGATTGTGCGGGCTGCGGTGGACCTGATGACGATCAAAGGGGTGGCCGCTACTACGCTCGACGATGTCCGTGCGGCCAGCGGTACCAGCAAGTCACAGCTCTACCGGCACTATGCCGACAAGGACGCGCTGGTCCAGGACGTCATCGAATACCAGGCCGAGGACCTGCTGACCGCGCAGGAGGAGCAGCTGCGCCGGCTGAATTCGATCCGCGGGCTCGAGCGCTGGCGCGATGCGATCATCCAGCGGAACACCGTGCACAACCGGGCGTACGGCTGCCAGCTCGGCTCGCTCGCGTGTGAGCTTTCCGACCAGAACGAGCGGGCGCGATCCGCACTGGCCGGCCACTTCGAAACCTGGCTGGGCCTGATCGCGGACGGTCTGCGGCGGATGCGCGACGAGGGCAAATTGCGCTGTGACGCCGATCCCGAGCGCCTTGCCATCGGCTTGATGGGGGCCCTCGAAGGCGGGTATCTGCTGGCGCAGACGGAGCAGGACATCAGGTCCATGCGCATCACGCTCGACATGGCCATCGACTACATCCGTACTTTTCAGGTGTGAAACGCCGGTAGCGGGACACCGGAGTGGACCCGGCCGGCCGAGGCTGCGGGTGACGTCGCCGCGCTGCCACTGTTCGCCCGGGTTGTCGTGGTGGTGGTTTCCTGGGCTGACAGCGTCGGTGAGCAGCCGGGACAGCGGCCTTGTCCCGGTGTCGGCAAGGACTGCCCTCCTCTCCGGGTGATCCGCTGCCCGATGCGGCGCACCCGCCGTCCGCCGTGGTGTGGAGCGGGCCGAACCATCGCGACTCACTTGACCCTACGGGCATTCCACGACTGTATCGTAACTCTGATGGACACTATGGTCCAATCAGTCGAAGGGTGCGGCTGCAGTGACTCGCGGGAGGCCGCTCGCAAACTGATCGTGGACGGGGTGTTTTCCTGGTCATCCGGCGACAACACGACCGCGCCTGCCCGCCACGCGCATCCACACCGAACGTCGCTCGTGCGGTGGCTGCGGTCTGCGTGACCTCGCGCGACTTCCGTCCTCCATCACACCCGGCCCGCTTCGCACAGGACTGTATAGTCCAAGTAGTGATCGACAAGCCTCAGTGGACCACCGCTTGTGTCCGAGCCCGACTCCACGTTGTCGCCGCGAATCCCAGCCCGGCCGAACGGGCCGGTGCGCTGGTCACCTGCGTCTTCACCACCGGAGACCCGCTCCAGGTCGACGATCCCCACTCGTATATCGGCGAGGTCGCGGTCGAGCCGGCCGGTTCCGCCTACGACGGCGTGGTTCAGCACATCAGACCAAGAGAAGGGCATCGCTCGATGCAGAACGTGTCACCAGCGACCACCGTGACCCGGCGGGGCAGAACGCTCTCACTGGCCTTCCTGTCCGCGGTGGTCGCTCTCGTGGCGTCATTCGCCGCGGTGGGCTCGACGATCCCGCTGTTCAACGTCTACCGGGCCGAGGACGGGTTCACCAACGCCGGCATCTCGATCACCGTCGTCGCCTACTCCGCCGCCACCCTCAGCACACTGCTGGTGCTGGGGCGGGTGTCCAACCACCTGGGGAGACGGCCCACTTCGATCGCCAGCCTCGGCCTGCTCCTCCTGGGCTGCGTGCTGCTGCTGAACGTGCACCACATCGGCATCTTGATCGCCGGTCGGCTCTTGATGGGCTTCGGTGCCGGGCTGGCCAGCAGCAGCCTCACCTCCTACATCGTCGACGCCGCACCCACCAGGCCGGCCTGGCTGGCGTCGGTCGCCTCCAGCCAGACGGTCATGCTGGGCCTCGCCGTCGGCGCGATCGCCTCCGGCGCCCTCGTCCAGTTCGGCCCCTGGCCACGCGATCTCATCTACCTGGTCGTGATCGGCCTGCTGCTCGTTTCCATCGCCCTCATCGTCGTCAGCCCGGAAACGGTCACCCCGAAGCCGGGTGCTTGGCGATCACTGCGCCCCCGGGTCGGGGTACCGGCCCGGGACCGGCACCTGCTCCCCGTCGCGGCAGCGGTGTTGCTGGCCACCTGGGCGACCGGGGCGTTCTACCAGGCCTTCGTGCCCGCGCTGGTCGAAGATCAACTCCACACCCGCAGCCCGCTCGTCCTCGGACTCGTGTTCGCCGCCTACATGGGTCCCAGCGTTCTCGGCGCTCCCCTCGGCGGGCGGTTCACCCCAGCAGCGGCCCAACGCCTTGGCATGATCGGTTTTCTGGCCGGCATGATCGGCATCATCACAGCGATCGCCACGGGCACGCTGGTGCTGTTCATCACCGCAACCATCGTCGCGGGCGCCAGCCAGGGCATCGCCATCAGTTCCGCCACCCGCGGCCTGCTGTATGGCAGCGCGCTGGCCGAGCGGGCACCGATCTTCAGCGTGATCTACATCCTCTCGTACTGCGGCGCCACGATCCCCGCTCTCATCGCCGGCCAGCTTTCCGGTTCCTTCTCGCTACCGCAGATCGCCCTCGGCTACGGCGGACTCGCCTTCATCGCCACCCTGTTCACCGTCCTCGCCGCACGCAATCCGCGCAGCGACGCGACCGCGTAACCGCAGGCAAGGCATCGCGTCAGCGGAACGGCTGGGCGCGGGGCGCGCGGTGGCTGCGACGCGGCGCCGTGCGCGGGGTGAGCTCGAGGATGCGGACCACCCGGTAGCGGTGCGGCCGCCACGGCAGGTAGAACGCCTCGATCTCCTGCTCGGCCAGTGGACGGCCGAGCAGGGCGAGGCCGGTCATCCGGCCCAGGTGGAAGTCTCCGAGCGGCAGCGCGTCGGCGTCGCCGAGCGCGCGGTGCCCGACCTGCGCGGCGGTCCACACGCCGACGCCGGACATCGCGGACATCAGTGCGTAGGCGCGCGCGGGCTCGGCGGCGGCGCGATCGAGCTTGGCCGCGTGCCACGCCGCGGAAATGACGGTCTTCGAACGCTGCAGGTCGACCCCGGCCCGCCGCCAATCCCAGATCGGGATCTTCGCCCACACCTCGGGCGTGGGCATGACCCGCATCGTCTCGGGCGCCGGACCGGGCGCCGGGCCGCCGTGCGTGCCGACGAGGCGAGCCCAGGCGGCTCGGGCGTCCGGGCCGACCACCCGCTGCTCGAGGATCGCGGGGACGAGGGCTTCGAACAGCCGTCCCGTGCGCGGGACGCGGAGGCCGGGCAGGCGGCTCCAAGCGCGTTCCAGAACCGGATGCGCCGGCCGGAAGTCCTCGGGACGGTCCTGTTCGCCGAGTTCGGTGCGGATGTTCTCCACGAGTTCGCCGGCGCCTGGCCCCCACGCGTCGACGGCCAGATCGTCCAGGCGCTGTTGCCGGATCCGGTAGGTGACCGGCCCTGACGAGGTCAGCGCCGTCCGCCACAGGGTCCCGTCGGCTTCCTGCCGGTGGGTGGGATCGCGGCGGCCTCGCTGCAGGCTCTTGAGCGTCAGCTTCGCGTCAACGGGAAAGCCGGGCTGCCAGTGCAGGGAACAGTCCGGCGGCATGTCCATCGTCCCCTCTCCGGGGGTGTGCGGTCTGCTCGACCAAGCCGGCGATGAGTCAGCCGCGAGCGAAGGATTCGATGTGATCGAGGGCCATGTCCAGCGCGACGGCCATCGGCTCGGAGCTGTGAGCGTTCTGCGCCAGCACGTAACCGCCCTGAAGCGCGGCCAGCAGCCCGATACCGAAGCGGCGCGGCTCTGCTTCCTCGGCGAGCACGCCGAGAACGCGGAGCAGCGTCAGCGTTTCGACGAGCATCCGGAGCCAGGCCTCGAACGATGCGTTGAGCGCTCGGCGGGACTGCTCATCGCCGTCGGACAGCTCGACCGACATCACGCCCAGTGGGCACCCGTAGGAGCCGTCCTGCTGTGAGTTCGCCTGGACCAGGGCGTGACCCCAGCGGCGCAGTCCGGTGAGGGTCTTCACGCCGCGCAGGCGCTGTTGCTCGCGGGCGAGGACGATCTCCGACTGCACTTCGATCACTGCGTGGATCAGTGCGAGCTTGTCCTCGAAGTGGTTGTACAGCTGAGACTTGCTGGTGCCGCTGGCCAGCCGGACGTCATCGAGCGTGGTGGCGTTCACGCCCTTGACGTAGAAGAGCTCGGCTGCCGAATCAACGATCCGTGAACGGGTCTCGAGGCCGCGAGGCGTGCGGCGTACGCCACCGGTTCCAGGCACGGTGTCTCCCTCGGGCGTGTTGTCCACTCGTGCAGCTTGGCTGCGGGTGCGTCGCAACCGCGGTGACCTCGATCTCCGGAAGAAGACTGGGCCGGTTCAGTTGTGGCACCGCTGCGAGCAGGTAGGCCGGTCGGTGGGAGATGAGGTCCTCGCGAACGTTCACCTCCTCGTAAGATTGGACCATATCGTCCATTAATTGTCAAACGATCGTGGCTGCGACGGTCGAGCTAGAGGTGCCCCTCAAACTCGCGCAATCCGGTAGGTCGGATCGCCTGCGGCGCGGTCGGCTTATGCCTCTGAGCTGCGGACTTGGTGGTCGCGCGCGACGCCGGGCCGCCTATGGCCAGCGTGGTCGACTCGGCTCACCCGGGGAGGGTTTGTGTAGCAGACGTTGGTCTGTATAGTCCATCAGCGGTGTCCAGTGGCGAACAGGTCCGGAACTCGGCGCCGACGAAGTCACCCCCCGAGACAGGCGACCAGGCCCGGCGCAACCGACGCGACCGGCCAGGCTGCGGCCGGCGCGGGCAACGGCTGCGGCGGAACTCTGGCCCCCTTGGAGCCCGGCTCGGGCTCGACGACGACTACTCCCACCCCGGAGGTTGATTCGCTGTGACACGACTGAACGTTCCCCCTCTGGAGGACATCCCCGCCGGCGCGAAGCCGATCCTCGCCAACGTCGAAGCTCAGCTCGGCTTCGTGCCGAACATGTTCCAGATGATCGCTTCGAATCCGACTGTGCTCGAGGTTGTCACGACGCTGCAGGGCACCTTGAGCCGGGTTCTGGACGCGAGGACCCGGCACAGCATCGCGCTCGCCGTCTCGGAAGCCAACGGCTGCGGCTACTGCCTGGCGATGCACTCCTACGTCTCGTCCGAATTCGGCGGGATGTCGAGCGACGACATCGAGCTCAGCCGTGCCGGGAGCGCGGTCGACCCCAAGCGCGCCGCCGCCGCTCGCTTCGCTCAGCAGGTGATCGAGAGCCGCGGGCAGGTCAGCGACGCCGACCTCGCGCAGGTGCGAGACGCCGGCTACACCGATCCGCAGATCTTGGCGATCGTCACGGTCGCCGTGCAAGCCCTGCTCACCAACTTCATCAACAACGTCAACCAGACCGACGTCGACATCCCCGCGGTCAACTCGGCCGGTACGCCCAGCTGATCGCCGGAACCCCCGCCAGGGCAACGCAGACAGCCCGGTAATCCGTCACGGCCCCCGATGTCCATTCAGAAAAGGTGCGATATGCCGGGCTCCGAACTCCACGAGAAATTCATGGCGCTGCACACCCGCGACGGTGGCCTCGTCATGCCGAACGCCTGGGACGGTCTCTCGGCGCTGATGCTGGCCGACGCCGGTTTCGAGGCGATCGCGACATCGTCGGCGGCGCTCGCCGCCACGCTCGGCCGGCCCGACGGACGTCACGAAGTCACCCGTGGCGAGCACCTCGAGCACGCGGGACTGCTCGGCCGGCTCACCGGGCTGCCCGTCAACGGGGACTTCGAGGACGGTTACGGCGACACGCCCGAAGAGGTCGCGGGGACCGTCGAAGCCGCTGTCGAATTCGGCTTGGCCGGGATCGGAATCGAGGACACCTCGGGGAATCCGGATCAACCCATCCGCGACTTCGACGACGCTGTCAATCGCGTTCGCAGCGCCGTCGAGGCGGCCAAGGGGCGCATCGTCATCACCGGCCGCACCGACAACTTCATCCAGGGGCGGCCCGATCTCGACGACACCATCCGGCGGCTGACGGCCTTCGCCGAGGTCGGCGCGGATGTGCTCTACGCGCCGTTCCCGCCCGACCTCGACGCACTCGACGCGATCGTCACCGCCGTCGCGCCGACGCCGGTCAACATCCTCGTGTCGCCCTCGGACAAGGTGCTGACCGTCGCCGAGTTGCAGAAGGCCGGGGTCAAGCGCATCAGTCTGGGTCCGTTCCTCTACGCCAACGCGATGGCGGCGCTCGAGCAGGCGACCAACGCGCTCCTCGCGGGTGACCTCGCGTCGGCGACAACGGGGATGAGCTTCGACCGCATCGGCGAACTGATCGCCCGAGCCAAGAACTAACCGCACAAACCACCACCGTTCACCTACTGGTCGCAAGAAGAAGGCAGATTGACATGGATCTCGACAAGCTGATGAACCAGCACCTCACCAGGGCTTTCGACGGCAGCAAAACGATCCCGGAAGAAACTCTTCAGCAACTGTTGCGGTTTCTGCGGTCCGCGCCGACCTCGACGAACATCCAGCCCAACCACTTCTACGTCCTCGCGTCGGCCGAAGCCAAGAAGCAGCTCGCGGACAACTTGGGCGAACGGTTCCAGGACAACAGCTCGAAGATCCTGAACGCGTCCCACACCATCATCCTCACCACCCGGGCGGACGTGCCGGACAGCCACCTCGACGACGTGTTCGCCAAAGAGACCGCCGACGGTCGGTTCCCCGACCCGGAGAAGAACGCGATGTGGCAGTTCATGACCCGCGACTTCCTGAACCTGCGCAACTACGCCTACAAGGATCTGAACCACTGGATGGAGAAACAGACCTACATGGTCATGGGCATGACCATGATGGCGGCCGTTGAACTCGGCGTCGACGCCACACCGCTCGAAGGGTTCGACCCGACCAGCGTCGACAAGGCCTTCAAGATCCGCGAAACCGGTCACACCACGACGGTGCTGCTGGCTCTCGGGTACCCCGTTCCCGAGAAGGCGTACAAGGGCCCGATCTCGCGCTTCGAAACAGACCGGCTGTTCACGTTCATCTAAACCTCCGCGGCACGGGGAACGGCTGGAGTACGGGGATCGCGGACACCTCGGTCCTCGCCGCCGGCCCACCCGGGCAACTCCGGCCGGCGGCAGGCGCCGCCGGCCGGGGCCTCGCATCGGTGAGGTGGGCCGGCCACGCCGGCTCGGCACCAACGGCCGGAGCCCGATCCGGGCCGGCGTCTCGACGACGTCGGACGCGGGCTCCGGCCGTGCTCACGGCTTCTCGACAACCGGGGCGCCACCGTTCTGATGACCACCAGCCCGAAAGACACGACATGACCGTCCTGCACCATCGCACCGACGGAGCGGGCAGCGCGCCCCCCTTGGTGCTCGGACCGTCCCTCGGTACCTCGCTGTCGGTGTGGGAGCCGCAGGCGGCGGCCCTGGCTCGTGGCCGTCAGGTGATCCGGTACGACCTGCCAGGGCACGGCCGTTCCCCCGCCGGGCTGCTGCCCGCTTTCGCCACGGTCGGCGACATCGCCGGCCTCGTCCTCGCTCTCGCGGACCGGCTCGGCATCGACCGCTTCGCATACGCCGGGATCTCGCTCGGCGGAGCCGTCGGCACGTGGCTGGCGGTCAACCACCCCGACCGCGTCACCTCGCTCATGCTCATCTGCACTTCGGCGCGCTTCGGGGAGCCCGAGGGCTGGCGCGAACGCGCGCGCCTCGTCCGCACGGAGGGCATCGCTTCGGTTGCCGACACCGCCGGCGGCCGCTGGTTCACCCCGTCCTTCGTGGATGATCCCGCCGCCCAGGCGCTGGTCGCCGACCTACGGGCCACCGACCCCACGGCCTACGCCGCGAGCTGCGACGCACTGGCCGCGTTCGACCTCCGGGCCGAACTGTCCCGCATCACCGCGCCCACCCTGGTGGTCGCCGGCCGCGAGGACCTCGCCACGCCGGTCGACCACGCGCGGCTCCTGGCCGACCGGATCCCCGGAGCGAGCCTCACGGAGGTCGCGCACGCGGCGCACCTCGCGCCGGTCGAACGTCCCGCTGCCGTCCTCGCAGCGCTGCGCAGCCATCTCGACAGCCACGGCGAGACCCGCGACACGACAGTCCCCGGCGACGACGGGTCCCGCTATGCGGCCGGTATGGCCGTACGCAGGGCCGTCCTGGGCGACGCCCACGTGGATCGGGCGATCTCCCGGACCACCGAGTTCACCTCCGTGTTCCAGGACTTCATCACCCGCTACGCTTGGGGGGAGGTCTGGACCCGTCCCGGCCTCTCGCGAACGACCCGCCGGTGCATGACCATGACGGCGATGATCGCCAACGGCCACCACGAGGAACTCGCCATGCACATCCGGGCCGCTCTCGAGGACGGACTCACGCCCGCCGACATCCAGGAAGTCCTGCTGCAGTCGGCCATCTACTGCGGCGTCCCCGCGGCGAACACCGCCTTCGCCATTGCCGGCAAAGTCCTGGCGGAGCAGGAAAACTGACCTGGTCGGGCCTGGCGTCGTCAGTCCGGTTGAGCAGTGGTGCGGTCTTCTGGCCGAGGTTCCCGGTCAGTCGACGAGGTCCGTCTGCCGCGGGTCGAAGGCCACGTAGCCGGAGAAATCCTTCCCGACCCGGTCGATGGCGGACTGGCGCAGTTCGGGGTAGCACCAGGCCGCGTCGCGTGCTTGTACGCCGTCGCCGACGACGTCGTAGTACCGGGCAGCACCCTTCCACGGGCAGGTGTAGGCCGTGGTGCTCGGATGCAGGCTGCCCTGCCGGATCGTTGCCGGAGGGAAGTAGCGGTTGCCCTCGATGGAGATCAGGTCCTTCGGTTCGGCTTCGGCGATCACGATCCCTGCCACGATGGCTTTCACGAGCACACACCCTTCGTTCTTGTGTCGACTGTCTGTGGCGCCCCGACGGCCGGGTCTTACGGGGCTTCACGAGGTTGCGCCCAGCGGGCCCGCTTCAAGGTTCAAACTGGACTTTTTCGTCCACTTCGACTAAGAAGATGGCGGCCGGTATCGACGGTCTATCCGAGATTGCCGGCGATCCGCCGCTGAGCGCGATCGTCCTCATCGAACAGCACAGGAGCCAAGATGTCCGAAAACCGCTTCATCGACGACGCCATCAACCGCAGTGCCGAAACACCCGAAGATCGCGCCAGACTCTCGAGCATGGTCGCGGAAGCCGCCGGCGGCGCGCCGACGGCCACGACGGAAGAAGGACCGAGTGACGCCTCGATCCTGAACTTCGCGCTCAACCTGGAGTACCTCGAAGCCGAGTTCTACCTTCGTGGCGCAACGGGACAGGGCCTGCCGGATGACCTGGTCGGCGGGACGGGGAAGCCGGGACAGGTGTCCGGTGGACGACAGGTCGACTTCCGCAGCCCCGTGATCAAGAACATCGCCCGGGAACTCGCCATGGACGAGCGAGCCCACGTTGCGTTCCTCCGCAATGCGCTCGGTGACGCGGCCGCTGCGCGCCCCCGGATCTCCCTCGACCACAGCTTCACCGCCGCGGCGACCGCGGCCGGGTTGATCAAGCCCGGCGAGATCTTCGACGCCTATGCGAACGACCGCAACTTCCTCTTCGCTGCCTTCCTCTTCGAGGACGTCGGAGTCACGGCCTTCAAGGGGGCGGCGCCGTTCATCTCCAACAAGACCTACCTGGACGCGGCGGCCGGCCTGCTGGCCACTGAGGCCTACCACGCCGGGGTCGTGCGGGCGACGCTGTTCGCCGAAGGGCTCGCCGACGAGTCGGTGTTCGATGCCGTGCACAAGATCTCCGCGGTTCGCAACGCGGTCAGCGGTCCCGCCGACGACGATCAGGATCTCGGAACCAAGCACGAGGCCAACCTGGTGCCCACCGATGAGTACGGTCGTGCCTTCGGCAGGAGCGCCGCGGAGATCCTCAACATCGTCTACCTCGATTCGCACGCAGGCTCCTCCGGCGGCTTCTACCCGGATGGACTCAACGGAGACATCGTGCAGGGCACGGGACCGACCGCCGGCTAGTTTCCGCCTCCGTCATCCGGCCGTTCCGACGGGAAAGCTCACGGAGCCGAAACTGGTCCCGGGAATGGACGCGAACAGTAACCTCCCTTCGCGCCGAGGATCTGCGTGGACGGGCCGGCCTTCTGCTCCCGGAACGCCGGCTGCTCGTTGTCAGGCCTGGCCCGGCGTCGGCTTCTGACACGATCCACGCGCAGCCGGCCAGAAGATCTTCCCCGGGACGCCCGTGGTGGAGACGCGGCCGGAGAGTGGGCCATCACGAATCGCGCTCAGGTTCGACATTCCGCTGATCAGCGTGGTAAGACGCTGAGGTCTGATGCCGCAATACCGGTGTACTGAAAGTGCCGTGCAGGCGAAGGCTGGATACAGGAAGGTGCGGGATGAAGGCGATTGTGGTGGCCGATCAAACCGTGGGAACGGCCGGGATGACGCTCGAGGAGCGACCTGATCCAGAAGCCGCGGGGAACGATGTTCTCGTTGAGGTTCACGCGTCGGGGTTCACCCCGGGTGAGCTGACGTGGCCGTCGGCCTGGGTCGATCGCCTCGGTCGTGACCGCACGCCGTCGATCCCGGGCCACGAGCTGGCCGGTGTGGTCAGCGCCCTCGGCTACGGCACGGCGGGGTTGTCGGTGGGCCAGCGGGTGTTCGGCCTCACGGACTGGACGCGCGACGGCACGTTGGCGGAGTACGCGGCCGTCGAGGCGCGCAACCTCGCGCCGCTCCCGGGCGACGTCGACTTCACGGTCGGCGCGAGCCTGCCGATCTCGGGCCTGACCGCGTGGCAGGGCTTGTTCGTGCACGGCCAGGTCCAGCCGGGGCAGAGCGTCCTCGTGCACGGCGCGGCTGGGGGAGTCGGTTCGATGGTGACGCAGCTCGCGCGTGAGGCGGGTGCCTACGTCATCGGCACCGGCCGGGCTGCCGACCGGCAGGCCGCGCTCGACTTCGGCGCGCAGGAGTTCGTCGATCTCGACAACGACGCGCTGAAAGAGGTCGGCGGAGTCGATCTGGTCTTCGATGTCATCGGCGGGGACATCGGGAAGGCGTCCGCGGGCCTGGTCCGAGCCGGAGGAACGCTGGTGACCATCGCCGGCCCGCCCGAGGCTCGGCCGGCCGAGGGGCGCGCGATCGACTTCGTCGTCGAGGCCGACCGGGCCCAGCTGGGTGAGATCGTCCAGCGGGTACGGGACGGACGGCTGCGGACGACCATCGGCACCGTCGCGACCCTCGATGACGCTGTTGCCGCCTTCAACCCCACAGAGCGGACCAAGGGAAAGACGATCATCCGCGTTCGTCCGTAGGGAGTCCGGACGGCGGCTGATCCTGACCGCTTCGCGCGGACCGGCGTCAACCAGGTGGCCGGCGGCGGAGTGTCCTGCTGGTCCGTCGCGGAGTCGTGCCCACCGGCAAACCCGCCGACCGACGGCCGTCCGATGACGCCGGCTTGCTGTCGTCGGCGGGTTCTGCTCGTTCTCGCACATCTGTGCCTACGCGAGTTCGCCGCGCGGTTTCGCGTCGAGGCCGATCACGGCGCACCGGTACCTCGGTGATTTCGTCGATGCGGCGGCGGCGCGCACAGCCGGCCGAACCGGTGGAGGCGGCGTCGGCCAAGGCCTTCGTCACACCGGTCGGAGCGCCGCTGCCGGTCATCCTTTCCTCAGTGTCCTGTGTAGATCGCGACGGCACTCAGCGCTGGGTCGGCTTGGGCGGGCCTCGCCAGGCAGCCAGGGCCCGGCGTCAGCGCCGCGACCGAACGCCGGGGTGGTTGCCGTCGACGACAGCGGCGTACTCGGGATGCTCGTCGATGAAGGAACGAACGGCCGGGCAGCCGATCGTCACCTTCCCGCCGGAGCCGGCGACGTCCTCGAGCGCGCTGGCGATCAGTTCCGCGGCCACGCCCTGGTGCTGGTAGTCGCGTTCCACCGCGACCGAGATCATCGCGACCCGGCCGGCGGTCAGCTGGTAGACCAACGTTCCGATGCGATCCGGGCCGAGCCACGCGTCGTAGGTTTCCGTTTCCTCGTTCTTGTCCACGTGGATGTCGAGGTCGGTGTACTTGTCCCTGTCCATGCCATTACTGCGCTTCAGAGTCGATGATTCTTACTCGTAAGAATCATCGAAGAGTGGGTGCTAACAGTCCAGTACTGCGTTTCACAAGTCCGCGCGCCGGGCATCCGAGGTCGTGGCGATCATCCAGGAAATGACAAGTCTCGAGGCAAAACATGAGCAACTGGGAGGCACTGGATGAGTTCCTCCGCACCGATCCGCGGGATGTCGGTTGTGACCTCGCACTCGACGCGCTCCACGCCTACGCGGAGATGGCAGCCGCCGGCGAAAACCCCGAGGAGCGTTTCCCCGGGCTGTCGGTTCATCTGCGGTCGTGCAGTGCGTGCTCAGGAGATCACGAGGCCCTGTTGCGGACAGTGCGCGAATTCGGTGGTGAATTTCGCTGACGCTACCGGTGGGAATGCACCCGCAGGTGCTCGAGCGACACGTCGAGAACCGTCGCCAGCTGGTCGGGGTCACGCGTCGTCTGGGCGAGCAAGAAGCCGCCCTGCAGTGCACCCATGATGGCGGTGGCGATCTTCTCCGGGTCGGCGCCGGCGTCGAGCTCGCCACCCTCCTGGATGCGCCGGAAGGCTGCCGCGAGAAGGCTTTCCCACGCCGCGAACCCGGCGACCAGTGCGCGGTGACCACGCTCGTGCCGCCCGGCGAGCTCGCCGATGAGCGACCCGATCGGGCAGCCGCCGGCACCGCCGCTCACGAGGGTGTCTTCGACGAGCTTGTCCCGCCAGGCCTGGAGACCGGCGAGCGAGCGCACCCGCTCCAA
Source organism: Amycolatopsis sp. NPDC051903 (assembly GCF_044452505.1). Taxonomy (NCBI): domain Bacteria; kingdom Bacillati; phylum Actinomycetota; class Actinomycetes; order Pseudonocardiales; family Pseudonocardiaceae; genus Amycolatopsis; species Amycolatopsis sp. NPDC051903. The sequence continues at coordinate 63,814 of NZ_JBITBT010000030.1, read as the reverse complement.
CAGAGGCTTCTGCCCGGCCAGCACGCCGGCGACTTGGGCCTGGACGACCGCTTCGACAAGCGCGTCTTCGTTCTCGAACACCTGCCTGAGCTGCGCCTCGGAGATCCCGCTGGCGGCTCTGACGTCATCGAAGGTGATCTCCCCGAGGCGGCGCTCACGCAGCAGGTCGATCGCCGCTGTCACCACAAGCCGGTGCGGCTCCGGGGCATCCTCGGCGTGCCTCCCGGTCTGGTCACCCGACATGGTCCGAACACTAGCGGACAGGCGGGGGCTAGTACACCTCGGCCCGGCAGGTTTGTTGGACCTTCTCGTCCACTGTTGGATCTTGGCGCGCGGGCGGCTACGAGGCCAGGAACGTACGGACGTGGCCGATCGCCATGTCGAGCGTCAGCTTCATCGGCTCCGTCGAGTGTGCTGTCTGCGCGAGCAGGTAACCGCCCTGCAGCGCGGCGACGAGAAAGGTCGCGAGCTTCTCGGGATCCGCGTCCGGCCGGAGGGCGCCGGAGGCGCGCATGCGAATCAGCCCCTCGGCCAGGAGCTCCTCCCAGATCTCGAAGTACTTCGCGAGCATCGAGCGGGCTTCTTGGTCCCGGTCGGCCAGTTCGGCGGCCAGTGAGCCGATCGCGCAGCCGTAGGCGCCGTCGCGAAGGGAGGCTCGCTGGATGAGCGCGTCGCGCCAGCGTTCGAGGCCGCGGATCGAGTTCAGCCGCCGCAGCTGGTCCTCTTGGCTGGCGATGAGCTGCGTGCCTTGGGCCGCCACGACCTCGCGCACGAGGGCCTTCTTGTCGGGGAAGTGGTGGTAGAGCTGCGACTTGCTCGTGCTGCTGGCTGCCCGGACGTCGTCCAGCGTGGTGGCGGCCACCCCTTTGACCTGCATCAGGTCGACTGCCGCCTGCACGATGCGGGCCCGGGTCGCCGCGCCGCGTGCGGTCAGCCGGGTCGTCTGCGTCGTGCCCTCCTGTTCGTCCACGGCCGTCAGATTACCGCACAGTGTGACCCGCGACCTACCGCCAGCTGGACCGCACGGTCCGCGTTGGGGGAGGATCGGGGCCTCGCGGCGAGCACGCAGGGTGCCTGCCGGCCGGCGATGTCCGCGGACTGTGGGAGCGAGGAAGCCGGGGTTCGGTGGAACGCGGCGTGCCGGCGGCGGCAACGGTATCGTCCCTGGTAACCGCGCGTTTGGCCGGCTGGAACGCGGGGCGAAACCCGGGGGCAGGGCAGCTCGGCAGGGCACACCGTTCGCCCGATCTTCGGTCAGGCCGTGTCACGAACTCTGCTGCTGCTACGGAGCCGGCCTTACCGATTCCTTTCGGTTTGCGGCCGGCCGCGGTCGACGTGAGGGCACAGGTGGGACCGCAGTTGTCACGTGTGCGCCGTCGGGTCACGCGCTGTGAAGCGGCGCGCGGTCGTGAGGAGAGCTTTGCTTGGACTTAAAAGTCCAGTATACGGTGGGCACCATGCTGGACGTCGAGGTGACACAACTTCAACGCCATGTCCGAATTTCCGCGAGCAATGCTGGGTTTTGGTCGAAAAGTGAAGCTACTGCGATCGCTGCAAGCGGATGCGTCGCAGGCCGGTCACGCGCCATCGCTGACCGAATATCTGGACCTATTAGTCCTCTCATGAAGGCTCTGGTGGGTTGGGGGACCGAGGCGTGACCGGCGATTTCACGGGAGATGGAGCGGCCTGGGGGGCCACGGCTGGGGGCCCGGCGAGGCAACGGGTGACGGCCGCGGTGGTGGACCTGCTGTGCCGGCGCGGGCTGCAGGCGATGGACCTCGACATGGTCGCCGGCCTGGCGCGAGTGAGCGGATCTTGGCTACGGGGGTACTTCGCGGACGCCGAGGCACTCGTCGCGGAGGTGGTGAGGGACCAGATCCGTGATGTCTTCGCGAAGCCCGGCCTCCAGCTGATCACGGCGGCCGCCCCCGGCGACTTGTACCGGTGGCGCGACGGGGTGGTGGCCGCGTATCGCGCCACCCGGATGTCCGCCGGGTATCCCCTGGGCATCGTCGTCCACGAGCTGACCGGACGCGACGGACGGGCCAGCGAGGCGCTGGCGGCGAGCCTCGGACCATGGCAGTCCGCGCTTTCGGACGCCTTCGCGCGGCTGCGCGATCGCGGCGAGCTCGCGCCAGGCTCGCGGCCGATGGAGCTGGCGATCGCCGTCATGGGTGCGCTCGTGGGGGCGATGGGCCGCTCCGGCAAGGCGTGCGGGCCGGACGACGTGCTGGAGCCCTTCGACATGATGCTCCGCCACGTCCTGACCGCGCGCCGCTGATCGACCCCACCACCGCCATCCGTCGACGAGGCAGCGAGGACCGGCTGCTCCGGGCTGGGGTGATGATCGGGAACGTCAGGCCTGCGGCTGGTCCACTCCGTGAGGCGGCCGTCGAGATGACGGGGTTCTCGCGGCGGCTGTCGCGTGCGTCGTTGCAGGTCCGCGTGCGGTAGCCTGTTCCCGTGGTGGAACCGGAGCGCACTGCGAGGGCTCCCCGGCGGACGGCACGGGGCGAGGCAACGCGTGCCCGGATCCTGCAGGCGGCGGTCGATCTGATGACCGTCAAGGGGGTGGCCGCGACCACGCTCGACGAGGTGCGCGCCGCCAGCGGCACGAGCAAGTCGCAGCTCTACCACCACTTCGATGACAAGGCCGCCTTGGTCCAGGGCGTCATCGACCGCCAGGCGGAGGACGTCTTCGCCCGGCAGGAGGTGCTGCTGAAGCGGCTCAATTCGATCCGCGGCCTCGAACGGTGGCGGGACGCGATCGTCCAGCGCAATACCCTCCGCAACGGCGCGTATGGCTGCCCGCTCGGCTCGATGGCGAGTGAACTGTCCGATCGGAACGAGCGGGCGCGGTCAGCCCTCGCCGTGCACTTCGAAACGTGGGAAGGCCTGATCGCGCAGGGCCTGGAGCGGATGCGAGCCGCCGGCGAACTGCGTCAGGACGCCGATCCTCAGCGGCTCGCGATCGGGCTGATCGGCGCTCTTCAAGGCGGGTACCTGCTCGCGCAAACCCAACAGGACAGCACGCCCATGAAAGTCGCGCTGGACATGGCGATCGACTGCATCAGGGCGTACCAGGCCTGACCGCGGCGCCGGGTCGGTCACGGGGGACTTTCCACTCGGGACGGGGGAAGTGGCACGTGTAGCCGTGGGTGTGCTTCTGCAGGTAGTCCCGGTATTCGGGTTCGGCTTCCCAGAAGTCGGCCGCCGGGGTGACCTCGGTGACGACCTTGCCGGGCCACCGGCCGGACCCGTCGACGTCGGCGATGGTGCCTTCCGCGATGCGCTTCTGCTCGTCGGTGGTGTAGAAGATCGCCGAGCGGTAGCTGGTGCCGACGTTCTTGCCCTGGCGGTTCTTCGTGGACGGGTCGTGGACCTGGAAGAAGAACTCGAGCAGGGCGCGGAAGGCGATCTCTTCGGGGTCGTAGAGGACCTCGATCGACTCCGCGTGGGTGCCGTGGTTGCGGTAAGTCGCGCCTGCGACGTCGCCGCCGCTGTAGCCGACGCGCGTGGACACGACGCCCGGCTGGTGCCGGAACAGCTCCTCCATCCCCCAGAAGCAGCCGCCGGCGAGGATCACTCTTTCGATCGTCACGTCCTCTCCTCTGCAATTTCTCGGTGATCGCCAGCGCGAACCTGGCGTCAGCGGATTCTAACTGGACTATATAGTCCCAATCAAGGCGAGAATCCCTGGTAGGGTCCAGGCGGAGGCGCTGCAGTACCGACGGTTCGGCCGGGACCGGTTCCGCGCCCCTCATCGCGCGGGTGGTCCGGAAGATTGTTCACCTGAAATGGAGAAAATGTGATGCGTGCTGCAGGAGTGCGTGAAGTCGGTGGCCGGGTCGAGCTGCTCGACCTCCCCGAGCCCGATGGCCCGGGTCCGGACGAAGTGGTGCTCGCCGTCGAGGCGGCCGGCGTGGGCAACTGGGACGACATCGTCCGAACCGGGGCGTGGCACGTCGGGCTGACCCCGCCGATGGCGCTCGGGGTGGAGGTCGCGGGCACGGTCATCGCGGTCGGTTCGGACGTCACGAACCTTCGGGTCGGCGACGAGGTCGTCGGTCATCCGCTTCAACTGCAGCACCAGGGCTGCTGGGCGGAGCGTGTGGTGGTCGACGCGGGTCTGGTCGTGCCGAAGCCTCGTGGCGTGTCGTGGGAGACGGCGGCGGCGTTCCCCGTGCCCGCGCTGACTGCGGAGCAGGTCCTTGCCGAGGCGCTCAAGGTCGCCGAGAACGAGACACTGCTCGTCCACGGCGCCGGGAGCACCACCGGTGGGTTGGTTGTGCAGCTGGCTGCCCTGCGAGGGGTCCGAGTGATCGCGACCGCGGGACCGTCGAGCGCGGTTCGAGTAACGCAGGCCGGAGCGGCCGAAGTCGTCGACTACCACGACGCCGGCTGGCCCGATCGCGTCCGTGAACTGACCGGCGGCGTCGGCGTCGACGCTGCCGTCAACGCGGTCTCCGGAGGCAGCGCCGACGCCATCCTGGCTCTGCGGGAGGGCGGCCGGATGGCGACCATCACCGGCGACCCGCCGGCGGCCGAGCGTGGCATCAGCGTTGCCGACGTGTACGTGCGCCCGGACGCCGCCCAGCTCGCCGAGCTCTGCGCACTGCTGAGCGGTGGCCGGCTGACCCTGTCGGTCGGCGCCGTCCTCCCGCTGGCCGACGCGGCGACTGCGCTTGAGCGCGCAATTTCGGGCGCCAACGGCGGTCCCGTCGTCCTTCAGGTCGCGCCCGGACGCACAGGAGACTGAGCCCTTCGGTCCTCACGCACCAGTGCCGGCGTTGGAACGCAGCACAATGCGCGCCTGCGCCGGCCTGGTCGTTTGTCCCGGGACTGCCTCGCGGTCACCGGAACGAACGCCCATCTCACCTCCCGGCTGTGCTGGCGCGCCATAAGAAGTAGCTCACCCTCGGCGCTCAACACCGAAGCGATTCAGAACCACACGGTGATCGCCGTCGACCTGCGTCGCACTGCCGACTCCGAGGTCCACCAAGACCGGTTACCCGGCGGCGCAGTTGGCCGAGGACGTGCATCAGCCAGGAATTCTTGGCTCGGGACAAATTGAAGATGCCCATCCTCGCGGTCGGCGGCGAGGATTCCTCCGGCGAAGTGATCGCCGACCAGCGGCGTGACTACGCCGTGCACGTCGAGGGTGTGTTCTGCGGAATTCGGGACATTTCGCGACGGAGGAGAAGTCGCGCGAAGTGACGGCCATGCTGCAATCCTTCCTGCAGCAGGAGAACCGTCTACATCAATAGGGTCGCCCTGGTGGTAACCGCATCGCGGCGCCCCTTTCTTCCTCGGCTTCGGCCGCTTCGACCGTCATCGTCGCCTGGGTCTGACGGTGCTGGCGTCGAACGCGGTCGTCGCGGTGGCGCCGAACTTCGCCCTGGTGCTGATCGCCCGGATTGATCTTCGGTGCCACCCTCGGCGCCTTCTGGACCGTGGTCTCACCGGTCGGACCCAAGCTGGCCGGCCCGGAGGAGCACCAGACGATCGAGGTGCACGTCGCCGACTCGGCGCGGTTCACCCTTGCGCCCGCGCTATCCGGCCGGATGATCTCCGTCGCATCCGGCGGAGATCATCCGGCCCTCCGGACTGCCGCCGATCCGGCTGGACCACGGGAGACCGCCGGACTCCTGCGCTCATCCGAGACGGCCGCAGGAGTCGTTACCTGTCAGGTAATCGACTGGCCTCTCGCCTTCGGCGAATATCGGGTCATCACACAATGGTGAGGAGCTGAAAATGCCTTTCTTCGAGGTCGGTGACGGGACCCGCTTGTCGTACGAGGACTACGGTGCGGGCACGCCGATGGTGTTCGTCTCCAGTTGGGTGCTGAACGCCGACATGTGGGAGTACCAGGTCCCGTTCTTCGTCGAGCGGGGATTCCGGTGCGTCCTGCTGGACCGGCGGGGGCACGGCCGCTCGGACCGCCCCTCCTCCGGCTACGGCGCGGACACCGGCGCCGACGATCTGGCCGCGTTGATCGAGCACCTGGACCTGCGCGGCATCACGCTCGTCGCCCACTCCGCCGGCGGTGGTGAGGCCGCACGCTACCTGTCCCGGCACGGTGAGGAGCGCGTCTCCCGTGTCGCGTTCCTGGCGTCGACGTTGCCGTACCTCAAACTGACCGAGGACAATCCCGAAGGAATTCCCGAGGCGGTCAACGAGGCGACGCTGGCGCAGTTGCGCAAGGACCGGCCGAAGTGGTTCGCCGATCGAGCGCAGGGCTATTTCGCCACACATCTGGGCAACGACGTCTCACCGGCGCTGATCGAGCACGAGGTCCGGCGCTGCCTGTCGGCATCGCCGTTCGCGACGGCCGCGATGTTCCACTCGAACTTCCACACCGACTTCCGCCCCGACCTGCGTCACCTCACGATTCCGACGCTGGTCGTGCACGGAGTGGCCGACCAGTCCGCGCCCATCGACGTCACCGGCCGCCGTACCCGGAAGCTGGTGCCCCATGCCGTCTACCGCGAATATCCCGCTGCCGGTCACGGCCTGTACGTCACCCACGCTGAACAACTCAACGCCGATATCTTGGAGTTCATCAAGAGCTGAGGTCACAGGCCTGCTCACCAACCTCAACCAGACCGCCATCGACATCCCCCGAGACCGTCGATACGACGGTGGTGGGAACCACGCCGATCACCTCCTCCGACGCGGCTGTGGGTCGGCGCAGGCGGGTCGGGAATCCTGGTCGCCGTCGTTCGTGCGGAGCATGTGCCGACGGGCGCGGCCCTCCCCGCAGCTTGGTGGAGCTGCCGGTGACCTGGGTGTCGATGGCCAGACGCTCGTCGAGCCGAAGCGCACACGACCGAACAGATCGGTGCTCCTGGGCGAGTAACAGATGTTAAGTTCATTTTCATGGTCGAGACAAGGGTGGAGCGGTGGCTGGTCCTGGTTGTGCGGGTGCCGGCCGAACCGTCGCGGCACCGGGTCGCCGTGTGGCGGGAGTTGCGGCGGATCGGGGCGCTGTCGCTCGGGCGGGGAACCTGGGCGGTACCCGACGTGCCCGGGTTCGCCAGTGGAGTGTCGCGAGTGGACGAACTGGCGCAGCGGGGCGAGGGCGAGGTGGTGGTGCTGGACGCGGTTGGCCGGGACGATCAGGACACCGCCAGGCTGGCCGCGCTGTTCACCGCCGACCGGGAGGACGAATTTCGTGAATTCCTGGCCGACTGCGGCAAATACGACATCAAGATCGACAAGCACGTCCGCAACAGCAAGTTCACCATGGCGGAGCTGGAAGAAGAGGAGCAAAGCCTCGACCGCCTGCGCCGTTGGCACCGCGACCTGAAGGCCCGTGACGTGTTCGGCGCGCCGTCAGCGGCCGAAGCGGAGCAGCAGTTGAACCACTGCGCCGAACGGCTCGCCGACTACACCGAACAGGTTTTCCGGGCCCTGCACCAAATGTGACCCGAGGATCCGCAAGAAACCGGCCAGGGGCGCTCTGACCTATCCGCGGGAACACCCGCCTGTCGAGGTTCCTGGGCCGGTTTGCACCAGTGCTTGACCACAACGGCTATTTCGCCATCACCGGCCTGTGTGCTGGAGGACTCCGGCGCCCGTGCTGATCGCCGGCTTGCCGTACGCAGCTGTCCAGTGCGGTCGTGGTGCTGGTGGCGATCGTCGCGGGGCCGCACGGTGGACACGGCGAGGCTGATTGTGCTCGACAGTAGCCGAATCGATACTCAGTGTGCACGATCCGCGGGCGGGTGTGTCGCCAGGTCGGGGGTCGGCACACCGTGGGGGTAGCGATCGAGGGTGGCCGACGATGGCGTGCCGAGGCCAGAAAGGCCCGATTTTCCGCTGGTGATAGCGTTGCCGCCGAGATGATGTAACACTGGCTACATTTCTTCCAGTAACGAATTGGAGTTCACCCGTTCGTGGCTGATCGCCGACCGCTCGTCACTGATTCTCCGCAAGCGGTCCACAACGTCTTCCACTTCCCGGTGCACAGTGAAATTTTGCCGACATGAGAAGTCACAATGTTGTGCACGTGATGTCCGGAATCACGGTTCTGGCTGCGCTGGTACTGGGGACCGCGGCCTCATGCAGTGACGGCGATGGCGGCGCGCCGCCGAGTCCGGCACCTTCGGCGACGCCCGCACCGTCCACGCCGGATTCGGCGAAGCCTTCGCAGAGTTCCGACATGCCGAAAGACCCGAACAAGCCCGGCGACGGCATTCCCAACAACGGTGACGGGGACGCGGACGGCTGATCGGCGACCGGGAATCCACAGCCGGATGGCCTCGTGAATCCGGGCTGAGATTGTGTCCCGAGATGGGGACGCTCGGCTGAATGTGCCTTGACGGCCGGCTGGTCGTATCCGTCGCACGGAAACTCCCCGTGAATGGTGAAACTCCAAACCCCTTCCTGCGAACGTGTAGTGGATCAGCGTTTCGCTGGATGCTGCGTCGCCGAGGTCGGTCGGCGTTGTTGGATGAACGGACCGTTTAATGTTCGGATTGATATCGCTGGGTTTTATTCTCAGTCTTGACAACTTCCGCAGTTCTCTCGTGCTCGGAGGACTCAAGCCGACCTTCGCGCAGTCGGTGAAGACGTCGGCCATCTTCGGCGTGTGGGACGGCCTCGCGCCCCTGGCCGGCCTGCTTGTCGGGAAGGTGTTGAGCGACACGCTCAACGAGGACGTGACCGACGTGATCGTCATGGTCGGGCTCGGGGTGTACGGGGTGTTCCTCATCGTCCGGGCGATCGTCTCGCCCGACCACGCGGATCCGGATCTGAAGTGGGCGAGGTGGGGCCTCCCGATCCCGTTGAGCCTCGACAACGTCGCCGCCGGGACCGCGCTGGGCGCCGCCGGTTTCAACCCCTGGCTCGCACCGGTTCTGTTCGGCGTCATGACCTTCGTGATGTCGCTGGTCGGGCACCAGCTAGGCCGGGGCGTGGCCAACGTCGTGGCCAAGATCCCGAAGGTCAACACCGACCTGCTTGTCGGCGCCTGCTTCACCCTGATGGCAGTGTTGATGGCGTTCGGCGTCACCTTGCCGCTCTCGTACGACTGATTCCCACAAGGCCTCGGCAGCAGATCGCCGGGGGTTGCCCCAGCGCCGCGGACGCGCTGGGGCAACGGATCACGTGGTGGCTGCGGATCCGGGGATCCTCGTTGCTCACTCCGCCTGAAGGCGGCCCGCTGCCCCCGACCGACGTCACCGCCCCGGTTCCAAGGGCTCACCCGTCGGGCTGGCCTGCCACCGATCCACCTGCACGACCCGCCGCCACACCGCTTCAAGCCTGGCCCCCGCGGCGGCGCCGACCTGAAGGCCGCGCAGAACATGCCCCGGCATCCCTCGATCACCGTGACCGCCGACCCCTACCCTCCCGGTACTGCCCGACGCCGCGCTCGCGGCGGCTGCGCCCACCGCCAAGATCATCCCGTGGCCAGCATCCCAATAACCCGGGCACCGAACCGACCACAGTAGACAGTCCCAGAACCGGAAGAAAGTCTGCCAGATAACACAAAACCCCAGGTTAAAGACGCTTCGAACCTGGGGTTTGTGTGCGCCATCAGGGACTCGAACCCCGAACCCCGCTGGTTAAGAGTGCGAACCCTGATGTGTCGGATGGTGTCGAGTGATGTCGGCAAAGGTCGTTTTCCTGGGGTATGGGGTTGCTGGGGTGTCGGGACGTGTCGCGGTTTGCCGCGTTGTCTCCGCGCCCTCGGGCTCGCATGAACCCGGTGGTGTTGCCTGGTCCGGATCGTCTTCGGTGGTCGGCGTGGCGTCGCTCACGCATCCGGGGGGTCCGACAGGATGTCCGCGATCGGCACCGGCTGTGCGGTCCGGAACGCGCGGCTGGACGGGCCTCCGGACAGCGGACCGTCGGCGAGCGTGATCGTGCGCCGTTCGTTGACGTCGGCGACGTAGTCGGCGGACAAGCCGGACGACCCGGAGATCCGCAGCGTCCGGTGCGCGTCGTCGGCCAGCAGGACCCCGCTCGCGTCGTAGCCGGTCAGCTCGCAGGCCGTGCGAGCGATCAGGTCGAGCAGCTCCGGCAGGGGAGTTGCGGCGTTGACCGCCGCCGCGATCGACCCGACGCCCGTGAGCCATCGCCGTACATCGTGGCTGGTGTGAGTACGCACGCCACCACTCCTCGTCCCGGGTGCACCGACCAGGCGCTGTGTAACACAACAGTCCTTGCGGTGTTCACTGGGGAAAATACCAGTCTGTTGCGGGAGTGGGCGGCGTACGTTGCCGAGCAGGGAGGCTTCCCGCCCACACGACGACGTACGGAGATCCGATGGCACCTCGAGGCCCGGCCCAGCGCATGGTCGACGCTGCGAACGCGTGGCTCGGCAGTCTCGACGACCGCCAGCGCGCCGCCGCGCTGGTTCCCTGGCCCTCGGACGAGGAACGGCGCCGGTGGTACTACACGCCGACCGACCACGGCGGACTGCCGCTGGAGCGCATGCGGCCCGCGCAACAGAGCCGTGCCCTGCAGCTGCTCGCCACCGGTCTGTCCCACCCCGGTTACGTCACCGCCACGACGATCATGGGCCTGGAGAACGTGCTCGACCAGGTCGAAGGCTGGCAGGTCGGCTGGGGCCGGGAACGCGGTCGCGACCCTCAGCTGTACTGGCTGCGGATCTTCGGCGAACCGGCCACTGCCGGACCGTGGTCGTGGCGCTTCGGCGGACACCACGTCTCCGTCCAGCACCTCGTGCTCGAAGGGCGGGTCCAAGCCAGCTCGCCCGCTTTCCTCGGGGCCGACCCCGCCGAATCCCCGCTGCTGGGCGGCCATATCCTGCGTCCGCTGGGTGCTGCCGAAGATCTCGCTCGCGACCTGGTTCGTTCCCTCGACGACGCCCAGGCCGACCGCGCCCTGATCTCGTCAGCCGCGCCCGTCGACATCATCGGTGGCAACCGCCCCCACATCGCAGACGGGGAGCTGCTGATGCCGTTGCCGGACGTCTGGCGTGGCCGGTTCACCGACCCTGAGCTGGCCGGGCGGGTCGAGGCGATGCACCGCGGCGCGGAGGAGAAAGCCGGCTTCACGGCCGAACACCACGAGGCTGTCCGCCTCACCCGCACCCCCAAGGGAATCGCCGCCATCGACCTGACCGGCGACCAGCAGCACCAACTGCGGGCACTCCTGGACGTGTTCCTCGGCCGCATCCCCGACGAACTCGCCGAACGCGAAGCGCGCAAATTCGCCGGCGACCGGCTGCACGACGTGCACTTCGCCTGGGCAGGCGGATTCGAGCGCGGCCAACCGCACTACTACCGGCTCCAGGGCCCGCGCCTGCTCGCCGAGTACGACAACACCCAACGCGACGTCAACCACATCCACACCGTCTGGCGCGACCCCGAAGGCGACTTCGGCGACGACGTCCTCGCCCGTCATCTCGCCACGTTCCACCAGCACCGCTGAACCACCGGGCTCATCAGGCGCCACCAACACCGTGTAGTTCCACGGAGCACCGACCCGACCGCGGGAGAGTCCACAGTGCCCGTCGGTGAATGAGTGAAGGCAACGAATCCACATCGGACACGACATCGGTGGACGCCGGTTTCGTCTGGGATTCCGGACTCCGGCAACGAAGCCGCATCGATCTCCGTCGCTGTTCGCCCCGTCCGATCCGGCCGCGACCACCCGAACGCAAGGGAAGCGCCGGCCTCGGCCCCCACCGCCGTTTTGATCGGGGGAGCAAGGGCCACTGACTGTCCGAAAAGGCCGCCGACATCGAGTTCGGAATGATCCGCTCACCGCCGTTTGAAACGGCGCGTCGGCTCTGACGCACTGACGTTTTCGCGGCGCGGGCAGAGTCCGGGGGCCGTTCACCCGGTGTCGGGGCCGGGTGAACGGCGTCGCGGTGGGGTCAGGCGTCAGGCGCGTGACCTTGGGGTGACCAGCGGCCATTCGTTGTCGGTGTCGGCGACGTTGTTGAGGTAGTTGGTGAGGATGTTGAGGGCGATGTTGCCCACTACCTCAGCGATCTCGGCATCGGTGACGTTGCCCTGCCGTGCGCCGGCCAACGTCGCATCGTCGATGGTGCCGCGGCCGCGGACGATCGCGTCGGACAGCTCGAGCAGGGCGGCGGTGTGCGGGTCGGCCGACTTGGCGTCACGAGCCGCTTCGAGTTCGGTGCTGTCGATCTTGGCGACTCGGGCGCCGGCGTAGGTGTGGGCGGACAGGCAGTACTCGCAGCCGTTGTACTCGGCCGTGGCGATCGCGAGGCGCTCCCGGACGTCGGCGGGGAGCACGCCCTCGCCGAGGGCCCGGGACAGGGCGATCCAGCCCCGCACGAGCGCCGGGCTGTTGGCCATCACCTTGGCCAGATTCGGCACGGCCCCGAGGGCCTTCTTGACGTCGGCGAGCGCGTCGGCAGCCTCTGCGGACGCCTGGCCGGGCTCGATCTGCGGCAGGGTGCTCATTTCGTTCCTCTCGGTCTGGGACGCCAATCTAATGTTTGGGATCAGCGGGATCATTAGGAGGATGACATGAGGCCCCGCGGCGTGTCAAACGGTGTACGTGTGGCCATCCATTAGCTGGTGGTACTCTGGGCGATGTGCAGAGGACTGAGTCGGCCTCCGTGCTCTTGGGTGAGCCGTTGCCGGTCGATTTGATGAACACCGTCGTGATGCAGCGAGATGGTGCAGTGCGCGACGAACTCGAGACCAGCGCGGACATCGTGGCGTGGCTGCAGCGGGTGCACGACCGGATCCAGGGCGCGACCGGCATGATTTCGGGCGCAGTTCCCGGTGGGGGTGAGGACCGCGCGTTCGCGCAGCTGCGCGAACTGCGTAGTGCCCTGCGCCGCTTGGCCATGGACGCGACTGGGGACCCACGTCCGCCGATGGGTGGGACGATGGGGACTCGCGCGGAAGCGGTTGCCGCACTCAACGGGTTTGCCAAGGCGTGGCCGGAGCTTGCCTGGCCACGGGACGGCGAGCCGCGTCAGGTGATCCGTGCCGCGGGGTCGCAACCCGAAGTCGCGGTCAGGTTGATCGCGCACCAGGCAGTCGAGCTGTTCGGCGGTGAACACGGCGCTCGTCTTCGTGCGTGCCTCGCGCCGAACTGCTCGTTCTTCTTCGTGAAGGATCACTCGCGGCGGGAATGGTGCTCGCAAGCGTGTGGCAACCGCGCGCGCGTCGCTCGCCACTACCGCCGCCATCGGCCGCCTCGCGATGAACTCTGATCGCCGCGCGCTTGGGTGGTGACCACGGAGGCTCTGCAACAGTCGCGTGTCGGCGAGTAGTGCCCCGCGAGTTCCGAGCAATGCCTTGTGGGCGACGGCGGGCGCGCGTTGGATTCCCCGGGCACCTCGACGAACTTCACACACCGGGGAACAGTGCGCGGAGCTCGGCCAGACTGTGCTTCCCGGTCACAGTCACGGCATCGTCAGGTCGATTGCGGCCGTAGACGAGCCGCAGGACGGCCTCCGCCGACCCCGAGATCGTCGCCACCGGCTCGTAGGCCTCGCACGGGTAGATGTGCAGCTCGGTATCCACGATCAAGGCCAAGGACCGCACCCTGTCGTCCAGTTCGACGGACATCTGACACGGCGCGAGGCGCGTCAGCGTGGCCAGGTCCCGGAATCGCGTGGCGACCCGGTCGATCCGTTGCCACAGCAGATCGACCTCGGCGCGAGGGATGGTCGCGGTCGGGTCGAGCCCGACCTCGACGTCCCAGGCGTGGACGGACTGTTCCGAGAGCAAATACCCGACGTAGACAGGAAGAGTCACGGAGCCAGCGAAAAGGGGCACGCGGAGCGACGCGCGCTGGTCCGGGCTCAGACCCGACAGCACTTGTCGATGTCGTGCGTCGGCTTCGAGCCAGGCCTCGCGCCGGCGGACCGGAGACATCGCGAGCCACCGCTCCTGGATGAGCCGTCGGCTGTCGGCGGCTGGACCAGTTCGAGTCTCCATCACGGCCTGCTCCAGCAGCTTCGTGCTGATCTCGGCGGAAGCGCCGAGGTGGGCCAGGACGTCGGCGATGTTCCAGGCCTGGGCGTACGACGGGCGTTGAAGGCCTTCCGGGCTCAGGCCGGCGACGGATCTTGCCAGCGTTGTCGAGCTGTTGTCCAACGCGGCGAGCCAGGGTGAACTTTCTGTGCTGATGTCCATCGGTTTCCTGACAGAGCGCGGGCGATCTTTTCTTCTGCTTGCCTCATTCTTCCTCCCATGGGCCGCCATTCGGCTAGCGGACTTGGTTATGGTGCCCATCGGCGGTTATGTCATCGGCACGGCAAGACTGCTCGGTAGGTGTTGTCGACGGCTGGGTACTCGCAATGCCTCGATGCCCGCGGTTACAGTCCCGTGCCCTGAACGATCTAGGTGCGGCGGGCATCCATCGCGTTGTCCGGATCCCGGACGATCGCCGAGGCAGAAGAAGGGCTTATGGCTAGGGCCGCCGACATGAATGCTCGGATGGAAATCTCGCCGACGTGACTCGTGTTGGGTAGCGGCATGAACCATGCACGTTGGCTCAACGCCCTGAACGGCAGCTCCGCCCGGCTCTCCGCCATCGTCGCGGACCTTCCGGAGGATGCGCTTCGCGCGGAGTCCTACGCGACCGGCTGGACTGTCGCCCAAGTTCTGTCGCACTTGGGTAGCGCCGCGGAGATTTGCTCCGCGTTGGTCGAGCGGGGATTGGCCGGCGACCGGACGCCGCCGAGCGCCGACGACACCCGGCCGGTGTGGGCGCGGTGGGATGCGATGTCGGCCGAGGAACAGCGGTCCTCGTGGTACGAGGCGGATCGCCGGCACCGGGATCTCCTGGCCTCGGCAGGCGAGACGACGGTCATCCCGTATTTCGCCGGTCTCCTCAGCGTCACCGAGTACGCCGGTTACCGGTTGTCGGAGCAGTCCCTCCACGCCTGGGACATCGAAGTCCAGACCAACCCGTCGGCCACGATTCCCGAATCGAATCTGTTGTGGGAAAGGCTTGATCTCGTCGTCACCCGGTTCCACAACGCAGAGGTGAAGGCACGTCTCGCCCCGATGCGGATCGGGCTCCCGGACGCAGCCCTGGTGATCGACGGCGAGGTCCATCTAGAGCCTGCAGACGTCACGAGTCCCGACGCCGAGATCGCCGGCGACCGGGACGCCGTGCTGCGCCTGTTCTACGGCCGAAACCGAGATGCGGACGGCCTCAAGGTCGCCGGAGCTGCTCAGCTGGACGACCTGCGGGCCCTCTTCCCCGGCTTCTGAAGCCACCGTGCACCTTTCCCGCCACCACGTAACTAGTGATCACCAAGGAGAAAACATGCCAGGCAAAGTGCTGGTGACCGGCGCGAGCGGGTTGCTGGGGACGGCGACGATCGAAAGCTTCCTCGATGCGGGTTGGGAGGTGATCGGCGTCTCGCGGCGGAAGCCGGAACTGCCGAGCGGCCGCGAGGTCGAGTTCGTGTCGGTCGACCTTCGGGACGAAGCAACGTCGCGAGCCGCGTTCGAGCCGCTGACCGACGTCACTCACATCGCGTACACCGCGATCTACGAGAAGTCCGAGCTGGTGGCCGGCTGGTCGAGCAAGGACCAGATCGACACCAACAACGCGATGCTCCGCAACGTGGTCGAGCCGATCGTCCGCAACGCGGTCGACTTCAAGCACATCAGCGTCCTGCAGGGAACGAAGGTGTACGGCGTGCACCTCCACCCGATCCCGATCCCGGCGCGCGAGAGCGATCCGCGGGACGACCACGCCAACTTCTTCTTCGACCACGAGGACTACGTGCGCGAGATGGGCGCTGCGCACGGATTCACGTGGACGGCATTGCGACCGCAGCTGGTCACCGGAGCTGTGCCCGGCGCGCTGAACGTGCTGCCCGCGATCGCCGCGTACGCCGCGATCCGGCGCGAAAAGGGCGAGCCGTTCAGCTTCCCCGGCGGACCTTCGTTCGTTTGGGAAGCCGCCGACGCCACCATCGTCGGTGACGTGGCAGTCTGGTCCGCAGAATCGCCGCAGGCGGCCAACGGCGCGTTCAACATCACCAACGGCGACGTCTTCGAGTGGCGCAACGCATGGCCGGCGATGGCGAAGACGCTCGGCGTCGAGACGGGGCCGGACGAGCCACAGAGCCTGGCTGCCTATCTCGCGGACAACGCCGAGATCTGGGACAAGATCGTGGAGAAGTACGGCCTCCGGCAGCTGAGCCTGCGGGAATTGGTCGGTGCAGGCGATCAGCACGCGGACTTCGCGTTCGCCTATGGCGCGCCGGCAGGTCCCCGAGCCTTCGTGAGCACCATCAAGTTGCGTCAGTCCGGGTTCTCCAAGGTCGCTGACACGGAGGTCACGTTCCAGCGTGCCCTCCAGTCCCTCATCGACCGGAAGTTCCTGCCGCCGGCCGAACAGTGACGCGTTGATCGGCGCGTTCCGGCGGGCCCGATCCCACCGGAACGCGCCCCTTGCACCGGCGGAACGTCCGTCGCCTGGTGCTTCGAGTCCGAAGTCCGCGTCCGAGACGACGAAGTTCAACGAGTTGTGGTGTCGGCCGAAACCCTGCACCACACCGAATCCCGGCTTGGTCGAAGGGCGCGTGAACGGTGGACCGATGGTGGACTCCGGGGTGTCCCGAGAAGCGAGCCTTGTGAGAAAGGAGATCCCGGTGTCGAAACCACCACTGCCTGACGCGGTGAGCAAACTGCTGGCCCAGCCGAACCCGGCGGTAATCGCGTCGGTGGACGGCGATCAGCCGGTGTCGGTGCCGACGTGGTACCTCTGGGAACGCGGTCGGGTTCTGGTCAACATGGAGGCGGGTCGCAAGCGGATTGCCCATTTCCACAAGAATCCGTTGGTAGCGCTCACAGTTCTGGACGCCGACAGCTGGTACACCCACGTAAGTCTGCGCGGTCGGATCATGGAGCTGTCCGACGACCCCGATCTGACCACCATTGATCGGATCTCCCGGCACTACACAGCTCGGCCGTACCCGGTACGCGATCGCGGTCGAGTCAGCGCTTGGATCGAAATCGAGCAGTGGCATGGCTGGGGTCGGATGGCCGCGGTCGACTAGGTTGGGCCCCGCCTGTGCAGGCTGGTAGGCATTGCCGCCTTCGGTGCCCATGCTGGATTCGTGTGACGATGGGCGAGCCGCGATGAACGGCCGGCCGGCCGATCATCGCGGCTCGCCCTGATGAACGCCGGAAGGCGGCATCGAGGACGCCTGTCACCACGGCAATGGCCACCCGAACCGGCAAGGTGACCAGCACCGGCAGGACGTCGTCAAGCAGGTCGACAGGCTCCGCCAGTCCTTGGCCGAAGCCGGGCGGCTGGGCCGAGCCGATGTGTCCTGTCGCGCCGGCGTCATCGATCGGCTACCGGCCGGCCTACCAGGTCCGCAGGACTGCCGGGAGTTCAGCCAGGTTCGTGACCGTGGCTTCAGGCTGGTCGCCGATCGTGTCGAAGGTGCTGCCGGATCGGTTGACCCACACCGTGCGCAGGCCCACCGCTGCGGCCCCAACGATGTCGAAGGAGTTGCACGACACGAGGACTACGTCGTGGGCCGGCACGCCGAGAACATCGGCCGCGTGGCGATAGGTCACAGGCGATGGCTTGAACGCCCGGACGTCATCGACGCTCACCTTGGTCCGGACGTATTCACCAAGTCCGGAGTTCTCCAATGACCGTTCGATCATGTCCGGACTGCCGTTGGAGAACACCGCGACCCGCTGGCTGTCGGCCGCGAGGGTGCGCAATGCCGGCAGGGCATCGGGAAACGGCGGGAGCCTGTCGTAGCACTCGATCAGGTGCTTGGTGGCTTCAGAGGTCACGTCCACGCCCGTGGAGGCGACCGCAAACCCCAGCGCCCGCTCGGTGATCCAGCCGAAATCCCAGTACTGGCCCATAGCGGTCATCCGGAACGAGTATTCGAGTTGTTTGGACCGCCAGAGCCTGGCCAGGTCATCGCCTCGGCCGCCGCTCACAACACGGTCCACTTCAGCCGCGATCCCGATCGGGTCCACAAGGGTTCCGTAGAGATCGAACGCGACGTTGATCCGAGTTTCGTTGCTCATGTGCGCTCCTCTGAGCCGACGACCACTGCTGGTGCCGTATGCGCCCTCGGCGCGCGGGCCGTCGGAATCCGGCTGGATGGCCAAAGGTGGACTTACCGCGGAGTCGGTGCTCGTTGTGCACCCCAAGCTCTGGTAGGTCAGGAACCCAAGGCGGCACCGACCAAGAGTTCGGCCGTCTCACGGGCTCGCTGCGCGGGCTCGGCGGTGCCGTCCAATTGGGCGGCGACCATCGCACCGTCGTAGAGCAAGGAGAGTTTGTCGGCCGTGGTCTCGATGTCACGGGCACCGGCTCGCTTCAGCAGGTCGCCGAACAGGCTTCGCACCCATGCGCGGTGCGTGGCAGTCACCTCTACGACGGCCGGTTCGCTCCCGCACTCGGCGGCGGCGTTGATGAACGGGCAGCCGCGGTAGTCGGGTGTCTGGAACCATTCACCCAATAGGTCGAACACCATGAGGATTTGGTCTTCGGGGTCACCAACTCCGTCGGCTTCGAGCCGGCTTTCGACGACGTGACGCCAGTCGGTGCTGCGCTTGCTCAGGTAGGCCCGGACGAGCTCGCTCTTGCTGCCGAAGTTCGAATACATGCTGGCCTTGGCTGCCTTCGCTTCGGACAGAACCCGCTCGACGCCGACGGCTTTGATGCCCTCGGCGTAGAAGAGCCGGTCCGCGGTCCGGAGCAGCCTGTCTCTCGCTGGGTGCGGGTACACGTACTCCGCCTCGGTTTCCATGAAGTTGACGATATCAGAACAGTCGGTCTATGGTGACCAGAACAGTCGGTCTGGTTCTACTGAACCGACCTGTCTGGTTCAAGTCAGGGGAATCGCCCCGTCCAGTCAACGAAATTCATCTCTGACCGGGAGTAAGCAGTGTCTGATCCGACCTACTTCGACAAGTACAAGGACCTCGCCTTCGAGCGGACCGAAGACGGCGTCCTCACCCTTCGCTTCCAGACCGGGGGCGGCCCGATCGTCTTCACCGGCCAGACCCACGAAGACCTGCCCCAGGCCCTCGACGAGATCGCGCGCGACACCGACAACAAAGCGCTGATCATCACCGGGACCGGGGATGTGTTCATGGACAACATCGACGGACCGAGCCTCGGGGAGATCTTCAAGCCGGCGGTGTGGGAAAAGATCCGCGTCGAAGGCCTCAACGTCCTGCAGCGCCTGCTCAGCTTGCCGATCCCGGTGGTCGGAGTGGCCAACGGGCCCGCCACCGTCCACTCCGAGTACCTGCTGCTCACGGATATCCACATCGCATCCGAGCGCGCTACGTACGGCGACTTCCCGCACCCCGCCTTCGGTATCACCGCGGGCGACGGGCTCCAGGTCGTGTGGGAGGAGGCCGTCGGCACCGCGCGCGCCAAGTGGCTGCTGTGGACGGGTGAAACCATCGATGCTGCCACCGCCGAGCGGTGGGGCGTCGTGAACGAGGTCGTGTCACACGAGCAGGCGTACGCGCGTGGGCTGGAGATCGCGCGGAAGCTCGCCGCCAAGCCGCGGCTCTACCGTTCGCTGCAGAAGCAGACTCTCAACCAGCGGTTGCTGCGCCGTATCGTCGAGGGCGTGCCGTTCGGGATGGCTCTGGAGGGCCTGACCGCCGCCGACCTGGCCTACCAGCAGCAGTAGCCGCCACCGCGTCGGGCGGCGGAGTCCCCCGCCTCGTCATCCGCCGCCCGACGCCTCCGGCCCGCTTGGCCGCTACGGTCGCTTCCGTCCTCGTCTTCGCGGCCGACGTTGCTCCCGTACGCCGTTCTCTCCGGCCAAAAGGGCAACAGATTCGCTTCGCGGTCCGCGAACTCAGTGCACGCCATGCGCCACGCGCGTCTTCGTGAATTCGGACCAGAAAGGACAGCTCTGCATGACCGGCACGCTCTTCCCCGAGGTCACCCATCACCACGCCCGCCTCAACGGAATCACGCAGCACTGGGTGACCGCAGGCGAGGGGCCTCCGGTGTACCTGCTGCACGGGTTCCCGGAAACGTGGTTCGGCTGGCGCAAGCAGATCCCAGTGCTGGCTGAGCACTTCACCGTCGTCGCACCGGACCTGCGCGGGTACGGTTTGACCGAGAAGCCGGTCAGCGGGTACGACAAACGAACGATGGCCAACGACGTCATCGCGTTGATGGACCACCTCGGCCACGACACGATCTCACTGGTCGGACACGACAGGGGCGCACGGGTTGCGTCACGGTTCGCCAAAGACCACCGCGACCGGCTCGACCGGCTCGTGGTGATCGACAACATCCCCACGAGGATCGTCGCGGAGACGTTCGACATCGCCAAGGCACGGGCCGGCTACTGGTATTTTCCCTTCCTCGGTATCCTGGACTTGCCCGAGGCACTCATTGCCGGCAAAGAAGAAGTCTTCCTCACGTACTTCTACCGGACGTGGTCGTACAACCCGCAGATGCTCTCGTCCGAAGAGATCGACGTCTACGTTCGCGCTTACCGGGAGCCAGGGGCGATCCGCGGCGCGTGCGCCGACTACCGTGCTGCCGGCGAAGACATCGCGCAGGACACAGCGGATGCGGACACCCTGATCAACGCTCCGACACTGGTGATGTGGGGCGCGGATTTCGAGGGAGTCGGGAAGGCGTACGACGTCGCCGACGTATGGCGGGGCATGGCCTCCGACGTGCGTGCCGTGGCGCTACCCCAGTGCGGCCACCTGTGCCCGGAGGAGCGTCCCGATCTCGTCAACGACGAGTTGCTGTCCTTCTTGGCAAACGGGGACGACTGAACAGGTTCGCCATCGTACAACCGACCACAGCGGTCACAATCGGATGCTTCAGCGGAAGGAAAAACATGCGACTCCTGCGTTTCGGGCCCGTCGGCAAGGAACGGCCGGCTGTGCTGGTGCCGGGGTCTGACCACCTCGCCGTCGACCTGTCGGAAGTCACCGCGGACATCGACGGCCGATTCCTGGAAGACGATGGTGTCGCGCGGGTAGCTGCCTTCCTGGAGAACGGGTCACCGGTTCCGGTGGACCTGACGGGAGAACGCATCGGTGCCCCGATCGCCCGGCCCAGCGCGATCTACGGCATCGGGCTCAATTACCGCGACCACGCGGCCGAGGCCGGAATGCCGCTGCCGACCGAACCCGTGGTGTTCACCAAGGCACCGAACTCGGTCGTCGGACCCACCGATCCGATCGTCATCCCCGCAGGGGCCACGCAGGTCGATTGGGAGGTGGAGCTGGGTGTCGTGGTGGGTCGTCGAGCCGCCAACCTGGCATCTCCGGCCGAAGCCAGAAATCACATCGCCGGATATGTCGCCGTCAATGATGTGTCCGAACGGGCGTGGCAGATGGAGCAACCCGGGCAATGGCTCAAGGGCAAGTCGTTCGCCACGGCGAATCCGGCGGGCCCGTTCCTCGTGACCCCCGACGAGGTCCCGGCGCCCGAGGGACTGGGACTCGCGCTCGCGGTAAACGGCACGACGATGCAGCACGGGTCCACAGCGGACATGGTGTTCACCGCGGAGTTCATCGTCTGGTATCTCAGTCGCTACCTCGTTCTCGAACCGGGTGACCTCATCGACACGGGCACGCCGGCCGGCGTCGGTCTGAAGCAAAGCCCGCCGCGCTTCTTGGCTCCAGGCGACATCGTCGAGCTCGAAGTGGAGGGAATCGGCAAGCACCGCACCGAGGTCGAGGCTGCCGGCCCGCGGTCCTAGTCCGACAGCCGAGACGACCCGAGCGATCGGCGCCGCCCCGAATTGGCGGCCTGCCCCCCAACACGCGGTGGGGGAGATGCGGCAAGACAGGGAGAAGTCGGGTGAACATGCTGGAACCCAGGATTGCGAACATCCGTCCGGAAGCGACGGCGGGCGCACCGGATCGGGTCGACGAGATCCTCGCGGAGGGCACGCCGGCCGACCTGCTCACACACCTGCAGCAGGCTGTCGGTGCGGAGCAG
The DNA here is from genome assembly GCF_044452505.1 of Amycolatopsis sp. NPDC051903. Classification (NCBI taxonomy): domain Bacteria; kingdom Bacillati; phylum Actinomycetota; class Actinomycetes; order Pseudonocardiales; family Pseudonocardiaceae; genus Amycolatopsis; species Amycolatopsis sp. NPDC051903. Next base: position 41,908 of record NZ_JBITBT010000030.1, on the reverse strand, counting down.
GTGTTGTCCAGGGCACTCGACCTGGTGCGGTACGCCAGCGATGCCAGCCCTTATCGGATGGTGCCACGAGCTGTCGTCGTAGCCAGGGACACTCGCGACGTAGTCGCAGTGCTGGATACCGCGCGGCGGCAGGGGCGGACGCTTGTCTTCCGGGCCGGCGGCACGAGTCTCAGTGGGCAGGCGCAATCCGACGATCTGTTGGTCGACGTGCGAAAGCATTGGGTCGGAGTCGAGGTCCTCGACGACGGCCGACGTGTCCGGGTGCGCCCGGGCACCACGGTCGGACAGGTCAACCTCTCGCTGAAACGGCACGGCCGGGTGCTCGGTCCCGATCCCGCGAGCAGCTCGGTGGCGTGCGTCGGTGGCGTCGTGGCGAACAATTCCAGCGGGATGGCGGCCGGCGTCGACTACAACTCTTACGTGACCGTCACGGGGATGACGTTCGTTCTGCCGAACGGTGCGCTGATCGACACCACGGCAGCCGATGCCGAGGAGAGGTTCGCAGCCGCGGCACCTGAGCTGTCAGCGGGGTTGCGCCGGATCAAAGAAGAGATCGAAGCAGACCAACAATTCGTCACCCGTATCCGCCGCAAGTATTCGATCAAGAACACCAACGGCTATCGCCTCGATGCGTTCCTCGACGGCGATACCCCCCTGGAGATCTTTCGCAGGTTGATCATCGGCTCGGAGGGCACCCTCGCCTTCGTTGCCGAAGTCGTCTTCGACACGGTGCCACTCGGTGCTCGCCACTCGACTGGTCTCCTCGTGTTCCCGACGCTCGAGGCCGGCGCGGCGGCGGTTCCCGCCTTTGTCGAGGCGGGCGCCCGCGCCGTGGAGATGATGGACGCGAACACATTGCTGTTGTCAGCGGACAAACCCGGAGCTCCGGACACCTGGCAGGACCTGCCGACCGAGGCGTGTGGCCTCCTCGTCGAGTTCCGCGCGCCCGATGCGACTTCGCTCCACGCTCTGACCACCCGCGCACGCGCGGTGACAGCAGGGCTCGAGCTGCTGACGCCCGCGGAGTTCACGAGCGACGACGTGCAGGCGCGGTTCTACTGGAAGGTGCGGGAGAGCCTCATCGCGGGGCTCAGCAAGGTCCGCGGACCGCAGACGACGCTGATCGTGGAGGACGTGTGCGTACCGCCAAGCCGCATCGCCGCGGCTTGCCGGGACGTGCTGGCGCTACAGGAGCGGCACGGCTATCCAGGTGGAGTGGCCGGGCATGCTGCGGCGGGCAATCTCCATTTCATCCTGGCTCTCGATGCTGCGTCGGAAGATGACCGAACGCGTTACGCGTCGTTCATGCGCGAACTCGTCGATCTCGTCGTCCACAAGTACGACGGCTCGTTGAAGGCCGAACACGGCACTGGACGGAACATGGCACCGTTCCTCGAGACCGAGTGGGGTCCGCGAGCGGTCGGGCTCATGTGGCGGGTGAAGGAGCTCGCGGATCCGGATCGCCTGCTCGGGCCGGGCGTGCTGCTCAACCGGGATCCCGGCGCCAACATGACGAACCTGAAGACGATGCCGGCCATCGAAGGCAGCGTGAACGCGTGCTTCGAATGCGGGTTCTGCGAGCAGGTGTGCCCCAGCCGGGACCTGACCACCACACCACGGCAGCGCATCGCGCTGCGCCGGGAAATGTTCCGGCAGCCGGCTGGTTCGCCGCTTCAGTCGGCGCTGATCGACGGGTATGCCTATGACGCGGTCCACACGTGCGCGGGCGACGGCACCTGTTCGATCGCGTGCCCGGTCGGCATCGACACGGGCGCGCTGATGAGGGAGTTCCGCGGTGCTGCACATTCCCGGCGCGACGAGGCAGCCGCACTCACCGTGGCGAAACACTGGGGGAGGGCGGAGCAGGCAGCGCGGCTCGCGCTGGCCGCCGGCGCGACCGTCGGTGACCGCGTGATGCACTCAGTGACACACGCGATCCGCAACGTCGTGAGCACCGAACTCGCGCCGGCCTGGAGCAACCGCATGCCGGCGCCGGCTCCTGCCACGCTGCCGGTGACGAGTCGGGAAGGTGCCCACGCCGTCTACTTCCCCTCCTGCATCAACCGGATCTTCGGCAACAGCAGGCATTCGGACCGGACGACGTCTCTTCCCGAGGCGCTGGTGGCGGTGTCCCGGCGCGCCGGGAAGGCGGTGTGGATTCCCGATGACGTGTCCGGTGCCTGTTGCGCGACGGTCTGGCATTCCAAGGGATACGAGCAGGGCAACCGGTACATGGCGCGCGAGGTGTTCGATCGCATCTGGCGCTGGACGGGGGAAGGCACGCTACCGCTCGTCGTCGACGCCTCGTCGTGTACGCAGGGACTGGTTCACGGCATCCTGCCGTATCTCGACGAAGCTCGCCGCGAACGACATTCCCAGCTGACCGTGATCGACTCCGTCGCGTGGGCGTATCGTGAGCTGTTGCCGCAGCTGAAGGTGACCCGTCACGTGGAGTCTGCTGTTGTTCACGTGACCTGTTCGATGCAGCACCTCGGTGTCGGTGACGACCTCATCGGTCTCGCCGGACGACTGGCGGACGAGGTCGTCGTTCCGGACGCGATGACCTGCTGTGCCTTCGCCGGTGACCGGGGTCTGCTTCATCCCGAGTTTTCGGCTTCGGCGACGTCTCGCGAGGCCGCCGAGGTTCGGTCACACCCGGCCTCGGCTCACCTCTCGGCCAACCGGACGTGCGAGGTCGGGATGGAGGAGGCCACGGGGGCGGTCTACGAATCCGTGATCTTCCTGCTGGAGCAAACGACGCGCGACTGACGCGTGCGCACTCAGTGGGTCGGTGCACGTCGACCGGTCATGGCGCCCGACGGTCGGCGTGAACCCGCCGGCGGGTCGCGGGCCGACTTCGGCGCCGCCCTCGTGCTCCGTGCGATTCACCGCGTCTGCTCGACCGCGGTGTAACACCACCGCCGGGGTTTCAGGGTCGCTCGGGCTTGGCCTACCTCACCCGATGACCGCGCGTTCCAGGCCCGACAGGCCCGGAATCCACGCGGTCCGGGCCGGGCCACGCGGCCGACCGGATCCGCACCGCGTGCCGGTTGCGCTCAGCCGTGGTGTCGCGACGCACAGGTTCACCCGGTGGCGGTGATGTCCAGCGTGGCGACGAGTGCGGCGATGCGGCGATCGCGTGAGTCGGCGGGCCACACTGCCCACGTGCTCCGGACGATGGGGTCGTCGATCAACGGGTACCAGCTGAGGCCCGGCGGAAGCGGCTGAGCCCAACCCGGCGGGGCGAACCCGAACGCCTTGCCGGTACCGATTCCGGCCAGTTTGACCTCAGCAGTCACCGGCCGGTCGTCAGTGGGCTGATCCTCGACGGCGATCCCGTGACCACGCAGCGTCGCAGTGACCTGGTCGTGCCAGGCTGGGGCGTCCGATCGGGCGAAACCCATCCATTGGAGACCAGCCAGCCGGTGCAGGTGCGCCTTCCCGCCTTCGACGATCTTGCCGGCTTGTGCGTCCGTGAGGATGACACCCATCGCTTCCCGGACACAGAGCACGGAATCGAGCTGCGGGTCCGACGGGCGGTCGCGGACGAGCCCGATGTCGAGCTCGCCGGAGCGGAGGGCATCGAGCTGGGATGTGCTCGAAAGGTGGACGACCTTCACCTGGGCGTCGGGGTTGGTCGCCGCGAACTCCGCCAGCGCGGCGGGGAGTCGATCAGGCGGGAACTCCAGTGGTACTCCGATGCGCACGGTTCCCGCACCGCCGCTGCCGCCGGCGACGGCGGCGACTGCTGCGATCGCGCGGTCGTGATGGGTGACGACCTCGCGGGCCTCCGTGAGGAGTGCTTCCCCAGCTGCTGTCGGGCTCGAACCGTTGCGCCCGCGAGTCAGCAGCCGCACGCCGAGCTGGCGCTCGAGTGACCGCAGCGTCTGGGACAGGGCAGATTGGCTGACGTGCATCGACCGGGCGGCAGCGGACAAGCTTCCCTGTTCGACCGTTGCGATGAACGCACGCAGTTCCCGAACCTCCATGCCGTCATTCTCGTACGAGCGGAGATGTACGTGTACTCGAGTCACCCTTCGGGTGGGGCGTAGCGTCCTGAACTCGCTCGCGGTGTGTCAGGTGTTACCTTCTGCGGAGGGTGTGCCGGGAGAGTGGAGTTGGGTGGCCATCGCGCGGATCACCCCTCGTGAACGCGCTCGCTGCGAGAAACCCGGGCAGGCGAGACTGGCATGTCGTCGGCCGAGTCTGCCGCAACAGCGCGCTGTGCGGGATCGCAATGGCGGCGTTGAGCTGGGCTGCCTTGGACACACCCGCGAATCTCCCCGGCTCAGCACGATGCCGACTTCCTTACTGCAGCCAACAGAAACGTTAATGGTCAGGTCGACTCGCGCTCGCGACTTGACGCCTAGAGTCGCGTGCATCGAGCCGTGAACGTCAGCGCACCGACGGGATACGGCTGACCGTCGCAGCGTGCCGGCCTTCGCCCGGTGGTGACTCTCGTGTCCGCGTCGCGTCGGGAATCCGAACAGTGAGGGAAAGTCAATTGAGCCAGCCGAACAGTCGTGACTCGGTTCACGATCGTACCGAGCTGCGGGATGTGCCGCGGCGGTCCGTGAGCATCGAGATCAACGGCAAAACCGAAGCGATTTCAGTCGAACCACGCACGACGCTTCTCGAGGCGCTGCGCGAAGAGCTCGGCCTCACCGGAACGAAAAAGGGCTGCGATCGGGGCGAGTGCGGCGCGTGCACCGTGCACGTCGACGGGCGCCGGGTTCTGTCGTGCATGACTCTCGCTGCGTTGCAGCAGGGCAAGCAAGTCACCACGGTCGAGGGGCTCGAGCAGGAAGGTGAGCTGCACCCGCTCCAGGCCGGTTTCGTGGAGCACGACGGCTTCCAGTGCGGGTTCTGCACCTCCGGGCAGATCATGTCGGGCGTGGCCGTCCTCGACGAAGCCAAGGCCGGCTGGCCGAGCGCGGCCACCGAAGACGTCACCAAGCCGTTCGATGCGGCGGACCTGAGCGACGAGGAGATTCGCGAACGCATGAGTGGCAATCTCTGCCGGTGTGCCTGCTACCCGAACATCGTGCGTGCCATTGCCGACGCGGCCGGAAGGCGGTGAACCGTGCACCCCTTCACCCTGACCAGAGCGACCGACCCCGCGAAGGCGATCGAGGCGCACGCCGGGCGCCCAGGGCTCGTCTTCATCGCGGGAGGCACGGACCTCCTGGGACTGATCAAGGATCGGGTCGTCGCTCCCGACGAGCTCATGGACATCAACGAGCTGCCTGGCCTGTCGGGAATCGAACTCTTGCCCGGGGGTGGCCTCCGGATCGGAGCGCTGGCCCGGATGAGCGACGTAGCCGCACACCCCGTCGTACGGGAGCGATTTCCTGCCATCTCCGAGGCGTTGCTGTTCGCTGCGTCCGGACAGCTGCGGAACATGGCGTCGATGGGTGGCAACATCATGCAGCGCACCCGTTGCTCGTACTTCCGCGACGACGACGGCTTGCCCTGCAACAAGCGGGAGCCCGGGTCGGGCTGCTCGGCTCTGCGTGGCATCAACCGGAACCACGCGATCTTCGGCTGGTCGGAAGGCTGCGTCGCGACGCACCCGTCCGACGTCGCCGTGGCATTCGCCGCGCTGGACGCCAACGTCGTGGTCCGCAATCGGGACGGCGAGCGGTCGGTGCCTTTTGCCGACTTCCACCAGCCGCCGGAGCCGAGTCCGCAGCGCGACACCGTACTCGAGCGGGGCGACCTGATCACCGCTGTTGAAGTGCCTCCTCGGCGAGAGGGGCGGGCCTCGCACTACCTGAAGGTACGGGACCGCCAGTCGTACGAATTCGCGCTCGTCTCCGCCGCCGTAGCGGTAACTGTCGCGGATGGACGATTGGAATCGGTGCGTATCGCCATGGGCGGCGTAGCGCACAAGCCCTGGCGGCTGACGGCTGCCGAGTCGGCTTTGCGTGGCGTGTCCCTCGAGGACACCGACGGTCTGCGTGCGGCTATCGCGACAACTTTCACCGACGCTCGTCCCCTTGAGCACAACGGCTTCAAGGTCGAATTGGCAGAACGCGCCGCCCTCCGCGCGGTGCAGACCGCGGGAGCACGCGCATGAACGTCGACATCATCGGGCAGCCGCTCTCCCGCTCGGAGGGCCGGCTGAAGGTGACCGGACGCCTGCAGTACACCGGCGACATTCCGGTCGAAGGCCTCGTGCACGGAGTGATCGTCCACAGCACCGTCGCCAGGGGCAGGACAGTCTCGATCGACACGACGCCGGCACAGAGAGCGCCCGGCGTGATCAAGGTGTTCACCCACGAGAACTTTCCCCGTATGAATCCGGCGCCGGCACCCTGGAGCCACCTGCACCCGACCGGGCAATCCTACTTCCCGTTGCAGGACGACGAAGTCCACTACGCAGGACAGCCGATCGCACTGGTGATCGCCGAAACGCGAGACCAGGCCATGCACGCCGGAACCTTGATCGGTGTCGAGTACGAGACCGAGAAGCCGCACATCTTCGACGAGGCGACCGCGAGGGACGCCGTTGACCCGCCGCAGTTCTTGTGGCCGGTGACGTGGTCGACCGGCGACCCCGATTCCGCCATCGCGAATGCTCCCGTCAAGATCGAACAGACCTACACCACGGCGGATCGCCATCACAACCAGATGGAGCCGCACGTGACGACTGCCGTGTGGGACGGCGAGGGCAATCTGACGTTGCACGACACCACCCAGCACATATTCGGCGCGCGGGAACTCGTGTCGATCGTGCTGGGCGTGCCGAGCGAGAAGATCACGGTCCGATCCGACTACCTCGGTGGTGGGTTCGGTGGCAAGGCCTACGTGTGGCCGCACACGCTCCTGGCGGCGCTGGCCGCGAAAGCGATCGGAAATCCGGTCAGGGTCCAGCTGACCCGCGCACAGATGTACTCGATGGTGGGCCACCAGCCGCAGAGCATCCAGACGTTCAAGGTGGGTGCGAACCTGGACGGGACACTGACCGGCATTCACCACGAGAGCATCACGCCGACCTCGCCGTACGACCAATACATCGAGTACGCCGCCCTGGTGTCGCGATCTTTGTGGGGAACCAGCGGCGGTATCCACACCCACCACAAGATCCTCCCCGTCAACCGCAACACACCGACAGCGTTGCGTTCGCCGCACGAGGCTCTCGGCCACTTCGCGGTCGAGTCGGCCATGGACGAACTCGCGTACGAACTCGGCGTCGACCCGGTCGAGCTGCGATTGCGCAACGAGGCCGCGACGCTGGTCGAGCCACAGAGCGGCCGGCCGTTCTCCACCCGGGCCGTCCGGGAGGCACTGGAGCAAGGCGCAGAGCGCTTCGGCTGGGCCGATCGGACGCCCGAGCCGCGCTCCATGCGTGACGGTCGTTACCTGATCGGCCAAGGCGTCGCGTGCGCGATCTACACGCACTGGAAATGGCCGGCGTCGGCGCGCGTCACGCTGAACGATGACGGAACGGCGCTCGTCGAGACCGGTAGCCACGAGCTGGGTACGGGTACGTACACCGTGATGCGTCAGCTGGCCGCGGATGCGCTCGGACTCGCGCCCGAGAACGTGACGGTGCGGCTCGGCGACACCCGGCTGCCCGTCTCGCACGCGTCCATCGGCTCGGCCACCATGGCGAACGCGGGTTCGTCCGTGCTCTTGGCCGCGGAAGTCACGCGCCAGAAGGCGGTCCAGCTGGCGCTGAACGGTAGGGACCCGGTGTTCTCCGGGGCGGCCGCCAACGACATCGTCGTGGTGGGAGGAACATTGCGGCAGCCGGGCAATCCGACGACGATCACGTACGCCGAACTACTCGAACGCAATGGCCTCACGCGCCTCATCGGCGACGGCGATTACAACCCGATCGAGGAACACCTCGGCCCGAAGGCGGTGTTCAGCTTCTCCGCGGTGTTCGCTGAAGTGCGGGTGGATCCGGACCTGGGCACAGTGCGGCTGAACCGGTATGTGGGCGCCTACGACGCCGGGCGGATCATCAACCCGAAGACCGCTCGCAGCCAGGCGATCGGCGGCATCATCTGGGGCACGGGGCAGGCGCTGCTCGAGAAGTCGGAGACCGATCCGGAACTGGGCAGGTTCGTCAACCGGAACTACTCGGGCTACCTCGTCCCGACCAACGCGGACATCCCCCGGTTGGACGTGCTGTTCGTCGGTGATCACGACGCGGAGGCCAGCGCCGTCGGCGCGAAGGGACTCGGCGAGTTGACGGCGGTGTCCGTCGCTCCCGCGATCGCCAATGCCGTGTACCACGCTACCGGCAAGCGGGTCCGGCACCTCCCGATCACCGTCGAAGACCTGCTCTGACAGCGATTCATGTGCCCTGGCGGGCGGATAGCTCACGTTGCCGACGGCTCGCGTGAAGTGGGCGCCGCACGAACCTCGCTGCCGTTCAGCACACGGGCGGTCCGCGTCCACGGCTCTGGTGATGGGACAGTGCAGTCATCCGACCTCGCCCGGACGATCCAGGCCACCGTCTGCCGGCCGCCAGGCGCGTACCTAGCTCGGGCCGACCGGGCCTTCCTGCATCCGAGCGCGATGTCGAGCGGATTCGCCGTCCTACACGTAGTTCTGCTTATGGTTCCCATCGGAAGGAGTGAAGTCCCGTCCCCGGACCGCGAAGTTACCCTGCAGAACGCGGAACTGCCGGAAGAAGTGCGCTTGCAGTACCCGTACCGGTCACGGTTCGCCTCGGTGAACGGCCGGCGCATGCACTACATCGACGAGGGGCCGCCCGACGCCGCGCCCATCCTGCTCCTCCACGGCAACCCGACTTGGGGCTACCTCTGGCGGGACGTCATCCCCCCGTTGCTGGCTGCCGGATTCCGCGTGGTCGTGCCGGACCAGATCGGCTTCGGTCTTTCCGAGAAGCCCCACGCCCACGCCGTCCACACCCTCGACAACCACATTGCCAACGTCGTCGCGTTCCTCGACCGGCTCGACCTACGTGGGGTGACCTTCGTCTGCCATGACTGGGGCGGTCCCACCGGGCTCGGGGCGATCGCGACCCGGCCTCATCGGGCCGCCGCGGTGGCCGTCATGTCCACTTGGGCGTGGGGGTCCTCGCCGTCGGAGTTCCACCGCCGGGTGGTGCCCTGGCGGTTCATGCACGCGCCTCTGGTCGGTGCGTACCTGCTGGGCCGCCACGCAGCAATGCCCGGACGCGGCATGTACCTGTCCGTGGTCAACCGCGAGAGTTTTGCGCGGCTCGCTCGCGACGGGTACACCGCGGTGCTCGGCGATCCCGACGAGCGCGCGCTGACGTGGATCTGGCCCCGGTCCATTCCCGTCGGGCTGCCGACGGACACCACCACAGATCGGTTCGCCTGGCTGGAGCAGGAGGCGCGGAAGATGACCATCCCGGCGACGGTCATCTGGGGCCGAGAGGACGACGTCTTCGCGGCCGACATCTTCGCAGCGGCCTGGCACCGCTTCTGGCCGCACGCCGAGGGCACGCACCTCGTCACCGGCCGCCACTTCGTGCAGGAGGATTCCGGGGCCGAGATCGGGCAACTGCTTGCCGACTTCGCGAGCCGCGCGGTCGGCTTCGGCGGGGGGAACGCGCGATGAGCGAACTCGTGGTGGTGGAATCGGCCGGTCGCAGGCCCCGCGGCCACCGGGCAGTGCCGCTGCTGTCCGAGCACGGTCTCGGGCACTACCCCGAGTTTCGGGACTTCCTGTCCGCGACCTTCGGTTTGACGGCCGATCCGTGGGGGCCGCCCGGCCTGCTCAGCGTCGGTGGGCGGTACTACGAGCTGGTCTTCGTGGGCTACTCGGGGCACGCCTTTCCGGCGGGCGTCCAGGTCAACGCCCTGGTGGCCGGTTTGGAACCGATGGACGAGCAGGCCGCCGACTTCGATCTGTGGTCGATCCTGCAGTGGCTGGTCGCCGGCGTCGGTGGACAGTGGACGGTCGAAGGACTGGTGACCACTGGCCGCATCTACCGCATCCCTGCGGCTGCGTCAGACGGCGATACGGTCTGAGCCACCGGCCTGGCGCTCGTGCTCGGCGGCGTAACAGCTCAGGTGGCCCGGTGCCCTCGCTGCCGGACTTCATCCACTGTTGCGGTCTCTCCGAGATGCCCGGGGATTTGCGGCCCGCCGTGTGCGCAACGGACTCGGCCGGCCATGGAAACCTTCGAACGGAGCCATAAGCAAATTTGGTGTTTGGGCAGCGTTGTGGCCTGTACGCTCGGGTTCAACAGTGCGAACGTGACGTGTCGCGGCGGCTGATCAGGTGTCGGTGTGACGAGTCGCGAAAGGCCAGCGCGCTTCGTCGGCCACGGAAGCACAGTCGTGAGTTCATGTGGCGGCAAGACTGCGGTTGCCACTGGCGGCGCACGTCGCTCAGGAGGCGAAGGTCGTCGTCGACGATGTCGACGGGGCACTCGGAGAGAACTCGGCCACTCATCGACGAGGCGGCCAACACCCGGCTCGTCGAATTTGTGACAAGGCCCGGTCTTCGTAGCGGCCTCGTCGCCATTTCTGCCGCCCTGAACACGGGAAGAGAGCGGACGCGAATGTCCTCGCGCTCAACGAACGCTGTCCCGCGCGGGGCAGCGCTATCGGCGGCCGGTTCCGGCGTGCCGGGCTGGCTGGTGGTGCTGCTCGCTGTCGCCGGAGGCCTGACCGCCGCCAACCTGTACTACGCACAGCCCCTGTTGCCGTCACTGAGCGGCGTGTTCCGCATCGGCCCGGCCGCTGCCGGCAGTCTCATCACGACGACGCAGGTCGGGTACGTGCTCGGCATGCTTTTCCTCGTTCCTCTGGGCGACCGGGTCGAGAAGCGCCGGCTCGTGACCATCCTGCTGGCGATCACCGCGGTCGCCATGGCCGCGGGTGGCTCCGCCGTCGGCTTCCCCATGCTGCTGATCGCCGCCCTCATCAGCGGCATCACGTCGGTGGTGGCTCAGATCCTGGTTCCGTTCGCCGCGAGCCTGGCGGCCGACCACGCGAGGGGCCGGATCGTCGGCACCGTGATGAGTGGTTTGCTCACGGGGATCCTGCTGTCGCGCACGCTCAGCAGCATCGTCTCCGGTGTCGCCGGCTGGCGGGTGGTTTACCTCGGTTCCGCCGTAGCCATGGCACTTCTGGCCTTGGCGTTGCGCTTCGCCCTTCCCAGACACGCGCCGACCACCGACCTCGCCTACCGTGAAGTGCTCCGGTCCACCCTCGGGCTGGTCCGCACGCACCCGGTACTGCGCCGGCGAGGCCTGTACCAGGTCGCGATGTTCGGCGCGTTCAGTGCTTTCTGGACGACCATCTCGTTCGTGCTGACCGGCCCCGGATTCCACTACTCCGCGTTCGGCGTCGGGATCTTCGCCCTCGTCGGAGCGGTGGGCGCGGCGGTGGCACCGTTCGCCGGGCGATGGGCGGACCGCGGGTTGACACGGCGGATGAGCGGTGTCGCGTTCGCCGTAACGGCGGCGGCGTTCGCGATCGCCGGCTTTGGCCAGCACAGCGTAATACTCCTCGCGCTGAGCGCTGTCCTGCTCGACGTGGGCGTGCAGACCAGCCTAATCCTGGGCCAGCACACGATCTACCAGTTGGATCCAGCCGCCCGTGCGCGCTTGAACAGTGTCTTCATCGCCACCTTCTTCACCGGCGGTGCACTCGGGTCGGAGATCGGTCCCGTTGTCCACCGCGCTGGAGGCTGGACCGCCGTGGCCCTGCTCGGCGGCCTTCTCCCGCTGCTTGCCCTGCTGTACTGGACCACTGATCGTGCACCCGGTGCATCGGACAGTTTGGCTAGGACTTGACGGAGCGTGAGCCACATGAAGTCGCACCTGGTAGGCACGTCGGTGCTCGTGACCGGCGGGAACAGCGCGATCGGTCGGGCAACATCGCTTCGGCTGGCCGGATTGGGGGCGCATGTCGTGCTCTCCGGTCGCGATCGGTCACACGGCGAGGAACTGGCCGAGGAGATCCGCAGAAACGGGGGACGTGCCGATTTCGTCGTCGCCGGCCCGCGGGATGAAGCGTCGGCCCGCGCGCTGGCTGCGCGCGCGCGACAACTGGCGGGCAAGATCGACGTGCTGGTGAACAACGCCGATGCTTACACGTTCGGTCCGACTGAGGACACCACTGAGGATGAGTTCGACGCCATTGTCGCGCTGAACGTCAAGGCGCCGTTCTTCCTGGTCGCCGAGCTGGCACCGGACATGGCCAAACGGGGTGACGGAGCGATCATCACCGTTGCGACGACGGACTCCGAGTTGGAGACGGCCGGCATGGGCCTTTACGGGTCGACCAAGGCGGCGATGGTCGAGCTCACGAGGTCCTGGGCCGCCGAGTACGGCCCGCGGGGCGTGCGCGTGAACGCCGTCAGCCCAGGGCCGTCCGGCACAGCGGGCGCCACAGACCTCGGCCAGGCGGTCTCGACCTCGCCCGCGGCACGTGCCTACACGGCAGCCAATGTTGCCGAGGCGATCGCGTTTCTCACCGAACAGGGCTCGATCGTCCCCCCTGGAGCCTTGCTTCCGGTCGATGGCGTTCAGCTCGTCGTCTAGCCGAACGGGCATTGCTGCTGTCGCGCCAAGGCGGGCTGATGGTGCGGGGTCTCTGCAGGTGGGCGGCGCATCTTCGCCAACCCGTCGGACGGGGTTCGCAACCGCTTATGGAGTCCATAAGCGACGCCCATGGTCGTGCGGGAAGGTCTCGGCGGGCTGGGTGTTCAAGCTTTTGTGCGAACAGCGTGCGCGACGAGAGCTATGCCTCTGGAAATGGCAGCGCGGAACGGTGAGATGCACGGCGGCCGACGCTGTGATGGTATTTTCGCTCTGCATTCCAGGAGGCGTGGTTATCGTGTCCGAATTGGTGAATAGCGAAAGTGGGGCGACGTCGTCCAGCGTGCCGGCCGAGCTTCTTCGTCCGCTGGGTGCCTTCGAGCGGCTGTACCACCGGTATCAGGAGAAGAGCACGATGCACTTCTCAGTGGTCGCGGAGTTGGCCCAGGACCTGGAACCCGCGGCGCTGGAAAGTGCGTTGCGGCAGGTTCAACAGCGTCACCCGCTGTTGAACGTTCAGGTCGAGGAGCATCCCCCCGGTAGGTTGGGGTTCTACCGTCCCTTGACGGTTCCGCCGATTCCGCTGACAGTGGTGGAGCCGCGAAAAGGACAGACTTGGCGCGACGTGGTCGCCGAGGAGCTCACTCGTCCTGTCGACACGTCGAGGGCTCCGATGGTCCGGGTTACGCTGCTTCGTGCGGGTAGTGGTGCAGCGGCAGCAATTGTCTTGACGGTCGCTCATGTGATCGTCGACGGGTTGTCTGCCGGATTCATCATGCGAGACTTGTTTTCGGTACTCAATGGACATGAGCTGGCTGCATTATCCGTACCGCCGTCTCAAGAGGACCTGATCGGGGGACTCGGCACTGTCGAGCTGTCGACTTCCGCCGTCGCCGGCACACCTGAGCGAGAGCCTGAATGGAGTGCCGCTTCGGGTGCCGTACGTCCCTTCGACGGGACTCGTCCGGAGGTGAGTTCTGTCGACTTCGGTGTGGATCTCACTCAGCGACTGATTGCCCGTTCACGTTTCGAGGGAACGACCGTCCATTCGGCGCTCGTTGCGGCGATGAGCACGGTGATCATCGATTCAGGCCGGAATGAGTTCGTGCGGGTGCTCAGCCCGTTCTCGTTCCGGAGTCACATCGGCGTGACAGACGAGGTCTGCTTGTACTTCACCGCAACCCGTACGGCGTTCCGGCGAGGACAGGTCACCGGTCTGTGGAGCATGGCTCGCGCGATCGGGCGGCAGCTGGCCGTCGCCCGCTCGGCCGCGAATGTGCGTGCGATCTCGGCCGCGACAGAACGGTTCATCGGTGTTGATGCAACGACGCAAGATGCTGCGGCGTTTCTCCTCGGAGGTCTCAGCTATGAGGCGTTCGCGTCGAACCTCGGCGTGCTCGAGCTGGCACCCTTCGACGTGGCCGTTCGTCCGGTGGCCTTCTGGGGTCCGGCAATTCTCTGCCAGGTCGATGGAGAACTGGCCACCGGAATCTCGACGTACGACGGTCGCCTGCGCATGGTGAGCGCCAGCTACGACCCTTTGAGTGGGTACCTCGAACGCGTCCGCGACGTCGTCGACGAGGCTTCACAACCCTTCCGCAACGAACGCTGTTGAATACAGGGAAGCCTCCCCGGACGTTTCTCCGAAACGATCAGCGCGCCGCATTGCGGTCAGCGATTCGAACCACCACGTATCAAAACGATTGGAGCACATTCATGAACACGAATCGAGAGAAGTCGATCCTCGTCACCGGAGCGACGGGGCGGACTGGCGGGCACGTGGTCCGCTTCCTCCTCGAGCGTGGCCTGCCGGTTCGTGCGCTCGTCCACCGTCCGGACGCGCGCGCCGACCGTCTGGCTGAGATGGGCGTCGAGGTGGTAACCGGCGACCTGCTGGATTTGAGCGCGGTCGGTGCGGCAACGCGAGGAGTGCGCACCGCCTACTTCGTCTATCCCATCCGGGCCGGATTGCTCGAGGCGACTGCGATTTTCGCCCAGGCTGCAGCCGAGAATTCCGTGGCGGCGGTGATCAACATGTCGCAGATCTCCGCGCGTCGCGACGCCCTCAGTGATGCTGCTCGCCACCACTGGCTCGCTGAGCGCCTACTCGACAACGCTCCTGTGCCGGTGACCCACCTGCGACCGACCTTCTTCGCCGAATGGCTGATCCTCTTCGGCGACTACAGCGGGCCGGAGGGAGTGCTTCGCATCCCACTCGGCGATGGTCGCCACGCGCCGATCGCGGGCGTGGACCAGGGGCGGGTCATCGCTTCCATCCTCGCCGACCCCGAACCGCATGCGGGAAAGACCTACCCGCTGTACGGCCCGGTCGAGATGCACCACTCGGAGATCGCGGCAGCGACTGCTCGGGCGCTTGGTCGCCCCGTGCGGTATGAGCCGATCGACGTCGACACTTTCGCCGAGGGTCTCAAGGCGCGGGGGTGGAGCTCGCACGTCATCCAGCATCTGTCTAGCGTTGCCATCGACTACCGAAATGGGATTTTCGCCGGCACGAACGACGTTGTCGAAACTGTTACCGGCAAGGCCCCGATGGGCGTGGAGGAGTTTGTCACCCTGAACAAGGAATCTTTCGTCGGCAGGTGACATCTGCTTGGCCCGCCTCCGTCGAGCGGGCTGGATTCTGTTTGGTGGAGCCAACGATGCCGACCTGCTTCCCATCGAAGATGGTTCGCGACTCGTCTGACTCACCTGCTCGGACAGCTCGCCGGCGGAGCGCGATCGGTGAACAGTGGCCGGCTGGCGCCCGATTGAGTACGGAGTGGAGCTCATCGGCAGACGGGCGGCGTTGGGTTTGCTGCGCGAGGCCTTCCTCCTGGCCCGGCGCATGCTGGAGCGCCGCCCCGACGGAGAACAGGGTCGCGCACTCGTCATGAGTTGGTGCTCAACCCAGCGGGGCGTACGCGGTGCCCGGCCCTGGCCCCAAAGGGCTCTTGTGATCCGGGGCTGAAGGACCAGCTCTGGTCGATCGAGCCGGCGTACGCCGACGGCGGCGCTGCAGAAAGCCCCACCGTGCTGTGTATCTGGGTACCAGTGGCCCCGGCCGGTCGGGAGTCCGTCCGGGGCCACTGGCGGTCAAGGAGGGGTGTCAGTACCCCGGGAACAGCGCTCGTAGCTGTTCCAGCGTGACATCGCCTGTCACGTCCAGTCCGTCCTCTGCGCGGTTGCGTCCGTACACCAGCCGCAACATTTCCTCCGCGGACCCTGACAGGGTCCCGGCCGACGCAGCTGTGGGCTCGGCCGTCAGGTGCAGTTCCTCACCGAGATCGAGAGTGTGCGGCCCTTCCAGGTCCGGCAGCTGCACCGCGAGCTGACGGGGTGCGAGACGTTCGAGCACCTCCCCGCTGCGGAAGCGCGTGACGACCAGGTCGAGCCGTTCCCACAAAAGCACGACCTCCGAGATCGGGATCCGTGCGGCCGAGTCGAGCGCAACCTCGATGTCCCACGCGTGCACGGACTGCTCGGAGAGCCGGTAGCCGGCGTACTCGCCGACTGTGAGCAGGCCGGCGAAGTAAGGGACGCGTACCGATCCGAGCTGCTCGGCGTCCAGGGAACCGAGCAATTCGCGATGCCGCAAGTCGACTTCGAACCACGCTTCGCGCTGCGCGGGACCGGTCATCGTGTCCCAGCGCTGCCACACCGGCTTCACCAGTTCGGCGTCCGGGCCAGTGAGGTCGCCCTCGATGCCACGCTGCACGAGCGTGGTGCAGATCTCGGCCGCACTGCCGAGGTGGGACAGCACTTGGGCGATGGTCCAGTCGCCAGTGGCGGACGGGCGGTCCAAGGTCTCGGACGACAGGTCGATCACGGCCTTGACGAGTCGCTCAGAGCTGGTGGTGAGGGCAGCGAGCCAGGTCCTCGAGTTCTTCACAGCTGCAGTCAACGGTGACGACGCCACAAATAGTTCGCGGTAACCAACCGAGTTGCTTGGGAATTCCATAAGCAGGCCTTCTGGCTCGACGACCATGACGTGGCTCGCGCCTCCTCGCAGACCGCGAAACCTGGGCACACGGTCGGGCGAGACGAGTTGTGTTTTCCAACTGGCTGGATTACCGTCGTCGTGCAGGTGCTGCGGTCGTCACCGAGCGATCGTCCGCGCGCACCGTTCGCGCTGTCGCCGGCGTCAACTCGGACGCGATCGGCCCGAAAACTTCAGGTTGGAAGCGAAGCCCATGAAGGCGAAATCTTGAGGGGGTGAGGCGTGTGAGCGTCTCTGCCGAAGATCAAGCCCTGCTCGCCAAGCAGGAGCGAGACATCATGCTGGAGATCGATGGTGTGACCGTCACCGGAAAAGTTGCCCCGCGGGATCTGTTGGTCCACGCGTTGCGGCAGGTTTTCGGCGTGACCGGCCCGCACATCGGTTGTGAGAGCGCCAGGTGCGGCGCATGTACCGTTCTTCTCGACGGTCAAGCTGTGAAGGCCTGCATGGTGCTCGCCATCCAGTGCGACGGTGCGCGGGTCACCACGGCCGCGGGCCTCGCCGGCGACGAACTGCATCCGCTGCAAACGGCCTTCCACGAGCACCACGCTCTCCAGTGCGGGTACTGCACTCCCGGGATGCTCTGCGCGGCCGCGCACCTGCTCCGGCAGGAACCCGCTCCTTCGGAGGAACAAGTGCGTCAGGGACTACGCGGCAATCTGTGCCGTTGCACCGGCTACGAACACATCGTCGACGCAGTCCTGTCCGCCGCAGAACACCTGTCCGGCAAGGCGGGCGACCAGCCGGGTGAGGTGGCCGAGTGACCTCGACGATGGAGCCCGACGTCGGTTCCGTGCCCGGACGATCGACGCGGGAACCTCAACGGCCATGGGTCGGCCGTGACCTGCGGCGGATGGAGGACACGAGATTTCTCGTGGGCCGCGCGCGCTACGTCGACGACATCGTCCTGCCCGGCCAGTTGCACGCTTGTTTCGTGCGCAGCGATCATCCGCACGCATTGATCACCGTAGACACGGCGCCGGCACGAGCGATGCCCGGTGTCGTCGAGGTGCTCACCGCGGCTGACCTCGCGGAAATACCCCCGGTCCGACCGGACTGGCTGCTGCCCGGTACTCACGAGCGGGGCCGTCCGGTTCTCGCTCTTGACCGCGTACGCCACGTAGGGGAGGCGGTCGCTGTCGTGATCGCCGAGCAGCCCGGTTCTGCGGCGGACGCGGCAGCAGCGGTCCGCGTCACCTACGAGCCGCTGCCGTTTGTCCTGGACGGTCGGCACGCGTTGGACGCTGAATCACCCCGTGTCCACGACGAGCTCTTCAGCAACGTGGCCGCCACCTATACCGTCGGCGACGGCCAGTTCGACGCAGCGGTGAGACAGGCCGACCTGCACATCGCGTTCACGTTGGTCAACCAACGGTTGGTG
Organism: Amycolatopsis sp. NPDC051903; assembly: GCF_044452505.1. Taxonomy (NCBI): domain Bacteria; kingdom Bacillati; phylum Actinomycetota; class Actinomycetes; order Pseudonocardiales; family Pseudonocardiaceae; genus Amycolatopsis; species Amycolatopsis sp. NPDC051903. The sequence continues at coordinate 24,031 of NZ_JBITBT010000030.1, read as the reverse complement.
CCGTTCTCGATCGAACCTCGCGTGGTACTCGCCGATTTCGATGCCGCTCGCGACAAGCTGACCGTCTACTCGTCCAACCAAATGCCGCACAACCTGCGTCGCAACCTCGCGGCAGGACTCGGGTTTCCCGAGAACCGGATGCGCGTCGTCTCCCCGGACGTCGGTGGCGGTTTCGGGCCCAAAATGCATACCTACCCCGAGGAGTTCGCAGTCTCGGCGGCGTCGTTGCGGCTGCGCCGGCCCGTGAAGTGGGTCGAGACCCGGAGTGAGAACGTCGTCGCCACCACGCATGGTCGCGACCACTCGATGGACGTTCAGGTCGCCGCGAACAACGACGGGAGGATCGTCGGGCTCCGCGTGCACAGCGCAGCGAACATCGGTGCCTACCTGTCGTCGATGGGGAGCGGGGTGCCCACCATCAACGTCGCCACGTACGCGCTCGGGGTCTACGCGATCCCGCACGCGGAGATGACGGTGGACTGTGTCTTCACCAACACCACTCCGGTTGACGCCTACCGAGGCGCCGGCCGTCCGGAGGCGGCGTACCTCATCGAGCGGACGATCGACCGCGTGGCGCACGAGCTCGACCTGGACCCGACAGAGGTGCGGCTGCGCAACTTCATCCCGGACGAACAACTGCCCTATCACCAGCCGGTGGGCGCGATGCTCGATACCGGACGCTACGGGTACACGATGCAGCGTGCCGTGGAGCAGTCCGGCTACTGGGAGATGCGGGCCGAACAGCAGACGGCCCGTGCGCAGGGCCGTCTGCTGGGCATCGGCGTCAGCAACTTCACCGAGAGCTGCGGCGTCGGTCGCCCGGAGCGCATGCGGGCCATCGGCTTCAACCGCGGTGGATTCGAGTCGGCAACCGTCCGCATCCACCCGGATGGCCGGGCCACAGTCCTGTCCGGTTCGCACAGCCACGGGCAGGGGCACGTCACGACGTTCGCCCAGATCGCGGCCGACGAGCTGGGGATCAGGCCCACGGACATCGACGTGCTCCAGGGCGACACCGACGTAGTGCCCGTCGGTATCGGCACCTTCAACTCACGCTCGGTCGTTGTCGGGGGCAGCGCGGTGAAGGTGGCCTCGGCCAGGCTCGCGGCGCGGATGCGGGAGATCGCGGCGGGATTGCTGGACACTGACGTGGGCGATGTCGAGCTTGTCGACGGCCGCTGCCGGATCTCGGGCTCGACGGAATCCGTTGCCATCGAGGAAGTCGCGCGTACTGCGTGGACAGGGCAGGGCATGCCCTCCGGTACGCCGGCGGGGCTCGAGGAAACCGAGTTCTACCTGCCTACGGAGTTGTCCTCGCCCTACGGTGCGCACATCGCCCTGGTGGAGGTCGACCCGGAGACAGGCGAGGTCGGGGTGCTGCGTTACGTCGCGGTGGACGACTTCGGGGTGATCATCAACCCACTGCTCGCGCGAGGCCAGATTCACGGTGGTCTCGCGCAGGGTATCGGCCAGGCGCTGTACGAGGGGGCCTACTACGACGAGACCGGCCACCCGGTCTCGGACCCGCCCATGCCGCGGTTCGACCTCGTACCGCGATTCGACACCTCGTTCGTCGAGACACCCACCCCGACCAATCCGCTCGGTGCCAAGGGCGTCGGTGAAGGGGGAACCATCGCGGCACCGCCGACCATCGTGAACGCGGTGATCGACGCGTTGTGGCACCTCGGAGTCCGCGAATTGGATATGCCGTTGACGCCAGAACGCGTACTCCACGCTATCGACGCGTCCAGCCCGAGGGAGGTGCGCTGATGATTCCGGCCCCCTTTGCGCTGCACCGTCCGGACACGGTTGAGCAAGCCTGCGCCGCGCTCGACGGGCACGGTTCCGATGCGGAGGTCTTGGCCGGCGGGCAGAGCTTGATCGCGGACCTCAAGCTGCGCCGCAAGTCGCCCCGGCTTCTGGTGGATCTGTCCAGCGTCGCCGGACTTGACGGCATCACTGTCGAACCTGGACGGATCACCATCGGCGCCATGGCGAGACAGGCTGCCGTCGTGACTCACCCCGAGGTGTCGCAACGTCTTCCGCTGCTGCCGCAGGTCGCGCGGGCAGCTGCGGACCCGATGGTGCGCACGCGCGGAACTCTCGTCGGCGCTTGCTGCCAGGCCGCCGCCGGTGGCGACTGGGTCGCGGCGGCCCTCGCCCTGGACGGCACGGTCGTGATCGAGGGAGGCGCCACGCAGCGAGAGCTCTCACTCCAGGAATTCGTCCTCGGTGAAGAACGGACCGCACTACGCCCCGGCGAGATCGCCCGTAGCCTGCGCATTCCCACGCCCGGGGCCTCGGTCGTCATGACCTACCGCAAAGTCAAACACGTCTCCGTGGGGTGGAGCGTCGCGAGCGCGGCCATCGTTCTTCCGACGCGCCGGGGCGAGGGCCGAGCCCGTATAGCGGTGTCCGGAGCCGTCACCCACCCGCAGCGTCTCCCCGAACTCGAATCCGCTTTGGCCGACATCGAGCCGGGCCGCTCGCAAGACATCGAGGACGCCGTCGAAACCGCGCTGGCTCCCCTGGAGTACCGCGGCGACTACTACGCGTCGGCGGCATACCGCAAGCGGAGGCTCGCAGTGCTGCTGCGGCGATCGATCACCGAACTCGTCACTCCATCAAGCTCCTGACACACAAGGAAGATCGCTACACAACTACCACGCAACCCGCGGAAACAGGGAACCACGATGAGCACATCTGCCGAAGAGCCCGTGGAGCGGCGGCTGGAGGGGTCCGTAGCCGTCCTGACGATGCGATACCGCCCGCACAACCTGCTGGGTCCCACACTCATGGACCCGCTGATCGAGGGGATGGAGTGGGCGCGCGACAACGGCGCGCGTGCCGTCCTCCTGCAAAGCGGGCTCCGCCACTTCTCCGCCGGCGCCGACCTCGAAGCCTTGTCGGCGTCCTCCCGCTCGTCGGGGCGCGGCGGGAAACTGCTCCAGGTTTTCGACGAGCTCCCCATCCCGGTCGTGGCCGGTGTTCAAGGAGTCTGTGTCGGTGGTGGTCTGGAACTGGCGCTCGCCTGCGACATCATCGTCGCCGCCGAGTCGGCGAAGCTGGGTTCGGTCGAAGCCACCATCGGCCTCAACCCCTTGATGGGCGCCGTGCAACGCCTCACGCAGCGAGCGGGGGCGGCCCGAGCCAAGGAGATGGCGATGCTCGGCCGCCGCTACGACGCCCGCACCCTGGAACGCTGGGGCGTGCTCAACCGCGTCGTCGGCGACGAGCAACTCGCCGCGACGAGTATGACTCTGGCCCAGGAGTTGGCGGCCGGCCCGACGATCGCGCACGCCGCCACGAAGGCACTCGTGCGCATCACCGTCAGCGAAGGCGTTCGCGCGGCTGACGAGGCGATGCCCGATCTCCAGAAGCCGATCTTCGAATCCGAGGACTTCCGCAGCGGCGTCTCGGCGTTCAAAGCCAACGGCCGCCCCGGCACGGCCCAGTTTCGAGGGCGGTGATCATGGGACCGCTCTCCGGTATCCGCGTCGTCGACTTCTCCCGGGTCCTGGCCGGGCCGCACTGCGCTCAGACATTGCAGGATCTCGGCGCCGAGGTGATCAAGGTCGAACCACCAAGCGGGGACACCTCACGCAAGGCACTCCCGAACGACGGAGCCATCTCCGGCTACTACGCGCAGCAAAACGCCGGCAAGCGCAACGTGTCGATCGACCTCAACATCCCGGGCGCACGGGAAATTGCCCTACAGCTGTGCGAGCGTGCCGACGTGGTGGTCGAGAACTTCCGGCCGGGAACCCTGGACTCGTTCGGACTCGGCTACGCCGATGTCGCGGCTGTCAACCCGAGGATCATCTACGCGTCGATCAGCGGGTACGGCCAGCACGGGTCCTGGCGCGCGCGGTCAGCGTATGCACCGACGGTCCAAGCAGAAGCCGGCATCACAACTGTCACCGAGCAGCAGTTCGGCCGTCCCGAGGGCCGCCAGCGCACCGATTCGCTGTCGCACGCCGACGTCTACTCGGGACTGCACGCAGCATTGGCCATCGTCGCTGCGTTGCACTACCGCGACCGCGCCGGCGAGGGCCAGTTCATCGACATCGCAATGGCTGCCGTGATGCTTTCGATCAACGAACGGGTCCACGTGGACCTTTCCGATCAGGACCTGGGCGCTGACCCGCCTGTGCTCGGTGCCACCGACTCCGTCTTCTTCACCGGACCGGGCGGCGAGCGGTTCGTCAGCCCCATGAGCCTGGTGGGAAGCTCGACCTTCCCGTCCTACCTGGCGGCCATGCGCCGGTTCGACCTCGCGGAGGATCCCCGGTTCGCCACCGCCGAAGCGCGCAGGAAGAACTTCTGGGAACTCCACGCGATCGTCCAAAACTGGATCTTGACCTTCGACGACCTGGACTCCCTCGACGCTCAGTTCGACGAGGCCAAGATCTCCGTCGGACGAGTGCGCACGGTCAACGAGATCGCGGTCAGCGACTGGGCCCAGCAGTGGTCGGCAACCCGCGCGGTGCCCGATCGGTGTGGCGGCGAGTTCACCGTGCCGGGGCTTCCGTGGCACTTCAGCACCGCAACCCCCGACCGCAGCTCCCCGCGCTTGCCCGCGCACCGGGGCGAACACAACGACGAAGTGCTCCAGGAACTGGGCTACGATCCCGCCGCGATCGCCGAACTTCGTAACAGGGGAGCCGTGGTGAGCTATCAACACGGTGGAACTGGCGGCCACACGCCCCGAGCGTGACCTGGGCACACTGGCACGCGGTCGTCCTCAAAGGACGAGGACTGGACCTGGTCTGAGGCCGACCCTCGGGCCAGGTCCAGTCCGAGACCGCGCCGATGTCCCCCATGGGCGCAGTCCGTTGCTGGTCGGATCAGGTCAACCGGACGTCGAGCAGATCGATGGAGACGGCGACCAGATCGGTGCGTGGTGTGTTGTCCGGGTTGGTGCGCAGAGCCCGTCGGCGAGTCGGAAACACCAGGCCGGCGAACGATCGGTGCTGGTCCGTGTAGTGGGCGGTGAGTGCGGGGTTGGCGCCGTGCACGACCTCTCCCGCGTAGTCGTGTCGGCGGAGAAGGCCGTCCTGGCCGTAGTAGAAGACCTGTTCCGGGTTGTGCGTCGCGACGTCCGGCGGAAAGGTGACTTTGAGCCGACGCCAGCTTTCACCGTTTTCATCCCACGGTTCGATCTCCTCGGCCACAGTTCCCGGCCAGGTGAACAGGAACGGGGCCGTCAGGTAGTTCCACATCGCGTACCCCGTGAAGTAGGCCAGATGCAGCTCGTCCCACTTGGTGCTGAACTGGTGGCCTGCGAACGCCCTGCGCGGGCCGACGCGCTCAGCGACGACCTCCCCGTCCAGGGTCTCGATGGCGACACGATCGGGTTCGAACCGGCTGCGGCGACCGGCGGTGAGGAACGGTGCGTAACTGACGTTTTGGTGATGCGGGTCCAGCGTGATGTGTGAATCGAGCATCGCCTCGCCAAAGCCCTTGGCGTGCCAAGTGACTCCATCGATGCGTGCGTGGACGGCTATCTGCCGTAGTTGCCGCCAGCGGTCGAGCCCGCCGTGGGCATCGAGGACGTGCTCCAGCAGATCGCTCATGGGGGTTCCTCCCTGTCCGTGAAAGCACGAATGTTCAAGTGTGATTCACGCTGCAAAATTCGTGCTTTTAGCGCGGTTTCCTGATTCAGCCTCAATCGCAGCTCTTCGCATGGCATCGCAGCGAACGTCGGCCGTGGCGAAATAGCCACGCAAGCACGGTAAGCCTAGCCTGGTAAGTTGGAGATCGCAACTCGCTCAGAGACGTCCGCGCATGTGCTGCGCCGACGAAGTGCTTGGTGTGGAGTTCCGGTGACGTCTTCGGGCCGTTCATCCTCGATCACGCGCTGCGGCCACCATTTGCTCCGTCGTTCTCGTGCCTGCTCCCAGCTACCTCCTGTTGATCGTTGCAGCGCGATTTCTCGAAACCGCCGTCGGCACAGGTGTCGATGCTTCCGGTCCGCGAAATTCAGGCTGACGAAGTCGTGCGACCCGGCACATTGCCGTCGTTGGCGGCAAGGCCGGTTTTGGCTGAGCGCGGAAGGTAGGCCGCAGAGCCGTTCGACGCGATCACGGACCGCGGTCCTCAGGCCCCGGGGAACAATGCTCGGAGGTCGGCCAGGGCGTGACGGCCGGTCACCCGCACACCGTCGGCGGCCCGGTTGCGGCCGTAGATCAGCCGCAGCACGTCTTCGGAGGATCCCGAGATGGTCCCCACCGGTTTGTACGCCTCGCACGGGTAGATGTGCAGCTCGAGATCCACGACCAAAGCCATCGGACGCTCAGCGCCGGTCAACTCGATGGACATCTGGCACGGCGCTAGCCGGCTCAGTGTGGTCAGGTCGTAGGACCAGGTGACAACCCGATCGATACGTTGCCACAGGAGGTCGACCTCGGTGCGGGGGATGGTGGCGGCTGGATTGAGTGAGACTTCGACGTCCCAGGCGCGAACCGATTGCTCGGAGAGCAAGTACCCAGCATATACGGGCAAGGTGACGACGTCGTTGAACTGGGGCACGCGAACCGTTTCCCGCTGCGTTTCACTCAGGGATGCCAGCAACGTCCGGTGCCGCGAGTCAGCTTCAAGCCACGCGTCACGTCGCTGGATCGGCTTCATGGCGGCCCATCGCTCGTGGACCAGGTGCCGGTATTCGAGATCGGGAGCTGCATCTCCCCCGAATGCAGCGTAGGTCAACAGCTTGGCGCTGATTTCCCCGGCAGCTCCCAGTTGCGCGAGCACGTCGGCAATCCGCCTGTGCGGTGTGAATGACGAGCGCAGGAGGGCTTCTTCTGACAGTTCGGCGACCGCGACACCCAGCCTGGATGAACTTGCGTCCAGTGCGTCGAGCCAGGGCTCAAATTGGTCAGCGATGAACAACGCTATTCCTTTGTTGCGCCGAAAATCCGCCGTTTCACGTCCAATCCTAGGCCTGCGAAAACCTTCCGGGTATCGGTATTTCTCATGGTAACCATAAGTCATGTCGAATGAGATCACAGTGTCATCCAGGTGTCCTGCATGCGCGCGGGGAATCCTCGCGTTCGGCACCCGTGGCCAAACGGCTACCTGCAGCCCGCGCCTGCTGCGTGCTGTCACTTCGCTCCCGCTGCCGACTCCGGCATCCCATCAGTGGCTCCGGTCGTTCTATTTGGCCTTTCGAGATCGCCGGTTTGACCGGGGCTGCGAGTGGATGCGGATGGCGTTTCGGCTCTTGAACGAACCCGCCTACGTGACCAAGACACGGACTGCGTTCGACACCGTTGCCCGAGACGTTGCGGGACGCAGTGGACGCCAGTCCGTGGGACCGGGCGATGCTGGGAAAATTCGCTGAGCTAGTCGGTACAACCGGCCCGATCGGTGACTTGGGGTGCGGCCCGGGACGATTGACGGGATACCTGGCCTCGCTGGCGCTAGACGTCTTCGGAGTCGATCTCTCCCCTGACATGGTCGACGCGCCCCGCCGGGCGATCCCCAGCTGCGCTTCGAGGTCGGTTCGCTGGAGGCATTGGGGCCAGGCGACGGTCGCCTTGGTGGCGCGCTGGCGTGGTAGTCGCTGATCCACACGCCACCGGAGCTGCTGCCGTCGGTGGTGGCGCGACTGGCGCGGGTGCTGGGCCGGGCGGACGTCTGCTGACGGCGTTTCAGGTCGGTGATGAGCGTCGCTGCATCTCCCAGGCTACGGCCACGAGATTTCCTTGGACGAGTACCGGCTACTGCCGGACTTCGTGGCCGAGGTGTTTGTCGGCGCGGGCCTGGAAGTCGAAGCCCGGTTGGTTCGAGAGCCACAGCCACCGCACGAGAAGACTACCGGCTGGCCCGCAGGCCAGGCTGACTCCGGATCCGATCTTGACGGCTGCAGGACTGCACATCGGGTCGTACCAAGTCAGTTGACCATGGGCCATGTGTGGGCCAACTCGACCGACCGCAGGCCAGGTTGGTTGACCGCTGACAGCGACGCTTGTCCGTGTCTTCCCGGCAAGCGAGTCGGGGAGGGGCAGCAGCGGAAACCCTGACGTTGCCGTCGAGCAGCGCCGCGCGCGAGCCGCGGGGGTTGCCGAAGCGATCGTGTTTCCAAAAGTCTTATGGAAGCCATCGGTGAGACCGCGAACCCGGGTGGAACGTCGTGACGCGCGACATTTCATCCGGTGTTCCCTCTGCTTCAGATGGCGGTGAACGGGCAGTGGTCGCACCGCATGTACGAAGACCGCGGGGCTGGGCGGTTTCCAGTCTTCCGGGGTGTTCACGCCGTCGGCACTGATTTCCCCACTACCCCAGCCGAATCGGTGACCTGGTTCCGGCGAACCGCGCAGCCGGGGGGTCGCGGCGCGCTACGCGGGCCCTGACCGCGGCGTGAGCCCCGTTGGCTCGGAACGCGGCCGTCACCGGTAATCGGCGCGAAGGCCGTGCCGCGACCCCCGTTCGGCGCCTGCCCGCCGGCCGTCGGCACCTTCGGTGCAGCACTCAGGGCGCCGCGAGACGGAGGTTGTTGCGGGCTGCGTTCAGCGCGATCCGGAGCTGGTTGGGGTCGCGGCGGACCTGAGTGAGGAGAAGACCACCTTGAATGCTGGCCATGGTGGCAGTTGCGAGCGCGGCAGGGTCGACGTCTTTACGCAGCTTACCGCGGTTTTGCATACGAGTGAGGCCGTCGCGCAGCGGTGCCTCCCAGCGATCGAAGCCCGCGGAGATTGCTTCCCTGGCGTCCGGGTCAGTCTCCGCGAGTTGACCGACGAGCGAGCCGATGGGGCATCCGCCCTGCGCTTGCCTGTCAACCTGATCCTCGACCAGAAGGTCGATCCAGCGATCGATGGCAGTCCAGGAATCCAAGTTCTCGAGGAGCTCACCCTGCCTAGCGAGCACGCCGTCGGCGGCGACGCCGATGACGGCGTGAATGAGGTCGTCCCGGTCTTGGAAGTAGTGGTAGAGCTGGCTGCTGCTCGCGCCGGCGAGGGACCGGACGTCTTCGAGGCTCATCCCTGCGGTGCCCTTCTCGGCAACGAGGTTAGCTGCGGCCTGAAGGATCCGGTTACGTGTCGCGCGCCCCTTGGGTGTTGCGGGTGTGTGCGCCTCCGTCATGGACTCCATCGTAGCTCAGTCTGGATTTGACAGTCCAGAACAGTCGGGTACAGTTTGGATTGTACGTTCCATTTTTAGGAGGGCAGCATGGCGCGGGATGCACGACTGACCGGGGCCGAGGTGCGTCGGCAGGTGTTCGGTGACGGGCCGAAGAAGCCGGGTGATCCGTTCATGGCGCCGTTCTTCGAGGTCGCCGTCGAGCACGTTTGGGGCGGTGTCTGGAACCGGCCCGGGTTGGACTTGAAGTACCGCAGTCTCGTAGTGGTGTCCGTGCTCGCGGGTATCGGTGGGCACGACGAGGAGCTCAAGACGCATCTGCGTGGTGCCCTGAACCTCGGGTGGACCGTGGAGGAGCTGTTCGAGGCGCTGCTTCAGACGAGCGGCTACACGGGCTTCTCCGCGGCGCACGAGGCGCTCGACCTGCTGAGCGAGGTCGCCGCGGAGCGTTGATCCCGCGGTCGGCGGTCTTCACCTGTGGCGACACCGTGTGGCGCCGGCGGAATCCACCGACACCCGCCCGCGACTCGACTACTTGCCACGGCCAGTCCGCGCTCGGGTCTCGGAACGGTTGACCGTTTCGCATCACCGAAGAGAGAGAGTCAATGGCGTCAAAGCTCGAGGGCAAGGTTGCTGTCATCACCGGCGGGAGCAGTGGGCAGGGTCTCGCGACCGCCGAGCGCTTCCTTGAAGAAGGGGCGTTTGTCTACACCCTGCACAGGGGCCCTTCGCCGATGGGCGACAGGGTCACCGCGGTGCAGGGTGACGTATCCGATCTCGCGGATCTTGACAGGTTCTACGCCAAGGTCGCCAGTGAGAGGGGCAGGATCGACATCGTCTTTGCCGCGGCGGGTGTTGTCCATGCGCAGCCCCTCTCCGAGATGACCGAGCAGAGCTTCGACAGGCAATTCGCGATCAACACGAAGGGCCTGGCATTCACGGTTCAGAAGGCACTGCCGCTGATTAATGACGGCGGGTCGATCATCCTGGTCACCTCGATCGCGGAACGCAGGGGCCTTGCGGGCTTGGGTGTCTACAGCGCAACGAAGGCAGCGGTTGGGTCTTTCGTCCGCACGTGGACGGCGGAGTTGAAGGACCGCGGCATCCGGGTCAACGCGATCTGCCCGGGTCCGATCGACACGCCGATCTTCGAACAGGTGGCGCCGTCCAAGGAGCTGGTTCCCCGGATCAAGGCCGAGGACGCCGAGAGGGTCGCGTTCGGGCGGCTCGGCCGCCCCGAGGAGATCGCGGCGGCGGTCTTGTTCCTCGCTTCTGACGAAGGAAGCTTCGTCGCAGGTGTGGATCTCCCGGTTGACGGCGGTCTTCTCGCGATCTGACCGTCGTCCGGCCGCCATCCTCGGCCGACGGTGCGAGCCTCTTTTCGCGCCGCCGAGTGGCCGACTCGAATAGACCTCGAGTGTTTCCCCTCGGATGGCGATGATTACGGCCAGCCGCCCCGGCGGGCTGGCTATCTGAGAGTGCCCCGAGGAACTACCGCGTGCCAAGAGCTTGTCTCATGTGATGAGTTTGCGGAGCTTCTTGCCCGAGTTTCTGGGCTGGATTCAATGCCCGGAACCAACCTCGACGACAAACGATCAACTACAGCCGAGATCATCGCTCAAGAGCGACCGATCGCCACGTAAGAAAAGCTCCAAGTAGGGAATAAAACTTTGGGTTCATTTGTCGGAAAGACGGCGATTGTCACTGGCGGCGCGCGCGGGATCGGTGAACGCGTCGCCGAAGACATCGTCGCGCAGGGTGGAAACGTCATTGTCGGCAATGTCAACAGCGATCTCGGGGAGAACCTGGTCTCCCGGTTGGGTCCCACGAATGCAAGGTTCGTTGATTTGAATGTCACTCGACGGGCCGACTCCGAGCGAGCTGTCGAGCTGGCTCAGTCGACGTTCGGCGGGCTCGATTTCCTTGTGAACGCTGCGGTCGCGATGGACGCGAAGCCGCTGATCGAGTTGTCCGAGACCGGTTGGCGCAAGACGATGGACGTCGGTCTGACCGGGACGTTCTTGACGGCCCAGGTTTTTGCTGCGCACCTGATTCAGCAAGGGCGGCCCGGCTCGATCGTGAACATTTCGTCCATCGGGGGACAGCATCCTTACGGGGGAGCGGGTTCGTACAGCACGGTCAAAGCCGGCGTCACCCTGTTGACCGAGCAGATGGCGATCGAGTGGGCGCAACACGGCATTCGTGTCAACGCGGTTGCTCCTGGGACTATTGAAACGCCGCTGACCACTTATCTGGATGATCCCGAAATCCGGGAGTCTCGAAGGCAGGCCGTGCCGCTTGGTCGCATCGGCCAACCGGCGGATATCTCCCACGGCGTCCTGTATCTGCTGAGCGGCTCCGCGTCATGGGTCACCGCAACCACGTTGACGGTCGACGGCGGCGTAACCAGATCTCTTTTCAACCACATGACGGGCCGTAAATGGAGTTGATCGGATTCCGCCGGGATGGGGAGCAGTTGACACCTGAGGAGGGCGTGCAAGCCGACTGATCGCCGTCACGGCCGCTCTTTGGACCGGCGGCCAAGCGGACGGGCAGGATAAGCGTCCGGTGCGGCGATGCGACAGATGAATATTGTTGGATGAAGTACGCATCGCTGCACCGGGTCCCTGGTGAACGCGCGTGTCCACACCGCTATTGCCACGGCCCAGGCCGTCGTCGCCCTTCGTCGAGAAAGAGAGCAGACGCTCATGTCAGCGGTTTCACCGACCCTGAGTTCCTCTGGCCCCTGCACCGAATACTCGCCGGCGCTGTCCGTCCGACCGGGCCGACTGAGACGCCGCTGCGAAGTTTCGTTTACCTCACTTCGGTACTGGTGGTCTGGGCACCTGAGCAACCCGGCGGGCAGGAGACGGCCCGCACCCGGGTGCGGGAGTCGGTGCTCTCTCACGTGGCGAGCCTCGCGCAGGAGCTCGAGCTGCTCAATGCCCCGGGGCTCGCGGCAGCTCCGGATGAGCAGCCCGTCGCCAACCCGGATGTTTAGGCGCCCACGTGGCCGGATCGTGTTCAGAAAGGCTCGCCAGCAGTACTCGTGGCCTCTACTTCACCGCGCATTTCGAGGGCGTCTGGCGGCTGCGCGTTCCGTCCCGCCGCCAATCTCAGCCCGACCAGGCCGCGCGATCCCTGCTCACTAGCACCGCCGCGAACGTGGCCGCGCGGACCCCGATCACGCACCTCAGCACCGCTCAAGCCGAAATAAACGCTTCCTTGGGTCGGCTCGGAGCGCCTGGGGCGGAGATCGCTGTCCACGATGCCTCGGCGACTGTCACGGTAGAGCCGGAGACGCTCAGACAGGCACGACATCACGAGCAACTGGTCCGCGAGCAGGAACTAGTGTCGCGTGTCTGAAGTCATTTTACGGTTGGTTTTGGTGATGATGTCGTCGTCGGTGGCGGTCCAGGCGAAGGGTTTGGCGCGGTCGTTGTCGGCGTCGATGAAGTCGCGGATGGCGGTTTCGAGGTCGCTGACGCTGATGAAGGTGCCGCGTCGGATGGCTTGGCGGGTGATGATGCCGAAGAAGATTTCGACCATGTTCAGCCAGGAGCAGCTGGTGGGCGTGAAGTGGGGGGTGATCCGTGTGTTCTTGTCCAGCCACTTTTGGATCTCGGGGTGTTTGTGGGTGGCGTAGTTGTCGACCACGATGTGCAGCTTGACCCGCGGGTGGGCCTTGGCGACTCTTTTGAGGAAGGCAAGGAACTCGACGTTGCTGTGGCGCGGATAGCAGGCGTCGGCGCTGATCCTGATGTTCCACTTCCGCCAGATCCGCGCCACCGTCGCGAAGGAGATTCCCAGCCGAGTCGCCATCAGCCGTGACGACCAGTGCGTCACCCCCCAACTCTGCTGGTGGTTTCCCCTTGTCCGCCAAGGTTTCCGCTAGCACGGAGACCTCGTCGATCTCCGGCGCCCGCCCTGGCCGCGGCAGGTCACCCAAGCCGGCGATTCCGGCCTGCTCGTAGCGTTGCCGCTGCGTCCGGGACTGCCCGAACGACAAACCCACGACTACGTCCGCCACGGCACCACCACCCTCTTCGCCGCGCTGGAGGTCGCCACCGGCAGCCGCTAGTTCTCCACCGACCCCGAACTGGAGCCCAAGATCCGCGATGTCGTGGGTCTGTATCTCAACCCTCCGGCGAACGCGGTCGTGGTCAGCGTGGACGAGAAATCCCAGATCCAAGCTCTGGACCGGACCCAGCTGTTGAATGTCTCGATCCGATGGGGTTGGCGATGAAGAAAGGTGCCTTCGCGTTGACCGCCACCAGATGATCGAACTGCTCGGCCGTCACGTCCTGGGGCGGAACCCCGCCCATGACGCCGGCGTTGTTCACCAAGATGTCCAGTTTGGTGTCGCCCGTGCGCTCCTTCAGGCCGTGCTCGAGCTCCAGGAAGAGCTTGTGCCGGCGCCGTGCTCGCCGAGTTCAGCGTGGACGGCGAAGGCCCGGCCACCGTCCCGCTCGATCGACGCGACTGTCTCGCGCGCCGCGTCGCTGTCATTGCAGCGAGCGCTGAGTCTGCTGCCCGACGGTGGGCGAATCGTGAACATTTCCTCCGGCCTCACCAGGTTCGCGAACCCCGACGAGGTGGCCTACGCCATGACCAAGGGCGCAGTCGAGCAGATCACGCTCCACTTCGCCAAGCACCTCGGGCCTCGCGGGATCACCGTCAACAGCGTCGCGCCGGGCATCACGAACAACGGTCCCGCGATCTTCGACAACCCGGATGTGGTCGCGCAGCTGGCCAAGCTGTCCGTCTTCGACCGAGTCGGCGACGCGACCGACGTCGCGGACATCGTCGCCTTCCTCGTCGGCGAGGACGCCCGGTGGATCACCGGCTCCTTCGTCGACGCCAGCGGCGGAACACTGCTCAAGTGATCGCCCGCCGCCTGTTCCGGATCATCACTAGGGGCCTTCGCGCATGACGACGAGCCCACGCCACACTCAGCCGGCCAGGGGTGCCCGGCAACGGGCGCTCCTGCTCGTCCTCTCGGGCAACATGCTGATCGACGCACTCGAGGTATCGATTGTGGTCGTGACGCTGCCGGTGATCGCCGGCGACCTCCACCTGTCTCCGTGGACGGTGCAGTTCCTGATGAGCGGCTTCGCGCTGGGATTCGCGACCTGCCTGCTGCTCGGGCCGAGGCTGGCCCAGAGGTGGGGCAGGCGACCGGTGTATCTGGCGGCGATGGTGCTGTTCGTCGTGGCATCCGTGGTCGGTGGGGTGGCGAGCACACCCGCTCTTCTGATTGGGACCCGTGTCGTCAAAGCGATGTGCGCCGCACTGACCGCGCCGACGGGGCTGGTGATCATCAGCTCGACGTTCCGGCCGGGACCGGACCAGCGCCGGGCTGTCTCGACCTACGCCGCGTTCGGTGCGGCGGGCTTCTCGGCCGGTCTTCTGTTGTCGAGCGTGCTGGCGGGCACGAGCTGGCGGCTGCCGCTGCTCGTGACCGCTCCAGTGGCGCTGCTGCTGCTGATCGCCGCATCGGTCCTGCTGCCGCGCCGAGCGATGCCTGAACAGCGCAAACGCGCGTCGGCGCGGACCTTGCTGACCAACGGCGCGTTGGTGAGGTCGGCCGTCGGGGCAGCGTCCCTCAACGGATCACACCTCGCCCTGCTGCTGCTCCTGACCTTCCGCCTTCAGGTCGGCGCGGGGTGGCAACCGTGGCAGGCCGCGTTGGTCTTCCTGCCAACCTGCCTTCCCGTGGCGATCTGTGCGCCCTTCGCGAGCAGACTTGTCACCCGGTGGAGCGCGCCCCGGCTCATCGCGGCCGGCGCGGTGGTCCTGCTCGTCGGCGCGGTGTCCCTGCTCTGGCGGTCGGGAAGCCTATCGAGCGCCAGGCCGCAAGTGCACGACTACGTGTAGTCATATCCGCAGCTCAGAACTGGTTAGAACCCTCAGGTGGAGGTTAGAGGACCTTACTCGAACATAAAAGCCCAGGTCAGAGCCCTGGAAGAGCTCCGCGAGAGGCTTCCCCGCCTCGATACCCCCGAGCCGAGCTTAATCAAGCGCGACCGACCTCGCCGGGCCCGGCAACTCCGCGCCGACCAAGTCGAGGAGCTGATCGCCGACTACCAGTCCGGCGCGACCGTATACGAACTCGGTGACCGGTTCGGCATCGAACGGCGAACGGTCAGCAACATCCTCCACCGGCACGGCGTGCCGACGCGACGCCGCGGCCTCACGCCTGACCAGGTCGACGACGCCATCCACCTCTACAAGCTCGGGTGGTCCCTGGCACGAGTCGGTGACCACCTGGGCGTCAACCACACGACCGTGCTGAACAAGCTGCGCGAACGCGGCATCTCCACTCGCGACACCCATGGGCGCCCGCGCGTCGAGGCAGGTGGTGCTCGATGACCAGGTGCGGAGCTATGCCGACGCGAACGGCTTCGGACGGAGCCACATCGTTAAGGTCGTCACCGTGATCATGGGCGTGGTCGTGGGGCTCACTTTCTTGTTCGGCTTCGGCAACGTCCTCAATCTCGCGCTCCGCCTTGGCGTGCCGGTCTGGGTCGCGCCGCTTGTCGCACCGGCCGTCGATCTCTCGATCCTCGGGCTCCTCCTCGGCAACCGGCATTTTGTGCTCGTCGGGGCCTCCGCAGAGCTGCTTCGTCCAGCTCGGCGGTTGCTGATCTTCGCCAGCGCGGTAACCCTTGCGCTGAGCGTGACCGATCCGCTGGTTGCCGGCGACTGCGGCAAGGCCGCGTTCGACGCCGTGGGCCCGTTACTGCTGATCGGCTGGGCTGAGGTCGGCCCGGATCTGCTGAGGGCTCTGACCACCACTGGCCGGCCAGCAGCAGCGGCGCCCGGCGATGTCGAGCCGGAGCCGGCCCCGTTCACCGACGAACTGTCCGCGATCGAACAGGCGGCGCCGGAGTCATCCAGGGATGCGAAGTCCGAGGCCGCTGAGACTGACAGGCGGAGCAGCCAGTCGTCTTCCGGGTTGGTCGACGACAATTTGCTTCAGCGGGCGAAGGACGAGGACGCGCGTCATTGGGAAGCACATCGCCGACCGATCTCCGCGGACACACTTCGGCGGAAGCTCCGCATCGGCGCGGCTCGCTCCCGGCTTCTTGTGGCGGTGATCCGCGCTGATTCGCAAGGACGGTCAGCCCACGCCGAGCCAGCAGCCATGCTGGAGTGTGACGTCAGGTGATCACCACAGTTCGCAACTCGGCATTGCGCTCGTCTCCACTTCGGTGATCGCTGTCCTCGTAGTGCTTGGTGTGTTGATCCCTGTCGGTCCACGCCGCGGCATGGACCGGAGCCGGTGAACGATCGTGGGTTCCAGGCGCTCAGATGTGGGCGGGTGTCGGGGTGCATTACGGTGAACCGCATTCGGAGGAAGGCAGGTTGAGGTGGGCGGGCAGATGCAGATCGGCGAGGTCGCCGAGCGCACCGGCCTGTCGTTGCGCACGATCCGCTACTACGAGGAAGTCGGTCTCGTGGTGCCCAGCGCGCGCAGTCAGGGGGGTTTCCGGCTGTACCAGGAGCCGGAGATCGAACGGCTGCTGCTGATCATGCGGATGAAGCCGCTCGGGTTTCAGCTGGAGGAGATGCGGGAGCTGCTGGCCATCCTCGATCCGGTGCCAGGTGATCCGGAGTTGCCGGACCCGCGCACGCGGCTGGCCGAGTTCGTCGAGGCGGCTGAGCGCAGCCGCGAGGAACTACGAGCCAAGCTGCGGATCGCCGACGAGTTCGCGGACACGCTGCGCACCCGGCTCGCCGACTCGTACGCCACCCCGAGGGACACCACGTCCTGACGCTCTCTGACGACGGGTCCCCGTGATTCCGGCCTCATGTCGCTGAGCCAGGGACGACAAGACCGCAACTCTCACCTAACGTAAGGTAAGAGTTGAGGGCGGCGTGAAGTTCGCTGCGCGCGCCCACCGGGGTCGCCGACGCCCCCGGCTTCGTTGTCGAGCCGAGGAGCGTGTGTGCTGGTCGTGCCAGGTGTGGTGATCCGCCCGAGCTGATCTTGCTACCGGAGCGTGACCCTGCTTCGGAGGTCGGGCCCACCGCTGGCCGATCCGGTCGTTTTTGTCCTGTCCGCTTCCTGATGGCTGTGGTCGTTGGTTCGTGCGCGCTGTGCCGCGCCTTGAGCATGTCTGGTTGGTTCGTGTCGAATTCCTTGTCCTTGGCGCGCCTGCGTGGTGCGCGTCCTGCCTGGCTGTCACCGAAGGTGGCCCGTACCGAGGTGCTCGCCGGTCTGGTGGTGGCCTTGGCGCTGATCCCGGAGGCGATCTCGTTCTCGATCATCGCCGGGGTGAGCCCCAGCGTCGGGTTGTTCGCCTCGTTCACGATGGCGGTCGTCATCGCGATCGTGGGCGGCCGGCCGGCGATGATCTCCGCCGCGACCGGCGCCATCGCGCTCGTCGTCGCTCCGCTGGCCAGGGAGCACGGTTTGGGCTATCTGGTCGCGACCGTCATCCTGGGCGGGCTGATCCAGATCGTCCTGGGCGCGCTCGGGGTGGCGAAGCTGATGCGGTTCGTGCCGCGCAGCGTCATGGTCGGGTTCGTCAACGCGCTGGCGATCATGATCTTCCTGGCGCAGGTGCCGAACCTGATCGACGTGCCATGGGCGGTCTACCCGCTCTTCGCCGCGGGGCTCGTGGTGATGTTGGTGTTCCCGAAGGTCACCAAGGTGATCCCGGCGCCGCTGGTGTCGATCATCGTGCTGACCGTGCTGACCGTGGCCGCGGGCATCACCGTGCCGACGGTCGGCGACAAGGGCGCCCTGCCCTCGTCGCTGCCGGTTCCCGGCCTGCCCGACGTGCCGTTCACGACCGGGACGCTGACCACGATCGCCCCCTACGCGCTGGCGTTCGCCCTGGTCGGGCTGATGGAGTCGCTGATGACCGCGAAACTCGTCGACGACATCACCGATACCCGATCGAACAAGACGCGGGAGTCGATCGGCCAGGGCATCGCCAACATCGTCACCGGGTTCTTCGGCGGGATGGGCGGATGCGCGATGATCGGCCAGACGATGATCAACGTCAGGACTGCCGGTGCCCGGACCCGGTTGTCGACCTTCCTGGCCGGGGTGTTCCTGCTGATCCTGTGCCTGGTGTTCGGGCCGGTCGTGTCGAAGATCCCGATGGCCGCGCTGGTCGCCGTCATGGTCCTGGTCGCGTTCGGCACCTTCGACTGGCACTCGATCGCCCCGGCCACGCTCAAGCGGATGCCCGCCGGCGAGATCACGGTCATGATCGTCACCGTCGCCGTCGTCGTGGCCACCGACAACCTCGCCATCGGTGTCGTCGTCGGCACCCTGACCGCGATGGTGATCTTCGCCCGGCGCGTGGCGCACCTGGCCGAGGTCACCGCCGTGACCGACCCTGACGGTGGCCAGGTTGTCTACGCCGTGACCGGCCAGCTGTTTTTCGCCTCCAGCAACGACTTGGTGACGCAGTTCGACTACGCCGGCGATCCCGAGAAAGTGGTGATCGACCTGACCGCCGCGCACATCTGGGACGCCTCCACCGTCGCCGCCCTCGACGCGATCACCACCAAGTACGCCGCCCGCGGCAAGACCGTGGAGATCGTCGGCCTGAACAAGTCCAGCGCGACCATGCATAACCGGCTCAGCGGCGAACTCGCTGGCAGCCACTAGCCCAGTGCCGCTTCGCTCCACGACCGGTGACGGTCGCGGAGCGAAGCGGCACCTACCTCCGGCCTAGTGATCAGTACGCTTCCCGTATGGGTGGCTCCCAGGGTTCAAGCGAGCGGTTGGTGGCCTTCGGTGCCGAACTGATCGAAATTCACCGCCGGCTTCGCGAGCAACTGGCTGCCCTGCGCGGGGACGTCGTCAGTTACCTCAAGGGCGAGGGCGGTCGGCCCCGCGAGCTGAAAGCGCACTGTCTGGCGTTCTGCTCGGCGCTGGGCGCGCATCACACCGGCGAGGATGCCGGCGCGTTTCCCGTGCTGGCCGGCCGGTTCCCCGAACTCCGTCCGCTCATCGGCAAGCTGGAGGAAGATCACCAGCTGGTCGCCGGCATCCTGCGGTAGCTCGATCAGGTGCTGGGCGACATCACGGCCGAACCGGACACCGCCGAGAGCACCCGTGTGCTCGGCGAGCTGGACGGCTTGGCGGCGATCCTGGAATCGCATTTCCGCTTCGAGGAACGCACGATCGTCACCGCCTTGAACTCCCTGCCCGCCGCTGATGCCACGACCACGGGCTGTTCGGCATCGACACGCACGGCGAGGGCTGAGCCGCGCGTCCGCTGTGGCCGGCCGCATTCGGCCGCGGCGGCGAATCGGGCCAAGCCGCTCGGCGCCCGGTCGCGGCGCAGCGCGTCACGGACCGCCCCATACTGCGCAGCGCGTTCGACGTCCTTCGGTTGCGGCCGCTCCGGCAGACGACGCAGGACCTCTTCCGGGTCGCACACCCAGACCGGGATCCCGGCAAGCTCCAGCAGCGTCGCGCCGGGCCGCAGCTGCGCGAAGGAGCCGGTCAGTTCCGGTGGTATGTCGAGCATGCCCAGCCGGGTCACGAACAAATGGTCCAGGTGTTCGGCGGTGGGCAGTTCGGGAACCCACTCTCGGCATTGCCGGAGTGTCATCGTTTTCGACCAGGCCGGGAGGTAGGCCGGCACCGCGCCCAGCTCGGCGAGCACACCGGCCAGACGCCGCAGATTCAGCGCGTCGAGGTCGGGCACGACGTCGAGGTCGTTCGGTTCCAGCTGGGCACCGTGAATGGCGAGGACGGTGGAACCGCTGAGAACCCAGTCGATCCCGCGATCGTGCAGGAGCCGCAGCAGCGGCGCGATCCGCAGGCGCGGGCGGGATTCGGGATCGAGCACTCAGTCGAGGTTACCTGCTGCGGGGGACAGGAACAGGCGGTCGAGGTGGTAGGTGAGGACGGCGCGGGCGTCGTCGGTGCTGCGCTGGCCGACCAGCACGCTGGTCCCCAGCCCGTGGCTGAGCGTCAGCAGTCTCGCGGCTTCGACCCGGTGGTCCCTGCCGGGGTGTAGTTCGCCCCGTGCGGCCGCGTCGGACAGGATGTCGGCGAGTTCGCGTTCTCGCCGGTTGGGGCCGTCGACGAACGGTTGCGCGGCCAGGTCCGAATCGGTCATCGCCAGTACCGCGTACGAGGTCCACACCAGGTGGTGCGCACGGCTCTCGGCATCGGCAGGCAGCGCCTCGGCGAGGAAGCCTTCCACGATCGCCCGCGTCGACGACCGCGATTCCCGCGTCCTCTTCTGCCAGCGTTCGACGCTGCGCCGTTCCAGATGTTCGAGCGTGCCGTGCAGCAGTTCGGTCTTGGTATCGAAGTAGTACTGCACCAGGCTGACCGACACCCCGGCTTCCGCGGCGACCGTGCGCATCGTGACCGTGTGCAGCCCTTCGCGCGCCGCGACCCGGACCAGCGCCTCGGCGATGCGCGCCCGCCGTTCGGCGTGATCGACGATCTTCGGCACCACATCCTCCGCCCGGCGTCTTGATAGTACAGATGTATATAATACGCTCGTACAGTAAAGGGGGGCGATGTGGGGTCCGGCGAGCCGAAAGCCCGCGGCGGGGCGGTGCTGGCGTTGTCGTGTGCGGCGCAGTTCATGGTGGTGCTCGACGTCTCGGTGGTGAATGTCGCGCTGCCGTCCGTCCAGTCCGCACTCGGGTTCGACGCTGTGGATCTGCAGTGGGTGGTCAACGCATACGCTGTGGTTTTCGCCGGGTTTCCGCTGCTCGGCGGTCGGCTGGCCGACGTCTGGGGCCGGCGTCGGGTCTTTCTGGCCGGCCTCGTCGTGTTCACCGTGGCCAGCCTGGCCGGGGGCCTCGCCGCGACGCCGGGGTTGCTCGCGGCGGCGAGGGCGGTGCAGGGACTCGGCGCGGCGGTGCTCGCCCCGGTGACGCTGACCGTGCTGACAGCCGCCTTCCCGGAGGGCGCCCGGCGAACGCGGGCGTTGGCCGTGTGGACGGCGGTCGGGATCGCCGGCGGCACGGCGGGAAATCTGCTCGGCGGTGCGCTGACGGAGTTCCTGACGTGGCGGGCGACCCTGCTGATCAACGTGCCGGTCGGTGCGCTGGCCCTGACCGCCGCGGTGAAGCTGCTGCCCGCGGACACCGGCCGGGAGTCGCGGCCTCGCCTGGACATTCCCGGCGCCGTCGCCGTCACCTCGGACTGGGCGCGCTCAGCTACGGCATCAGCCGGTTCCCGGACGGCGACGGCCACGGGCTCGCGATTACCGCCGTGGGAATCGGTGTCACAGCGCTGGTGGCCTTCGTTCTGATCGAGCGGCGGGCAACCGGAACACCGTTGATCCCGCTGCGGCTGTTCGCCAGTCGCGCGATCCTGGTCGGCAATGTCGTGATGCTGCTGGCCGGGGCATGCCTGAATCCGATGTGGTACTTCCTCGCGCTGTCGATGCAGAACGTGCTGCACTACAGCGCTTTGCAGACCGGCCTCGGTTTCCTGCCGCACACCCTGCTGAGCATCGCGGTCGGCACATGGCTGACGCCGTGGCTCATGCGGTTCATCCGGCACCGGCTGCTCATCGCCGGCGGCGCGCTCCTGGCCGCGGCCGGGTTCGGGTGGCAGAGCGCGCTCACTCCCGGCAGCGGTTACCTCCTCGGTATCGCCGGACCGGCGATCCTGATCGCGCTCGGCTCCGGGCTGCTCAACACCCCGCTGACCACCACCGTCACCGCCGGGATCGACCCGGCCGACGCGGGTGCCGCCTCCGGGCTGATGAACACCACCAAACAGGCCGGCGCCGCCCTCGGTCTCGCCGTGCTCGTCGCGGCGACCGGCACGTCGGACACCGCGCCCGAGCGGCTGGCCGCCGCCTACGGCCTCGCCTTCGTGCTCATCGCGGCCATTCTGACGGTGGCTGCCGCGGTCACCTTCGCGCTTCCCGGACGAGCTCGTCAGCTCGCGCTGACCGGCTCATCGTGACGGGTCAAGCGTCCCCGCCAGAGCGCGACGCCGGTCAACGCGACGACCGCGATACCCGCGGCGGCGAGGTAGCCGGTGGTGATAGAGGTCGCCCCCATCAGCGGGCCGAGCACCAACGGGGACAGGAACTGCCCGGCGAACGCGCACGACGCGGACAACGCGACGGCCCGGCCGCGCTGCCGTGACGGCGCGGCCTCGCCGACCAGGACAGTGAGTGCTGGGAACGCGACACCGTTGCCGAGCCCGTAGAGCAGCGGCGCCACGGCGATCACCGCCGGTTGGTCGGTTGTGCCGAGGATGACGAAGGTGGCGATCCACAGCACCGCCGCCCCGATCAGAAGCCGCCGGTAGCCCCAGCGTTTCCGGACACGGGCGTAAGCCAGCCCGATCAGGCTCATGCACACCGACGAACCCACCGTGAACAGCGACACCGCGAACGGGGCACGGATACCGACCTCGGCCAGCCGTTGCGGCAGGAACACCGCCAGCGCGTACTGCAACAACGCGGTCGCGACCATCAACGCATAGAAGCCGAGCACCGGACGTTGCCGCAGCAACCCCAGTACAGTGCCCTCGGCCCGTTCACGCGTCGTCGCCGGGGTGGTGGGCAAGCAGGCCCACGTGGCGAGGCCGAGCGGGACACCGATCAGATAGAGCGCGAACGCCGCGTGCCACGAAACGCCGCCCACCGCCCCGGCCAGCAGTGGCCAGATCACCCCGCCGAGGCTGGTCGTGGCCGAGCGCCACCCCATCACCCGGTCCCGCAAGTCCCCTCGGTACAGGGCCAGCAGCGCCACCGTCGTCCCGCTGAACACCGCCGCCGCGCCGACCCCGAACACCAGCCGCGACGCGATCAACACCGGATACGACGTGATCACCAGCCCAGCGCCCCCGGCCAGCCCGTACAACACCAGCCCCGCGGCGAGCACCGGCCGAACCCCAAACCGATCCATCGCCCACCCGATCACCGGGCTCGCCACCGCGATCGCCAGCCCGTGCGCGGTGATGATCAACCCCGCAGCGGTGCCGTCCACCCCCAGGTCGGCGCGAATGACCTGCAAGACCGGCATCACGGTCGACCCCGCCATCACCCCCAGCGTCGACGCGAACAGCAACACGGCCAGGGCAGGCCGATGCTCCACCCTGGCCGGCGCCATCGTCTCCATCGCCACCCCCATCGCCGAAAAAGCAACTCAGTTGCAGAGTATACTCCGTTACATACGAGAACAAGGTTAGTTTGCGTCGGAGGTGCTCACCGGTACGCTGGTACGACCATGACGACCGCCGTGCCCGCAGAGCGGGACCTGCCCCTGCGGGAGCGCAAGAAGCTGCGCACCCGGCGCGCGCTCGCCGACACGGCGTTACGCCTGTTTCTGGAGAACGGCTTCGACACGACCACCGTCGACCACCTGGTCGACGCGGTCGAAGTGTCGAAACGCACGTTCTACGCGAACTTCGAGTCCAAAGAGGACGCCGCGTTGGCGGCCGAGATTGAACTCTGGGACGCCTACCTCGCCGAAGTTCAGGCGCGTGACATCCACGGCCCGTTGCTAGCCGCCCTGCACGACGCGCTCACCGCCGCGCTCCAGCGCCTCGGCGATGAATGGACACGCCGGTTCCTGCCCACCCGCGGACTCGCCGCGCGCACACCCTCGCTGCGCAACCACAGCATGCTGCTCTCGATGAGCACCCAAGAACGGCTCGTCCAACTGCTCGAAACCAAACTCGGCATCGACGGACGCGACGACGTCCGGCTGCGCCTGCTCGGCGAGTTCTGCCTCAGCGCCTGGCGCTGCGGAGCCAAAAACTGGGTGCGCGGCGCCCAGGAGCCCGATGTCCCATCCAGTACCCGCCGGAAACACGGCGGCATCGCCGCCCTTATCGGTCGCGTCGACGACGCCTTCACAGCGATCCCCGACAGCCTCACCCTCGCCATTCCCTAAGTGATGTCTCGTAACCCGGTTTGAGCTCGGTCGCGCTGATCGTTGATCATGTAGTTGTGCAGGTGATCTCGGCATCGCGTTCGGAATGGAT
>NZ_JBITBT010000029.1:0-113777 GCF_044452505.1 Amycolatopsis sp. NPDC051903 | reverse complement strand
GGGCGCGTCGCGCTAGCGCGCGACGTTGCGCCCGGGACTCGTCCTGCACCCCGGAGCCGATGATGGTAACGACGGTCTGGATCACCTTGTCAAGGCTGGAAAGCGTGCCTTGACAAGGTGATCCAGACCGCGTGGAGGCTTCGGATCGAGGTGCAGGGCTGGGTCTGGGTGCAGGTGTCGCCGGGTGGTCGGGTGTGGGTTGGTGGGTGGTGAGGTGTGGTCGGGTTGGCGGTCGAGTGTCGTCAAGGTTTGGTTGGTGCTGAACGTTTTGGGTTCGGCTGCGGACCACTTGCTTGGTTGACGGCACCGTGGGCTTGCTCGAAAACGATCGGTGATGGTGGTGCCTGATCGTCGTGATCGAAAACGGTGAGGGACACCGGGAATCAGTCTCAAAACCAACGCTCCATGGGGGTATTGCCACGTCGAGGTGCCCAGGCCCGATCACAGTGGGTTCGCTGCGAACAAGATGTGTTCTGGTTCGGTCGCTCGATGGTCGGCTGCGAACAAAACCTGGTCATGCGCGCGCACGCGGTGGTCGGCTGCGACCGATCCTGATCAAGTGCGGGCCCGCAGCGATCGGCTTCGACCAAATCCTGGTCAGGTTCAGCCGCGCGGTGGTCGGTCTCGACCACATCCTGGTCAGGTTCAGCCGCGCGGTGGTCGGTCTCGACCACATCCTGGTCACGCTCGCCCGCTCGACGGCCGGTCTCGACCAAAAAACCTGATCAAGTTCGCGCCCGCAGTGGTCGGCAGCGACCACAACCTGGCCATGCTCGGCCGCTCGGTGGTCGGTCTCGACCACATCCCGGCCATGCTCGCCCCCTCGATGGTCGGCTGCGAACAAAAACCCGATCAAGTTCGCACCCGCGGTGGTCGGCCGCGACCACATCCCGATCAAGTTCGGGCGCGCAATGGTCAGTCTCGACCGCATCCTGGCCATCCTCCGCCGCTCGATAGTCGGCAGCGACCACGGCCTGATGAGGTTCGCCGCCTGATGGTCGGCGGCGACCGCAATCCTGGTCGAGTTCGGTCGGTCGGTGGTCGATCTCGGCCACGTCCTGGTCGGGTTCGGTCGTGTGGTGGTGGTTGTGGTCGGGGCGTGGCAGGGGTGGTGCTGGCGTGGGCGGGCGCGTGATTGTGCGGACTAGGGGTGTCGGATCGAGAACGCCGGGCGTGCGTCAACTCACCATGTAGTCGTTGACTACTATCTAGACGATGACTACATTGGTCGTCATGAAAACGTGGTTCATCACCGGCGCTTCCGCCGGTATCGGGTTTGAAGTCGCCAGGCAGTTGCTCGGGGAGGGGCACCGGGTGGCGGCCACGGCGCGGGCGGGCGGTGGGAAGTGGGAGGTGTTGCGAAAGGACCATGGTGATCGGCTGTGGACGGCCGATCTGGATGTCGGACGGGCGGGGGCGGTCCGGGACGTGGCGGACAGGGCGTTCGGGGAACTCGGGCGGATTGATGTCGTGTTTTCGAACGCCGGGTTCGGGACACTCGGGGCGGTCGAGGAGCTCAGTGAGGAGCACGTCGCGCGGCAGTTGGGCGTCAACCTCGCCGGGCCGATTCACCTGGTGCGCGCGGTGGTGCCGTGGCTGCGGAAGCAGGGTGGGGGCCGGATCATCCAGATGTCGAGTTCGGGTGGGAGTGTGCCCGACCCGGGGATGAGCGTGTACAACGCGTCGAAGTTCGGGGTGGAAGGGTTCTTCGAGGCGGCGGCGATCGAGCTGGCCGCGTTCGGGATCGAGGTCACAATCGTGGCGCCCGGAGGGACGCGGACGGGGTTCACCACGAACCTCACGCAAGCCGATCCGCTCCCCGTGTATGAAGCCGGCATTCTCGGCCAGGTCCGGCGTGCGCTGAACGGGGGCATGGACGCCGAAACCCTTCGGCACGCAGTCGCCGGGGATCCGGTGAAGATCGCGCGGGAGATCATCACCTCGGCCGGCACCGTGCCGGCCCCGCGGAAGCTGGTGTTCGGCGCGGCGGCGTACGACAGCATCGCCGCCGCCCTGAGAGGACGGCTCGGTGAGCTCGAAGCGCAGCGGGAACTCGCGCTGAGCACCGACGCCGACGACGTGCGGGCTCAGTCGCCGATGTCGCCCGGGCCGCGGCGGTAGGCGACGTTCTCCGGGTCGACGACGGTGCCGTCCGCGTCGACGAACGCGAGGTGGACCGGGCGCTCGTCGGTGGTGTCGACGTAGACCGTCGAGGGTTCGTGGCCGGTGGGGAGGTGCTCATCGCCCCACTCGGACAGAGCGGCGAGCACCGGGAGGAGGTCCTCCCCCACCGGCGTGAGCACGTACTCGACGCGCGTGCGCTGCCCGGGCTGCTGGTACGGCCGCCGCGTGAGGACGCCGGCGTCGACGAGCGCCTCGAGGCGCGACGCGAGGAGGTCCGTCGGCACACCGATCTTCTGGAACTCGGCGAAGCGCGTGCGCCCGCGGAACGCCTCGCGGACGATCAGCAGGCTCCACTTCTGCCCGAGCACCTCGAGGCTGCGCGCGATCGAACAGCGGTTGTTCGCCGGGAGCTCCATGGCCTTCATGCAATCCATCATACGTCACACTTGGCAATCCGGAGTCAGCTTGCTAACTTGGTTATTCCAAGCAAGAGAGCTGGAGGTTGTCATGACTTCACTGCAGAACGCCGTCGTCCTGGTCACCGGAGCCAACGGCGGACTCGGCCTCGAGTTCGTCGACCAGGCGCTCGCCCGCGGGGCGAAGCGCGTGTACGCCACCGCACGCACCCCGCGCGAGTGGGACGACGAGCGAGTGGTACCCCTCGCCCTGGACGTCACCGACGAGGTGTCGGTCAAGGCCGCCGCCGCGGCGGCCGCCGACACCACCGTGGTGGTGAACAACGCCGGCGTGAGCGGGCGTCACAGCCTGCTGACCGCGCCGCTGGCCGAGGTGCGCGCGCTGTACGAGACGAACGTCTTCGGCGCGCTCGCCGTGGCGCAGGCCTTCGCGCCCGTGCTCGCGGCCAACGGCGGCGGCGCGCTCGTGGACATCCACTCGGCGCTGAGCTGGCTCGCCAAGTCGGGCGCGTACTCGTCGAGCAAGGCGGCGCTGTGGCAGATCACCAACTCGCTGCGCCTCGACCTCGCCGGCCAGGGCACGCAGGTGCTCGGCGCCCACCTCGGCTACACGGACACGCCCATGACCAAGGCCCTGACCGTCGACAAGGAGGACCCGCGCGACATCGTCGCCGCGATCTACGACGGCCTGGAGGCGGGCGCCCACGAGGTGCTGGCCGACAAGACGTCGCGCGAGATCAAGGAAAACCTGTCCGGCCCGCTCGAGGCGCTCTACCCCGAGCTCGCCGCCACGGTCTGACGCCGGACCACTGTGGACCGTGCACTCTGCAGCAATCCCCGGTGCACGGTGGAGCAAGTCGGCGATCGCCTGCGCGGTTACGTTCGCCCGAACCGGCCGGCCCCGCGGCACCGGAGCCGGCCGCCGTCGGTACGACTGCCCCGGAGGCCACCATGACCCACCACGAACCGGCGGTGTGACGCCGTGGAATCCGCGATCGCCGAGCACCTGCGCGTCGAACGGGTCCACCCGCGCCGCAAGCCGGACACCTTCCACCCGCCGTACCCGTCGTTCTCCGCGCGGTTCGACCCCGCCGTCGAGCAAGTCGTGATGGCCTACCTCGGCGTGCAGTACCGCGCGGCGCAGCCGCCGCCGGTCGTGGCCGAAGCCCTCGCCGAACTCGACGCCGCGGTCGACCACGCGCCGGACCACCACGACCGGGCCCGCTACGTCGACGAAGCCGGGTACACGACGGTACTCACCATCCTCTACTGGACGGACCCGGCCGAGTACGACCGCTGGACCCGGGCCCGCGGCGCGTGGACCGGCCCGCACCACCGGACGCCCGACGCGGGCTTCTTCAGCGAGGTCGTGCGCCCGACCGTGCGGCGGTTCGAAACGCTCTTCTCCAGCGACCGCACCGAAGGCGTGTCCGTCGCCGCCGGGAAGCTCAGCGGCGAGATCCACGAGCACGGCTACTGGGGCGGCGCCCGCGACCGGTTGCCGCTGGGGCAGACCGACCGCCTCGAACCGTCCGGCGAGCTCGCCGCCGAGACGGATCCGGAGACCGGCGTCGTCACGGTGCGGCCGCAGGGCAACCTGTGCCTCATCCGCTCCGGTCAGGAGTGGACGGAAACCGAGGGTGACGAACGCGCCCTGTACCTCGGCGACGTCGAGCCCGTGCTGCGCGCCGGCATGGACTTCCTGCGTGACGAAGGCCGCGCCATCGGCTGCTACGCCAACCGGTACGTGCGCGTGACCGACGAAACCGGCGCCGAGACGGACAAGAGCTTCGGCCTGAGCTGGTGGCACAGCCTGGCCGACCTCGAAGCGTGGGCCGAATCGCACCCGACGCACGTCGCCATCTTCCGGGCCGCCATGAAGTACCTGTCCACCATGGGTCCGGCCGCGAAGGTGCGGCTGTACCACGAGATCACGGTGACCGACGCCGGCCAGCAGGAGTTCCGCTACCTCGGCTGCCACGACCGGACGGGCCTGCTGCGCGCCGGGTGAGCGGTGCGCCTCGCCGAACGGGAGGCGCACCGCCATCCACCCGGCAGGATCAGGCGGGATCCTTGTGGAACCGCCCGTCCTTCATGATGCCGTTGAGCTTTTCCTTGTCCTGCAACACCGTGATGTCCGCGAGCGGGTCGCCGTCGACGAGGAGCAGATCGGCGAGGTAACCGGGCTGGACCTTGCCCAGTTCGCCGTCGCGCAGCATGATCTCGCCGCCCTGCGCGGTGGCCGCGAGGATGGCCTCCATGGGCGTGAACTCGAAGCGCTCGACGAAGTGCTGCAGGTCGCGTGCGTAGGTGCCGTGCGGGGTCCAGGCGAACCCGTAGTCGCCGCCGGGCAGCACCCGGATGCCGCGCTTGTGCATCTCGATCATCGCGGCCGTGGCCTTTTCCAGTTCGCGCTTGTAGCCCACGGCTTCGGCCGCCTCCTGCGGGAAGCCGAAGTCGGCGGCTTCGTACAGCGTCGCGACGAGCCAGTTCACGCCGGGCGCCACGAAGACCCAGTCCTTCGCCTGCTCCAGCAGGTCCATGCCCTCCTCGTCGGTGAAGCTCGCGTGGTAGACGATGTCGACGCCGTGGCGCACGCACATCTTCACGCTCTCGGCGCTGCGCGCGTGGGCGCACACGCGCTTCCCGCGCCGGTGCGCCTCGGTGACGGCCATCGCCACCTCTTCGTCGGACATGTAGGTGTCCTCGGCGCGCTGCGTGCCCGTGATCTCCTCGCCGGTCATCGACAGCTTGATCTGGTCGACGCCGATCTCGATGAGCCGCCGCACGGTTTTGCGCATCTCGTCGGGCCCGTCGGCGAACCAGGTGATGCCCTTCACGAGCTCGCCGCCGGTCACGGCGATCTCCGGCCCGTTGGCGAGGTACCGCGGCCCGGGGATCCGGCCGGCGTTGATGGCGTCGCGGCAGACGACGTCGAGCCGGTCCTTCGCCGACGCGGCGCCCAGGCACATCGTGTACCCGGAGTCCAAATAGGACCGGGCGCTTTCGACGGCGAACAGCAGGTGTTCCTCCACGGGCAAAGCGGCGAGCCCGTCGAGGTCGGCACTGTTGTTCCAGGTGAAGTGGGTGTGGGCGTCGCACAGGCCCGACATCAGGGTGCGGCCCCGGCCCTCGACCACGCGGGCGCCTTCGGCGGCGGCCGCGTCGACGGTGCCGACGGCGGCGATGTGGTCGTGGTCCACCAGCACGTCGCCGGGATACGGCTGCGCACCCGTGGAGTCCAAGATGGACACGTTCTGGAACAGGGTCCGGTCGGCGGTGAGCGGCACGGTGGTTCCTCTCGTCGTTGAGGGAAAGCGGTTACAGGAACTTCAGCAGCAGCGAGGTGACCTCGGCGGAAGCCTCCAGCGCGGTCCAGTGCCCGACCCCGGGCAGGATTTCGAGGTTCGCCTTGCCGTGCGCGGCCGCGAGCGCCTCGCTCACGGCGGGCGCCCCGACCTTGTCGTCGGCCCCCGTGACCAGCAGCAGCGGCAACGCGGGGTCGACGGGCCCGGGATCCGTTGCGGCGGCAAGGGCTTCGCAGTTGCGCGCGTAACCCTCGGGGTCTTGGCGCATCACCAGCTCGCGCACGAACGCCGCCACCTCGGGCCGATCGCGCCGGGTCTCCTCCGACACGGCGTTGGCGACCACGCCGGGTGCGACCGCCGCCGTGCCCTCGCTGCGCAGGACGGCGGCGCGGTCGTGTTGCGCTTTGCGCCCGGCTTCGGCGGGTTCCGCGACGGCGCCGAGCAACGCCAGCGCCGTGACCTTCGCCGGGTACCGGGCCGCGAAGCTGCGCACGACGAGCGTGCCCATCGAATGCCCGACCACCGCCGCGGACGCGACGCCGAGTTCGTCGAGCACCGCAG
Organism: Amycolatopsis sp. NPDC051903; assembly: GCF_044452505.1. NCBI lineage: Bacteria > Bacillati > Actinomycetota > Actinomycetes > Pseudonocardiales > Pseudonocardiaceae > Amycolatopsis > Amycolatopsis sp. NPDC051903. The sequence continues at coordinate 107,368 of NZ_JBITBT010000029.1, read as the reverse complement.
CCAGGTCGTCGGCGTGCGATTCGACGGTGATGCCGTCGCGCAGGCCCGATCGCCCGGCCCCCGCCGAGTCGACGCGGATGACCTGGTGGCCGGAAGCCAGTGCGTCGGCCTGGATCTGGTAGAAGTTGCCGGTGCCGCCGAGGCCGTGCACGAGCAGCACGGCGGGACCGCTGCCCTCGACCTCGACGGCGAGGTCCGTTCCGTTGATCTTCATGCGGGCTCCTTTCCGGACGGTTCAGGCGATGCGGTTGCGCAGCACGCCGAGGCCGGTGATCGCGATCTCGACGACGTCGCCGCTCGCGAGGAACTTCGGCGGGTCGAAGCCGATGCCGACGCCGGCGGGGGTGCCGGTGGCGATCACGTCGCCGGGCAGCAGCGTGATGCCGGCCGAGAGCGTCGCGATGAGCTCCGGGATGTCGAAGATGAGGTCCTTCACGCGGGCGTGCTGGCGCTGTTCGCCGTTGACGGTGGTTTCGACCTCGAGCGCCGTCACGTCCGGGACCTCGTCGGCCGTCACCGCGTACGGGCCCATCGGGCAGTGGGTGTCGAGCGATTTGCCGAGCAGCCACTGGCGGTGGTCGCGCTGCAGATCGCGGGCGGTGACGTCGTTGAGGATCGTGTAGCCCCAGACGTGGGCGAACGCGTCTTCCCGGCGGATGCCGCGGCCACCGGGCCCGATGATCACGGCGAGCTCGCCCTCGTAGTCGAGTTCGGCGGTGAGGCCGGGGTGCGGGTCGACGTCGGCGCCCGGCCCGACGACGGCGGTGGTGGCCTTGGAGAACAGGATCGGGCGCGTCGGCAGGTCCTCCGAGCGGTCCGGGCTGTCGTACCCGCTGCGGCCGAACTCGGCGGCGTGCTCTCTGTAGTTCTTGCCGACGCAGAACACGTTGCGCCGGGGCGCGGGGAACGGCGCGCGGAGCCGCACGTCGGTGAGGGGAACCGGCGTACGGCCCGCGGCCTGGTCGGTGAGGACGGGACCGACCTCGGTCCAGTCCTCCACGGCACCGAGCAGCGTCCCGCCCGGTACGAGATCGGTGACGTCGAGAACGGCGTCCCCCTCGGTCACGAGGCCGACCCGATCACCGCCGCCGGTCGAGAAGGTCACCAGCTTCATACGAGACCAATCTGAACCAATGTGCACCAATACGGACTCGCCTGACCGTACGCGCGTTGGTCACCGTTGTCGACACGCAGCGGAAACTCTGGTCACGACCACAGTGATTGGTTTCGATTGGTCCGAAGTTGTGCGGTAGAGTGCGGCCATGACGACGGTGGAACACGCCCTGCGCGCGCTGCTCGACGAAGGCGCGGCCGACGGCACGCTCGGCCCGGGCGCGAAGCTGCCCACCGAGCGCGACCTCGTGGAGCGGCTCGCCGCGCCCCGCAGCGCCGTGCGCCGCGCTCTGGATTCGCTTGAACGCGACGGGCTCGTGGTGCGTCACGTCGGACGCGGCACGTTCCTCACCGACGTCGCGGCGCAGCGCGTGGAACCCGCCCCCGCCGACACGAGCCCGGCCGAGATCATGCAGGTGCGCCAGTTGCTCGAACCACAGGTCGCGACACTCGCGGCGCGCGTGGCGACCCAGGCCGACCTCGACCGCATCGGCCTCGCGCTGAGCGCCGGCGGCACCGCGCACGACTTCGAGGGCTTCGAACGCGCCGACGCGGGGCTGCACCGCGCCATCGCCGTGGCGGCCCACAACGGGTTGCTGATGAACATGTTCGACGTGATGAACACCGCGCGCTCGCTGCCGGTGTGGGGCAGCCTCAAGCGCCGCACGTCCACTCCCGAACTGCGCACCTGTTACCACGACGAGCACACGCTGATCGTCGAAGCCCTGCGCGACCGCGATCCCGTGAACGCCGGCGACCACATGCGCCGCCACCTCCAGCACGTCGCCGACACGCTGCTGGGCCGCGACTGAAAGATCACGCGTGTAAGCCCTTTCCCGCCGGGTATCCGTCGCGAGCGACGTGACACCCCACCACGAGGAGATGGCGACATGACGCACCCGCGGCCGGAGCCCACCACGACCGACGCCGGTATCCCGGTGGAGAGCGACGAGCACTCGCTCACCGTCGGCCCGGACGGTCCGATCCCGCTGCAGGACCACTACCTCATCGAGCAGATGGCCCAGTTCAACCGGGAACGCGTGCCGGAGCGCCAGCCGCACGCCAAGGGCAGCGGCGCGTTCGGCCGGTTCGAGGTGACCGGTGACGTCAGCCGGTACACCAAGGCCGCGGTGTTCCAGCCCGGCGCGAAAACCGAGATGGTGGCGCGGTTTTCGACCGTGGCCGGCGAGCGCGGCAGCCCCGACACGTGGCGCGATCCGCGCGGGTTCGCGCTGAAGTTCTACACCACCGAAGGTGTGTACGACATGGTCGGCAACAACACACCGGTGTTCTTCGTGAAGGATCCGTTGAAGTTCCAACACTTCATCCGCTCGCAGAAGCGCCGGGCGGACAACAACCTGCGCGACCACGACATGCAGTGGGACTTCTGGACCCTGTCCCCCGAGTCGGCGCACCAGGTGACGTGGCTGATGGGCGACCGTGGGATCCCGCGCACGTGGCGGCACATGAACGGGTACAGCTCGCACACGTACCTGTGGGTCACCGCGTCCGGCGAGCGGTTCTGGGTGAAGTACCACTTCAAGACCGATCAGCGCATCGAATTCTTCACCCAGCACGAAGCCGACCAGATGGCCAGCGCGGACACCGACTACCACACTCGCGACCTGTTCGAGGCCATCGAGCGCGGCGACTTCCCGAGCTGGACACTGCACGTCCAGGTGATGCCGTTCGAAGACGCACAGGATTACCGTTTCAACCCGTTCGACCTCACCAAGGTGTGGCCGCACGGCGACTACCCGCTGATCGAAGTCGGACGCATGACGCTCGATCGCAACCCGACCGATCACCACGCCGAAATCGAACAGGCGGCGTTCGAGCCGAACAACATGGTGCCTGGCATCGGTCCAAGCCCGGACCGCATGCTGCTGGGCCGGTTGTTCGCCTACGCCGACGCGCACCGCCACCGCATCGGGGCGAACTACAAGCAGCTGCCGGTGAACGCCTCGCACTCCCCCGTGCACAGCTACAGCAAGGACGGCGCGATGCGCTACACCAAGGTGTCGGACCCGGTGTACGCGCCGAACTCGAAGGGCGGCCCGAGCGCGGACACCGACCGCTACGGCACGCCCGCGGGCTGGCACACCGCCGGGGACCTGGTGCGGTCGGCCTACGTCGACCACAAACAGGACGACGACTGGGGCCAGGCGGGCACGATGGTGCGCGAGGTCCTCGACGACGCGGCCCGCGAGCGGCTGGTGGACAACATCGTCGGCCACTTGCTGGGCGGCGTGAGCGAACCCGTGCTGCAGCGCGCGTTCGAGTACTGGCGCAACGTGGACAAGGACCTCGGCGACCGCGTCGAGACCGGCGTGCGCGCGAAGGCCGGCGAGAAGGACCCGAAGGCGGCCGAGCAGGGCAACCCGGCGAGGCGGGACATGCAGCGGAAGGCCTGATCGTCCACTTCGGACGTTCCGGTAAATCAGGCGAACCCCGGCGGGTGCGTCACCTAGACTCCCCGCCCATGGGTCACCTGGAGGTCGCGCACCTCGACTACTCGCTGCCCGACGGGCGGCCGCTGCTCGGCGACGTGTCGTTCCGCGTGGGTGACGGCGCGGTCGTCGCGCTGGTGGGGCCGAACGGCGCGGGGAAGACGACGTTGCTGCGGCTGCTCTCGGGTGAGCTGAAGCCGCACGGCGGCACGGTAACCGTGTCGGGCGGGCTCGGCGTGATGGGGCAGTTCGTCGGCTCGGTCCGCGACGAGCGCACGGTGCGCGACCTCCTGGCGGCGGTGGCACCCGAGCGGATCCGCGCCGCCGCGGCGGCCGTCGACGCGGCGGAGGAGCTGATCCTGACAGTCGACGACGAGGCCGCGCAGATGAAGTACGCGCAGGCGCTGAGCGACTGGGCCGAGGTCCGGGGCTACGAGGCCGAGACGACCTGGGATGTGTGCACCACCGCCGCGCTCGGTGTGCCGTACGAGAAGGCGCGGTGGCGGCTCGTGCGCACGCTGAGCGGCGGTGAGCAGAAGCGGCTCGTGCTGGAGGCGCTGCTGCGCGGGCCGGACGAGGTGCTGCTGCTCGACGAGCCGGACAACTACCTCGACGTGCCGGGCAAGCGGTGGCTCGAGGGCCGGCTGGCCGAAACTCGCAAGACGGTGCTGTTCGTGTCGCACGACCGGGAGCTGCTCGCGCGGGCGGCGGAGAAGATCGTGAGCGTGGAGCCCGGCCCGGCCGGCGGCGACGCGTGGGTGCACGGCGGCGGGTTCGCCACGTACCACGAAGCGCGCCAGGAGCGGTTCGCGCGCTACGAGGAGCTCAAGCGGCGGTGGGCCGAGAAGCACGCGCAGCTCAAGAAGCTCGTGCTGGACCTGCAGCAGTACGCGGCCCGCAGCGACGAGTTGGCGTCGCGCTACAAGGCCGCGAAGACCCGGCTGCGCAAGTTCGAGGAGGCCGGCCCGCCGCCGGAACCGCCGCGGCAGCAGGACATCCGCATGCGGCTGCGCGGCGGACGCACCGGCCTGCGCGCGGTGACCTGCGAGGACCTGGAGCTCACGGGGCTGATGAAACCGTTCTCACTGGAGGTGTTCTTCGGCGAACGCGTCGCGGTGCTCGGCTCCAACGGCTCGGGCAAGTCCCACTTCCTGCGCCTGCTGGCCGGCGGCGCCGTCGCCCACACCGGCGCGTGGAAGCTGGGCGCCCGCGTCGTGCCGGGGCACTTCGCGCAGACGCACGCGCACCCAGAGCTGGCGAGCCAGTCGCTCGTCGACCTCCTCTGGACCGAACACGCGAAGGACCGTGGCGCCGCGATGGCCGTGCTGCGCCGGTACGAACTGGAACGCCAGGGCGACCAGGCCTTCGACCGCCTCTCCGGCGGGCAGCAGGCGCGGTTCCAGATCCTGCTGCTCGAACTCGGCGGCGCCACCGCCCTGCTCCTCGACGAACCGACGGACAACCTCGACCTCGAATCGGCCGAAGCCCTGCGGGCGGGCCTCGAAGCGTACGAAGGCACCGTCCTCGCGGTCACCCACGACCGCTGGTTCGCCCGCACCTTCGACCGCTACCTCGTCTTCGGCGCCGACGGCGCGGTGCGCGAAACCCCCCAACCGGTGTGGGACGAGCGGCGGGTGGAGCGCGCCCGCTAGCGGGTCGAGAGCGGGGCTGTGTGGTGGGCGGCCTTCTACCTGGCCGCCGCTGCGGAACACGCCTGGCGTCTTTCACTCGCCCGCGGCTGCCCGTCCCGGTGACCGGGCAGCCATCGTGGTCGAGCGACGCCCGACAGCGTCCGCTAGCGGGTCGGCAGCGTGAGTTCCGCGCGGGTCACCGAGATGTCGCCCAGGGTGTGGGACCACCAGGTGGACGCGAGGTCCTCCAGGAGGAACCGGCCTTCGACGCGGTCGGGGGAGAGCGCGGTGGCCGCCGGGGTTTCGGGTTCGTCGCGTTCCACGTCGATGCGGAGGCGGGGCGGGGACGGCACCAGGCCGAGCCGGAGGCCGCGGAACGTGGCGCCGTCGCGTCCGGCGTCGGTGACGAGTTCGTCCATGAGCTGCACTGCGTCGCCGACGATGGCTTCGGGTACGTGGGCCAGCATGGCCCGCAACGTGACCCGCGCGGCCGCCGCGGTGTCCGGCCCGCTGAACACGGCTGTGGCGCCGGGTGGGTTCGGCTCCTCGGTCATGGCTGTGCCCTCCCCTGTCAGGCGATGATCGAGCTCAGTGCTGGTACCCAGCGCGGTCGATCTTCAACCGTTCGGGTTACCGTTCGACCACATGGTGAGAACCCTCAGCCTCGGGGTGTTCTTGATGTTCCACGAACTGGGCGGTTCAGGACAGCGAAACGCCCGTCAGCGCCGTGCTCAGACCCACCAGCCGCTCGGCCGCCGGGTCCACCGAGTACGGCCGGACGCCGCAGGCGAACGCACCGGCCGGCCGCTCGCGACGAAGCCGCGCGTGAACACGTCGATCGAAGCGGGGTCCGGCAGGTCGAGCGCGGCGAGCTCCACCCCGTCGAGCCCGGCCAGCGCGGACCGTCTCGACGCCGATGCCCGAGTAGCCACCGGTCACGACAGCGGTCGGGCCGGTCAGGTCGACGCCCGCGAGCGCGACGGCCGCGGTCGCCGCAGCCGTGAAACCGGATCCGAGGAGATGCTGAAGTGAGGTCATGACAGGGACCTTCGTGCCTGCGGACCGTCCACTACGGACACCCGGAGACGGTGCACCCGACCGGCGGCACACCCAGGGCTATCCCTGTGGTTTACTGAAACGGAGAATTCTCCGCCGAGAGCTCCGGAGAGCTCTCCGCACGGCAATCGCGCACCCCGAGAGGTCCCATGCCCGACCGCACCGACGCGCAGCACAACCACGCGCGCATCCTAGAGACCGCCGCGGCCGCGCTGGCCGAGGACGGCGACGTGTCGTTGAACTCGATCGCGAAACGCGCGGGCGTCGGCCCGGGCACGCTCTACCGGCACTTCCCCACCCGCGAAGCGCTCGTGCTCGCCGTCTACCGCACCGAGGTGGGCAAGGTCGTCGACTGGGCGCCCGAACTGCTCGCCGAGGAGCCGCCCCCGGTCGCGCTGCGCCGGTGGTTCCTCAGGCTCGCGCACTACGTCGTGCTCAAACGCGGGCTCGGTGATGCGCTCACCAAGGCCGGGCACGCGGCCGCGATCGAACAGACCCGCGACCCCGTGCTCGGCGCGATCTCCCTGATCCTGCGCGCGGGCGAAGCCGACGGCACGCTGCGCCGCGGCCTCGACCCCGACGACGTGCTGCTCATGATGAGCTGCCTGTGGCGCGTACCGCCCGGATCCGGCGGCGAACAGCAGGCCGAGCGCCTGCTCGACATCCTCGTCCCCGGTTTCGCGCCGCCGGCCCCCTGACGAGCGCGGCCCCGCCGGCTGGCGTGCTCAACCGACGGGACCTGGGGCTCGGCGGCCGGGCCCGGCCTCCGATGCCATACCGGGCGGATAGACGCGGTCTCCGGGGCGTAAACATCCACCGGACACAGTGGACGCCGCCGGCTCAGCGCAACGGGCCCCGTGCCTGCTCGAACACCTCCGCTGCCAGCAGCAGCACGTCGTCGCGCCACGGCGCCGCGCTCAGCTGCACGCCCACGGGCAGGCTCGATTCCGGGTGCACCCCGCCCGGCACGCTCAGCGACGGCCCGCCGTAGCTGGACCACGTGTACGTGAACCGCGCGATCTCCCGCGTCGAGGCGGCGAGGTCCACACCTTCGGCGAGCGGGACGTCGACGGGGATCGTCGGCGTCACGATCACGTCCACGTGCGCGAACAACGCGTCGACGGCGGCGCGGAAGTCCCGGTGCCACGCCCGCGCCGCCGCGGTCCGCTCCGGCGGCACGGCCAGGCCGAGCCGCAGGCGCCGCCGCACGTCGGGATCGATCGTCTCCGGCGCGTCCCGCAACCGCGCAGCGTGCACGGCCGCGGCCTCCGGGTACATGACGTCGAGCATCCGCGCCTGCGCCCCGGCCGCCGACGGCACCTCGACCGGCACCACCTGCGCCCCGAGCCCGGAGAACACGCGGGCCGCCGCGCGGACCACGTGCGCCACACCCGCGTCCACCTCCTCGGCGAAGAACCCGCCCGCGATCCCGATCCGCGGCAGCGTGCCCGACCCGAGCAGCCCGTCGACGGGTGTGCGCGGCCCGTCGACCGACGTCGGATCCGCCGGGTCCCAGCGGTCGAGCGCGGCCAGCGCGGCCGCCACCGTGCGCACGTCGCGCGCCATCGGGGTCACGGTGTCGAACGACCGGCTCACGGGCAGCACCCCGCGGTTCGAGACCCGGCCGAGCGTGGGCCGAAGACCGACGATCCCGTTGACGGACGCGGGAATCCGCCCCGAACCACCGGTATCGGTGCCGAGCGACACGTCCGACAGGCCCGCCGCGACGGCCACCGCCGACCCGCTGCTGGACCCGCCGGGGATGCGCGCCGGGTCCCACGCGTTGAGGCAGTCGCCGTACGTGGCGTTGCGGCCGGTCGCACCCATCGCGAACTCGGCCATGTTGTTCTTGCCCACCACCGCGAACCCGGCTTCGCGCAGCAAGCGCGTGACTTCCGCGTCGGCCTCGGCCGGGCCGGTGGCGTGCGACGGCGAGCCCGCGGTGGTCGGCACGCCCGCGACGTCGATGTTGTCCTTCAGCGTCGCGGTCGCGCCGTCCTCCGGGACGGCGAGCACCGTGATCAGGGCGTTGAGCCGGGCGTTGCCCCGCACGAGCTCGAACCGGGTCCCCACCTTCGTCACCCTCCTGCCCGCGAGCCCCGCAGCCGGGCCGTCGCCGCCTCGTCCAGCGCCAGCGTCCGCTCGTCGAGCACCACGCCGTAGTGCTCGCGGGCGTCGGCGACCGAGACGTGGTCGTCGAGCACATCTTCGCGCACCGCCTGAGGATCGCGGTCGAACGGATCCCCGTAGCCGCCGCCGGACGGCAGCTTGATCTCCAGGGTGTCGCCGGCGGCGCACCTCTCCTGCGTGACCTTCGAGTGCAGCAGCTCCTCGCGAGCGGTGCCCGCGTTGCGCACGAACGACCCGGCGATGCCGTCGTGGCCACCCGCCAGTCCCTTCGGCGGATCGGTGCGGTTGTCCGCTTCCGAGCCGATGAAGGTGTCGGTCAGCATGCGCCACTTGCGCACGCTGCCGATGCCACCGCGGTACCGGCCGGGCGCCGGCGCTTCGTCACGCAGCTCGTAGCGTTCGGCGAGCATCGCGTGGTTGAGCTCCAGCTCCTCGATGGGGTTGTTGCGCGTGTTGGCCATCAGCGCGTCGACGCAGTCGAGGCCGTCCTTGCCGTTGCGCGCGCCGTAGGAGCCCTCGTTGATCTCGATGTACACCCAGTACGACTGGCCGTCGGCCGCCAGGCCCGAGTACGCGATCGCGCACAGCGCCGCCGACGAACCCGCGACCGCCCGATCGGGCAGCACGTCGGCCAGTGCCAGGTTGATCGAGTCGAAGATCCGGTTGATCTGGGAGAACCGCGCGAAGCACGACGCCGGGAAGTCCGGGTTGAACAGCGTGCCCTCCGGCGCGTACGCCTTGGCCGGGCGGAAGCAGCCGTCGTTCTGCGGCACGAATTCCTCGGTCAGCGCCTCGTCGAGCAGCAGCGTGCGCACCGCCGACGCGACCGTCGGCAGCACCGAACCTTCGAACGGTACGTTGAACGCCGTCGGCACCTGCGCGTGCGAGCCGGTGAGGTCCACGACGATGTCGCCGCCCTCGACCTTCACGGTCACCGCGACCTTCAGCGGGACGTCACGGTTCTTGCCGTCGTCGTCCAGGAACGACACCGGGGCTTCGTAGCTGCCGTCGGGGATTTCCCGGATCCGGCGGCGCAGCATGTCCTCGGAGTAGTCCATCCACTTGTCCGCGGCCGACATCACCACGTCGTGGCCGTAGCGCCGCAGCAGATCGGTGAAGCGCTGCTCCCCCAGCCGCGCGCACGCGATGAGCGCCTCGAGGTCACCGGCGTTCTGCTCCGGAGTGCGCACGTTGTCCAGGATGTGCTGGATCAGCGCCTCGTTGCGGGTGCCGGCGTCGTAGATCTTCACCGCGTCCATGAGCTTGCCCTCGGCCCAGACGTCGACGACGTCCATGCACAGGCCGGGGAAGTTGCCGCCGATGTCGGACACGTGCCCGGTGCAGCCGGCGAAGCCGATGTGCCGGCCGCCGAAGAAGATCGGGATCATGATCCCGTAGTCCGGCGAGTGCGCCGCGCCGTGGTACGGGTGGTTGTGCAGGATCACGTCGCCCGGCCGGTAGGTGCCGGCGAGTTTGCGGTTGATGCCGCGGATGTAGGCGGGGATCGACCCGCAGTGCATCGGCGTGGAGTCCGATTCGCACAGCTCGCGCCCGTTGGCGTCGAAGATGCCGGCGCCGAGGTCCTCCGATTCGCGGATGAGGCTGGAATAGGCCATCCGGTAGAGGATCTGGGCCATCTCCTTCGCGATCGAGTTGAGCGCGCCGCCGATCACGCGCAGGGTGATCGGGTCGACGTCGACGGTCGTGAAGTCGCCGGGGGCTTGCCCGGCGAGCGAAACCCCCGCGGGGTCGAGAACGGTCACCGCTGGTCTCCTTCGAAGGCTCGGCCGGGCTGGGCCCCGGCGGTCTCGATGACGAGGTGGCCGACGCGGTCGATCGTGGCGCGCTGACCGGGGCCGATGATGGTCGTGGAATCGAACTGCTCGACGATCGCGGGACCTTCGAGCACGTTGCCCGCCTTGAGCCGGGCGCGGTCGTAAACCTTGGTGGGGAACGGAACGCTCTCGTTTTCCTCGGTCCAGAAGATCCCGTCGGTGGTGGTCTTCACCGCGCCCGACGGATCGGGTCCGCCCGCTTCGACCTCGGCGAGCGGCACGTGCCCGACCTTGCCGACGGCGGTCACGCGCACGTTGACCAGGTGCACGGGTTTGTCGTCGAAGCGCTGCAGGTAGGTGCGTTCGTGCACTTCGTGGAACGCCTCGGCCGCGCGGGCGACCCAGCCGGCGTCGATCTCACCTGGCGGCGCGGGCACGCGCAGCTCGTAACCCTGGCCGATGTAGCGGCAGTCCAGGCTGCGCTCGATGACCACGTCCTCGGGCTCGAGCCCGTCGGCACCGAGCTGTTCGACGGCGTGCGCGGTGAGCCGGTCGAACTCCGCGGCGATCCGCTCGAGGTCCGGGTCGGCCGAAGAGGTCCAGACCGTCGCCGGGGTTTCGGAGCGGACGTCGGTGGCCAGCAGGCCCATGGCCGACGCGATGCCGGGGTGGTGCGGCACGATCACGCGCGGGATGCCGAGCTGCTCGGCGATGTGCCACGCGTACAGCGGCCCGGCCCCGCCCTCGGCGACGAGCGAGAAATCGCGCGGGTCGTAGCCCTTGCGCACCGAGTGCAGGCTGATCGCCTCGGTCATCGCGTGGGCGGCGATCTGGAAGATGCCGATCGCGGCCTGGTTCACCGACGTGCCCAGCTTCTCGGCGATGTGCTCGTCGATCGCCTTCACCGCCAGCTGCGGCTCGACCTCCATCGTGCCGGACAGGAAACTGTCGGCGCGCAGCCAGCCGAGCGCGACCATCGCGTCGGTGCTCGTCGGCTCCGTGCCGCCGCGGCCGTAACACGCGGGCCCGGGCGTCGCGCCGGCGCTGCGCGGCCCGACGCGGAACATGCCGCCCTCGTCGACGAACGCGATCGAACCGCCGCCCGCACCGATCGTGTCGACCTCCGCCATCGGGACCATCGCGTGGTAGTCGCCGATCCGCGTGTCCAGCAGGTGTTTCATGCGCAGCTTGCCGTCCGGCGCCACCCCGATGTCGGCCGACGTGCCGCCGACGTCGAGCGTGATCACGCTCGGGTAGCCCGAAGCCCGGCCGATCGCGCAGCCGCCGAGCAGCCCCGCGACGACGCCGCTCGTGAGCAGCAGCACCGGGTTGGCGACGGCGCCGCGCGCGGTGATCAGGCCGCCCGCCGACGTCATCAGGCCGACCTCGCCGCGCACCCCGGCCGCGCGGGTGGTCGTGGCCAGGTTGTCGACGTAGCGCGAAACCTTGGGGCCGACGAACGCGTTGAGCGCGGTGGTGGAGAAGCGCTCGTACTCGCGGTACTGCGGCGCGACTTCGCTGGAGAGCGAGACGAACACGTCCGGGCACTCCTGCTCGATGATCCGCTTCACGGCCTGCTCGTGCGCCGGGTTGCGGTAGGAGTGCAGGAAGCACACCGCGATCGCGGCCACGCCGTGGTCGCGCAGCACCCGGACCTGTTCGCGCACCGCGTCTTCGTCCAGCGGCACCAGGACGGCGCCGGAGGAGTCGACGCGCTCGGGCACCACCCGGCGGTTGCGCCGGCGCACGAGCTGCCACTTCTGCCACGGCAGGTCCTGGTAGGACGAGTAGTTGTACGGCCGCTTCTTGCGGGCGATGTGGAGGATGTCGCGGAACCCCTCGGTGGTGATGAGGCCGACGTCCGCGCCGTTGTGCTCCAGCACGATGTTCGTGGCCACGGTGGTGCCGTGCAGGAATTGGTCGAGGTCGGCGACCGAGATCCCGAGGCGGTCGGCGAGCTGCCGCACCCCGGCCATCGTCGCGACCGCGGGATCGTGCGGGGTGGACGGGACCTTGTGCACCGCGACGGCACCGTCCTCGTCCCAGTACATCAGGTCGGTGAACGTGCCACCGACGTCGACTCCGATGCGTTTCACTGCTGGTCCTCCTCGATCAGCTGCTCGGCGGTGGTGCGGGGTGTTCCGGCCGGTGCCAGGACGCGGCGGGCGCGGCGGACGACGGCTGCGTCGACCATCCGGCCGCCGGCGACGGCGACACCGGAGTTTTCGGCTGCGCGCAGGGCTTCCTCGGCCTGCGCGACCTCTTCGGCGCTCGGGACGAGCACCTCGTGCGTGAGCGCGACCTGCTTCGGGTGCACGCACATGCGCCCGAAGAACCCCGCGCGCTGCAGGGCGAGCGTGTCGGCGCGGAACCCGGCGAGATCCGCCAGCTCCGCGCTGACGGCGGCGGGCGGCGGCGCGAGGCCGGCCGCCGCCGCGGCCACGACGACCTGGGCGCGCGCCCAGGCGAGCGGGCCGTCGTTCCCGGTCAGTGCGGGCGGGGCGACGCCCAGCTCGGCGGCGAGGTCGTACTCGCCGAGCCCGACGGCCGTCACCGCGGGGTGGCGGGCCAGCTCCGGCAGTTCCTGCACGCCGGCGGCGGTTTCGACCAGCGCGAACACCGGGAAGTCCCCGCACGCGGCGACGCCGGCGAGCTCGGCCTTCGGCAGGACGACACCCGCGATCCCGTGTCCCGCCAGGGCTTCGAGGTCGGTGCTGTCGTTGATCCGCACCCACACGCGTGGCGCGAGGTCCGGGTGCCCGGCCAGCCACGCGGCGACGGCGGCCCGCGCGGCCGCCTTGTCGCCGGGGGCCACGGCGTCCTCGAGTTCGGCGACCACGACGTCGGCTGCCGCGGCCGCCCCGGTGAGGCGATCGGGCCGGGTGCCGGGGCAGAAGAGCCAGCTGCGGGTCACCAGCCGACCCGGCCTTTGCCCGCGATGAGCGATTTCGCGATGACGGTGCGCATGACGTCGCTCGTGCCCTCGCCGATCGTCATGAGGATCGAGTCGCGGTAGAGGCGTTCGATTTCGAACTCGGTCGAGTAGCTGTAGCCGCCGTGCACGCGCATGGCATCCTGTGCGGCCTGCAGCGCGACCTCGGAGGCGAACAGCTTCGCCATGCCCGTCTGCAGGTCGCAGCGCTCACCGCGGTCGAGCGACGAAGCCGACCAGTAGGTGAGCAGACGCGCGGCCTGCAGCTGCGTCGCCATTTCGGCGAGCCGGATCTGCGTGGCCTGGAACTCGGCGATCGGCTTGCCGAACGCCCGCCGCTGCCCGGCGTAGGACAGCGCTTCGTCGTACGCGCGCTGGGCGATCCCGAGGCTGCGGCCCGCGATGTTGAGCCGGCCGACCTCCAGCGCCGAGAGCACCTGCTGCAGGCCCCGGCCTTCGACGCCGCCGAGCAGGTTCGCCGCCGGCACGCGGACCTCGTCGAGGACGACCTCACACGACTCCGTGCCCTTGTAACCGAGCTTCGGGATGTCGCGCGTGACCTGCAGCCCCGGCGAATCCGCGTCGACGAGCAGCACGCTCATGCCCCGGTGCGCCGGCGTCGCGGTGCGGTCGGTTTTCACCAGCACCGGCAACGGGTCGGCGTGGCGGGCGTTGGTGATCCACATCTTGGTGCCGCTGACGACGTAACTGTCGCCGTCGCGGGTCGCGGTGGTGCGGATGCCCTGCAGGTCGGTGCCGGCGTCGGGCTCGGTCAGCGCGATGCCGGTGCGGCGCCGGCCCGTCGCGAGGTCGGGCAGGTGGCGGCGCTTCTGCTCTTCGGTGCCGTGGCGCGCGAGCATCCAGCACGACAGCGAATGGCTGCCGAGGATGCCGGCGATGCCCATCCAGCCGCGCGAGATCTCCTCGAACATCAGCGTGAACGACACGAAATCGGCCGCGCCGCCGCCGTACTCCTCGGGAACCAGCAGCCCGAACAGGCCCAGCTCCCCCAGCTGCTCGACGATCTCGCCCGGGTAGCGGCCCTCGTGCTCCCAATCGCGGGCGACCGGCACGATCTCCGCGTCGACGAAGTCGCGCAGGATGGCGCGGAACTGTTCCTGGTCCGGGCTCAGCGTGAAATCCACGGCGCGCTCCTGTCCGTTCCGAAAGCACCCCGGCGCGCGAGGTCGGAGTAGTCGTCTTCCGTCGTGCCGAGCAGTTCGCCGAGCACGGCGGCGGTGTGCTCGCCGAGCGACGGGGCGCGGTGGTGCGAGGCGCGCGGCTCGCCGGCGCGCACCGGCGACGCGACCTGGCGCACGGTGCCGAACCGCGGGTGCTCCGTCGCGACGACGAGCCCGCGCGCGGCCGTGTGCTCCTCCGCCAGCGCCTGGGGCACGGTGTTGATCGACGCGCACGGCACACCGGCGGGCTCCAGCACCGCGAGCCACTCCCCGGTGGTGCGGGCCGCGAGCTCCTTTTCCAGGTGCCCCAGGCATTCCGCCGAGTTCGCGTAGCGGCCGGCCGGGGTGGCGAACCGGTCATCGGCGGCCCACGCCGGGGAGCCGAGGGCCCCGATGAGCCGCTCCCAGAACTTCTGCTTCGCGCAGCCGATGACGATCCACGAATCGGCCGTTTCGAAGTTCTGGAACGGCACCAGGCTCGGGTGGGCCGAGTGGTGCGTGCGGGCGGGTTCGAAGCCGCGGTTGAGGTGCCAGGTCGCGAGGTAGGTGAGCATGCCGATCGCGGTGTCGTAGAGGCTCACGTCGCAGTCGGTGCCGACGCCGTCGCGCCGCGCCGCGTGGATCGCCGTGACCAGCGACAGGGCGGCGACGATCCCGCCGGTGTAGTCCACCATGGACAGACCCGACTTGGCGGGCGGGCCGTCGGGCTCCCCCGTCACGGACATCCAGCCCGCGAGGCCCTGCAGCAGGTAGTCGTACCCGGGCTGGGTGCTGCGGGGGCCGGTCATGCCGTAGCCCGACAGCGAGCAGCAGACGATGGCCGGGTTGAGGTGCTTGAGGTCGTCGTAGCGGATGCGCATCTTGGCCGGCACGTCGCCGCGCAGGTTGGAGTAGACGGCGTCGCTGACCTTGACGAGTTCCTCGAAGACCTCGCGGCCGGCGGGGTCGGTGAGGTCGAGGACCACGGAACGCTTGTTGCGGTTGAAGGCTTCGAAGAACAGCGAGTCGCCGTCCTCGGCGTAGGGCGGGGTGTGGCGCCCGACGTCGCCGCCGGTGGCGGGGTCCTCGATCTTCACGATCTCGGCGCCGAGGTCGGCCAGGTGCACCGACCCGAACGGGCCGGCGCCGTACTGCTCCACGGCGAGCACGCGCACGTCGGCCAGGGGCAGGGGGCGGCTCATGCGCGCCCGCCTTCGAGGGTCAACGGGCCCGTCTTCGCGTCGGGGAAGGAGTCGATCGTGTCCTGTTCGGACTGCTTGTACACCAGCACGGTGCGGTCGAAGGAGAGGCATTCGTCGCCGTCGCCGTTGAGGCCGCGCGTGTGCACGGACACCAGCCCCGCGTACGGCCGCGACGCCGATTCGCGCTTCGCGGTGCAGATCGACTCGCCGTAGAGCGTGTCGCCGACGAACACCGGGTGGGTGAGCCGGACGTCGGTCATCGCGACGTTCGCGATGGCCTTCTGGCTGATGTCGGTGACGCTCTGGCCCAGCAGCATCGCGATGGTCAGGCCGGAGTTCACGAGGATCCGGCCGAACGGCGTGCGCTGCGCGTAGTGCGCGTCGAAGTGCGCGGGATGGGTGTTCATGGTGAGCAAGGTGAACCACGTGTTGTCCGCTTCGCTGATCGTGCGACCCAGCGGGTGGCGGTAGACGTCGCCGACGGCGAAGTCCTCGTAGTAACGCCCTTGCCAGCCGACGTGCACGGTCACAACGGCACCTCCGGTGGGCTCGGCGGGTGGGAATCTGCGGGGAAGTATGCGCACCCGACCTGCCGAATGCAATACCTCAGACATTTAAATCCCTCAGCCGGTGCGGCCGGGGCTCCCGATGTCCTACGCTTCGGTGAGACAGTTCAGCGGACGAGGGGGACGGGATGAGTGACAGCGCCGGCCTGCGGGTGCGCCGGGTGCAGGCCGCCTACCGGCAGGTCGCCGACCAGCTGAAGGAGCAGATCCTCACCGGCGAGCTGACCGCGGGCACGCGGCTGCCGAACGAGGCCGAACTGGCCCGCCTGTTCGGGGTCAGCCGCAGCACCGTGCGCGAGGCCCTGCGACTGCTCGCCAGCCAGCACCTCGTGGACACCACGCGGGGCGCGACGGGCGGCACGTTCGTGTCGAGCCCGGACGCGCTGAGCGTCGCCGAAAACCTCGGCGGCGCCCTGGGGTTGCTGGTGAACGCGCAGAGCATGAGCGTGGCGAACCTGCTCGAGGCGCGGTTGCTCCTCGAGCCGCAAGCCGCCTGGCTGGCCGCGTCGCGCGCGGACGAAGCGGGGCTGGAGGCACTGGCGGCGGCGACCGCGAGCACGTCGGAACTGGCGCCGTCGCGCGGGTTCGTCGTGCACTGGGACTTCCACACGACGCTCGTGGCGATCACCGGCAACCCGCTGCTGCACCTGATGTGCCGCCCCATCAACGACGTGCTGCGGGGGCGGCTGCACCGCGACCGCGTCCCGCGCGACGTGTGGGACCAGGTCGACGCCGACCACGTCGACATCCAGCGCGCCGTGGCCGGCGGCGACGCCGACGCGGCTGAGCGGCTGACCCGTGAGCACCTGCACAGCCTGCGACCGCTGTACGAGAAGATGGAAGACTAAACGTCCGACATATGCTTGTGGCCGCTGGGGCCGAGGGTGCAGACTGCGGGACATGCACTCGATGACCCTCGCCGGCCGGCTCGGGGAGTTCGCCGCCGCCACCCGCTTCGAAGACCTGCCGCCCGCCGTCGTCGAGCAGGCGCGCCACCTCGCGCTCGACGCGGTGGGGCTGGCGTTCTGCGCGGCGGACGAGCCGTTCGCCCGGCGGGCCCGGGAGGCGGTCGCGGCGCTCGGCGCCGGTGACCAGCCCGTGCTGGCGCTCCCCGACCGCCTGCCGGCGCGGGATGCCGCGCTGCTCAACGGGGTTCTGGTGCACGGGCACGACTTCGACGACACGCACATCGGGTCGATCGTGCACGTTTCCGCGTCGGCGCTGCCCGCGTCGATCGCCGCCGCGATCGCGGCCGGCCGCTCGGCGCGGGAACTGCTGGTGGCTTACGCGCTGGCGATCGAGGTGAGCGCGCGCGTCGGATTGGCCGCGCACGGCGGGTTCCACGACGCGGGCTTCCACCCGACCGGGGTGGCGGGCGCGTTCGGGGCCGCGGTGGCGGCGGCGAAGCTCGCCGGCCTCGACGCGGCGGGGATCGCGGGCGCGCAGCAGATCGTGGGGTCGATGGCGTCGGGGATCCTGGAGTTCCTCGAGGACGGCGCGTGGACGAAACGCCTGCACCCGGGCTGGGCGGCGTCGTCGGCCCTGACGGCGGCCGCGTTCGCCCGGGTGAACTGGCCGGGGCCGGCGAAGGTCTACGAAGGACGGTACGGCCTGTACGCCACGCATTTGGCGGACCGTTCCTGGGATCCCGACGCGCTCGTCGCGGACCTCGGCACCCGCTGGGAACTCCTCACGACGGGCGTGAAGCCCTACCCGAGCTGCCACTTCAGCCACGGTTTCGCCGACGCGCTGCTCGACCTGCGGGCCTCGGTGGGCTTCACCGCCGACGACGTCGAGCACATCCGCTGCCTCATCCACCCCACCGCCGCCGCGGCCGTGTTCGAGCCGCTGGAACGCAAACGCCGCCCGCGCGACCTGTACGACGCGAAGTTCTCCGTGCCGTACATCGCGGGCGCGTGCCTGACCCGCGGCCGCCTCACCCTGGCCGAATTCACGGACGCCGCGCTCGCCGACCCGGCCATCCACGCCGTCGCCGCCCGCGTCGATTACGCCGACGACCCCGATTCGCGCTTCCCGGACGCCTACTCGGCCGCCGTCGAAGTCACCCTCCGCGACGGCCGCCGGTTCACCCGTCGCGAACCCGTGAACCGCGGCCACGCCGAACGCCCCCTGTCCGCCGCGGACGTCGAGGCGAAGTTCGCCGGGAACATGGCCCTCGTCGTGGACACCGCGACGGCCGCCCGGGTTCGGTCGGCCGTGCTGGGACTGGGTGCGGACGAGCGATCGGCGCTGGAGTTCGCGGAGGCTTGCACGCGACCTTCGTGACAGCTGTGGCCGGGGTGGCTACTACGCCGGCCGGCGAAATCAGCTCACGTGCGTGAGGCGGGCCCGGACCTGGTGGCCGGTGTCGTCGTGGGCGAGGACCGTACCCGTGACGCGCGCCCCGAGCCGCGGCGACTCGCCCGGGACGGGCAGGTAGGGAGCTCGGCCAGGGCGACGGCGTCGGGGACGTCGTCGACCGTGAAGAAGACGCCGAAGGGCTGGCGGGCGAGGACGGTGCCGCTGAGTGCGGCGCCGATGGGCAGCCGGGCGACGGTGGCGGCCCACGCGAGCCCGGCTCGCCGGTCGAGGCCGGGGTCTTCGGGCCAGGAGAACTCGCTCACGGAGCAAGTATCGCCAGCCGCGAGCGCCGGTGCGGCGTAGCCTCGGCGCCGTGAGTTCTCGGGACAACGCCACGCACCCCGGCCTGGCCGGCGGGCCCGTCTACCTGGACTACAACGCCACCACGCCCGTCGATCCGCGGGTGGTGGAGGTGGTGGCGCCGTTCTGGACGCGGGCGTTCGGCAATCCGTCGAGTGAGCACGCGTACGGCGCCGAGCCGCGGCGGGCGCTGGCGGGGGCGCGGGCGCAAGTGGCGGAGTTCCTCGGCGCGCGGGAGGACGAGGTGGTGTTCACCGCTTCCGGGTCGGAGGCGAACCTGCTGGCGCTGCGCGGCGCGGTGCTCGCCGCCGGGGCCCGGCTCGTGGTGCAGGCGACCGAGCACCCGGCGGTTCTCGAGACGGCGCAGGCGCTGGCGCGCCTGCACGGCACGCGGGTGACGGTCCTGCCCGTCGACCACAGTGGACTTGTCGACCCGGAGTCCCTTGAGGACGCTCTGCGCGCGGATGACGGCCCGGCCGTCGTGTCGATCATGGCGGCCAACAACGAAACCGGGGCGCTGCAGCCGGTCGCGGAGCTGGCCGCGATCGCGCACGAGCGCGGCGCGGTGGTGCACTGCGACGCCGCCCAGGCGTGCGGGAAGATCCCCGTGGACGTGACGCGGCTGGGGGTCGACCTGCTCACCGTGGTCGGGCACAAGATGTACGCGCCGCGCGGGGCGGCCGCGTTGTTCGTGCGGCGGGGTGTGCCGCTCGAGCCCGTGGTGTACGGCGGTGGCCAGGAACGCGGACTGCGCGCCGGCACGGAGAACGTCGCCCTCGCCGTCGCGCTCGGCAAGGCGGCGCAGCTGGCGAAGGAACTCGGCGCGGAGCGGATCTCGGCGCTGCGCGACGACCTGCACCACCGCCTCGCCGCGGTCTTGCCCGTCCGCGTGAACGGGCCCGCCGAGCGCCTGCCGAACACGCTCAACCTCAGCATCGACGGCGTCCGCGGCCACGAACTCCTCGCGGCGTGCCCGGAGATCGCCGCGTCCACGGGCTCGGCCTGCCACAGCGGCGTCCACTCCCCCTCGCCGGTGCTGACCGCGATGGGGGTGCCGCCCGAGCGCGCGCTCGGGGCCATCCGGCTGTCGCTCGGCCGGTTCACGACCGCCGGGGACGTCGACGTGGCCGCGGCCGCGCTGATCGCGGCTCACCGGTCGTTGCCGGCCTCCAGCCAGGCCAGGTAGTCGGCCGTCGCGGTTTCGACGTCGTACTCCGGGGTGTAGCCGGTGTCCTGCCGGAGCCGGGTGATGTCGAGGTGGATCGGCGCGGTCGTGCCGCCCGCCGGGAGCTCGAACCCGGTGCCCGGCAAGGCTTTCTCGATCGCGGCGAGCACCTCGGCGTTGGTGGTGGCGCGGCCGGAGGCGACGTTGTACGTGCGGTGACGGAGCTCGTCCGCGAGCTGCAGCAGCGCGATCGCGCGGCCGCAGTCCTTCACGTAGCACAGATCGATGCCATCCTCGGCGTACGCCGGCGCGCGCAGGTCCGGTTCGGTGCCGCGTGCGGCGGCGTGCACGAACTGCGGTGCGGGGAAAAACGGGTCCACCGGCCGGCCGAGCGGGCCCCAGATCGCGCCGATGCGGTAGGTGACGACGTCGAGGCCGGTCTCACCCGCGAGGTGGCCGGTGAGCAACTCGCCGATCTTCTTGAACGCCGGGATCGGATGCGGCGACGTCATCGGCAACGGCAGGTCTTCGGCGAGCGCACCGTCGGCCGGGACACCCGCGTAGACGCCGATCGTGCTCGCGACCCCGACCCGCCGCACCCCCCACGCCTGCGCGGCCTCGAGGACGTTGAACAGCGTGCCGAGCGCTTGCCGCGCGGCTTCGACGGGCCGGTCACCGCCGGGTGGCCACGGCATCGACCCCGCGAGGTGCACGATCCCGGTGATCTCGTGCCGCTCACCGAGCTCCAGCACCGACGGCAGGTCGGCGAGGTCGGCCTGCTCCAGCGCCACCTGTGCACCTTCGAACATCGCCGGCAGCTCGGGTGTGCGGCGCTGGACCAGCACACACCCCTCACCCCGGTCGAGCAGCGCGCGCACGGTGTGCGAGCCGATGAACCCCAGACCCCCGGTCACCAAGATCATGGTCATCCCCTCCTGTTGCCGAGCTGATTATCAGCACCGCTGACGATTAGCTTAACGATAGGATCGGCACGTGTCGAGGAACGAGGGACCCGAGGTCGGTTCGCGGCTGGGCTACCTGCTCAAGCACGCGCAGCTGCGGATGGCCGAGCTGAACACGAAGGCGCTGGCGCCGTACGGCATCGACGGGCGCGAGCTGGGTGTCCTGCTCGTCCTCGCCGGCGGCGAACCGAAGTCCCAGCAGCAGGCGGCACAGCGCCTGTCCGTCGACCGCACGACGATGGTCGCCCTCCTCGACACCCTCGAGGACAAGGGACTGGTCTCCCGCCACCCCGACGCCGCCGACCGGCGCCGCAACGTCGTCGAGCTCACCCCGCGGGGCCACGACCTCGTCCGCCGCGCCACGAAAGCCAGCGACGACGCCGAACGGGCGCTGCTGGCACCACTCAGTCCGCAAGCGGCGAAGCAGTTGCGCAACGCCCTGCAGGAGATCGTCAGCAGTGCTGACGATGAGCAGGCCTGAAGCTCGAACACCTTGTCCCCCAACGGTGTTCGGCGACGAACGCGAAAATGGCTCGGCCCCGTCTGTTGCGCCGGTTACGCTGGTGACGTGGCCGTCGCAGTGATCGCTCGCCGATTTACCGGCCCCCTGGCTCCCGAAGGGCGCCGCAGGGGCCGGGCTGAGTCGCGTCTGACGGACTGAGCCGCGCCGGCGGGCAGGCCCAGGGGCCAGGGGGTGTCAGGAACCCCTCACACCCCGAAGCCAGGAGGCCCGTCATGCCCGTGCACCTTTCCGCACCCCAGCTCGCCCGTGCTCTGTCCCTTCGCGACCTCACCGATCCCGCCGCGGGTCCGCACGCCCTGCAGCTCGTCGTCGACCGTGCCGTCGGGGCGGTGGCGGAGCGGTGGGGGTGTGAAGTCCGGTGGTGGCGCGGCGAGCGGATCGTCACCGTCGAGGACAACTACGACAACCTGGGCTACGGCCCCGGCGACGTCACGCGCGACAGCCGCTACACCCGGTACGTCGACGACCGCCGGATGCTGCGCAGCCACACCTCCGCCCTGGTCCCCGCCGCACTCCGCGCGCTCGCCGCCGACCCGGCCGACGACGTGCTCCTCGTCTGCCCCGGCATTGTCCACCGCCGCGACAGCATCGACCGGCTGCACACCGGCACGCCCCACCAGCTCGACCTGTGGCGCGTCACCCGCCGCGCGCGGATGACCACCACCGACCTGGACGAACTGGTCGAAGTCCTCGCCGGAGCCCTGCTGCCGGGTGTGGAGTACCGGCACGAACACCGCGTCCACCCCTACACGCTCGAGGGCCGCCAGGTCGACGTCGCCCGCGACGGCGGGTGGCTCGAGGTCGCGGAGTGCGGGCTGGCGCACCCGCGGGTGCTGAGCCGCGCGGGCCTGGGCGGCGAGTGGAGCGGCCTCGCGCTCGGCCTCGGACTCGACCGGATGCTGATGCGGCTCAAGGACATCCCGGACATCCGGGTCCTGCGTTCGCCCGACCCGTCCGTCGCCGCCCAGCTCGCCGACCTGGCGCCCTACCGCCCCGTCTCGGCGATGCCGGCGATCCGCCGCGACCTCTCCGTCGCCGTCGACGGCAGCGACCGCGCCGAGGACCTCGGCGACCGCGTCCGCGAAGCGCTGGGCCCGGACGCCGACTGCGTCGAGACCGTCGAAATCCTGGCCCAGACCCCGGTCGCCGACCTGCCGCCCCAGGCCCGCGCCCGGCTCGGCGCGCGGCCGAACCAGAAGAACGTGCTCGTCAAGGTCGTCCTGCGCCGCCTCGACCGGACCCTCACCGACCGCGAAGCCAACGCGCTCCGGGACCGCGTCCACGCCGCCGTCCACCAGGGCACGCCCGGTCCGCCGGAAATCCGGTGGACGCGGTGACGGGGCGCCGGTAACCTGCTCGTCGACCGTGGCATCGAGCCCAGGAGGTGAGGACCCATGAACGCTGTTTCGATGTGGGTGCTCCCCTCGTCGTCACGGTCGGGCGGCTAGGGGTCCGCCCGGGAGCGCCTTCGGTGAACACATCCCGAAGGGTGACTACCTTGGATTCTTTGTGTGTGACCCGGGTGTCGCGCGGCTGCTGGCACGCGCTGGACGACGACCGGGTGATCGGCCGCGGAGAAGTTTTCGTGCGGCCTGATGGAAGACCGTTCCTGAGCATCGACGTCTGGCGCGACGACGCGTTCGGCCGCCTGGCCGAAGCGATGCTGCCGGAATTGCCGAAACCGCTGTACACAGTGGTCGACGAACGTGAGACCCACGTGACCGCCCACTGGCGTGCGGCCGGCTTCTCGGTCCGCCGGCGGGAATGGGACTGCCTGATCCCCACCGGCCCGGCGGAGCCGTCCGACGTGCCGGTGATTTCCCCCGAAGAAGAACCATTGTCCGAACTGGACCGCGCGATCCGAGAGGAGGTCGAGGCGAGGATCGGCTGGCGGGAAATGCCCGCCGAACTGCTGGGCCCGGGTGTGGTGGACCCGTCGAAGTACGCGGTGGCGGCGAAGTCCGGCCGCTACGTCGGGCTGATCCGCGTGACGCAGGTGCAGCGCCTGCCGCGGATCGGCCTGATCGCGGTCCGCGCCGACGAGCAGCGCCGCGGTGTCGGGCGCGCGTTGCTCGGCCACGCGTTGGGTTCGCTGCACGACCGGGGCATCGCAACGGCGTCGGCCGAGCTGAACGAATCGAACACCGCCGCGCTGGCGTTGTTCGAAGGATTCGGTGCGCGACGCGTGGGCAGCAACCTGGAACTGGTGCTGCCCTGATGGCCAAGACGGGGATAGAAGTGGAAGGCACCGTCGTGGAGTGCCTGCGCGACGCGACCTTCCGCGTGGAACTGGCCAACGGGCACCTGGTGCTCGCCCACATCAGCGGGAAGATCCGGCGCAACTACATCAAGATCATGCCGTTCGACCGGGTCCTGCTCGAGCTGAGCCCGTACGACCTCGACCGCGGCCGGATCCTCTTCCGCTACCGGGCCTAGTGCGGCGCCGGGCTCTTCCGGGTCACCACCGGCCCGGAAGAGCCCGGCCCAGTTCGTCACCGGAAGTCCCGTGACTTCAGGGCCAGGTTCTTGAGGTCCAGCGGCTCGATCCGATCGGCCACGATGGACACCGTGCCCTCACCGACCTGCGCGATCCCGCGCACCACGACCGCGCTGTGGTTCTGCAGCACGCGCCGGCTGCGGCGCCACACGCCGACGGACACGATGACGTTCGCCATGCCCGTTTCGTCTTCCAGGTTCAGGAACGTGATCCCGCCGGCCGTGGCGGGCCGTTGTTTGTGCGTGACGGCGCCGCCGACGTGGACGCGCGTACCGTCCGGCACCGCGAGCAGCTCGCCGGCCGGGACGGCGCCGAGGGTGTCGAGGTGCCCGCGCAGGAAGGAGACCGGGTGGCGGTCCGGGGTGATGCCCGTGGCCCACAGGTCCGCGGTCGCCAGTTCGAACGCCGTCATGCCCGGCAGGGCCGGGGCGTGGTGGCCGAGCGCCAGGCCGGGCAGGTGCTCGGCCCGGATGCTCGACGCGGGGCCGGCCGCCCACAGCGCCGAACGGCGGTCGACCGAGCCGAACACCCCCGCGGTGGCGAGGGATTCGACGACCGGGCGGGCGAGCTGCACGCGTTCGGTCAGCTCGCCGATCGACGCGAACGGGCCGCCCGCGTCTCGTTCCGCGACGATGCGCTCGGCGACGTCCTGGCCGACGGACCGGATCCCGGCCAGCCCGAGGCGGATCGCGACGCCGCCGGTGCTGTCCGGACAGGACTCGAGCGTCGCGTGCGGCAACGACCGGTTCAGGTCCGGTGAGCGGGTCACGACACCGTGGTGGCGGGCGTCGGCGACCAGCGACTGAGGACTGTAGAACCCCATCGGCTGCGCGCGCAGCAGCCCGGCGCAGAACGCGCCCGGGTAGTAGCGCTTGAACCACGCCGACGCGTACACCAGCAGCGCGAACGACATCGAGTGCGCCTCGGGGAACCCGTAACCGGAGAAGGCGTGGATCTGTTCGAAGATCCGGGCCGCCAGCTCGGGCGGCACGCCGTTGGCCGCGGCGCCCTCGAAGAACCGCCCCGCCAGCCGGCGCATCTTGGCGCTGGACCTCTTGGCCCCCATGGCTCGCCGCAGCTGGTCGGCTTCGGCGGCGGTGAACGAGGCGACGTCACGCGCCATCTGCATCACCTGCTCCTGGAACAGGGGCACGCCGAGCGTTCGCTCCAAAGCGGACGCCAGCAGCGGGTGCGCGTGCGCCCACTTCTCCTCCCCGCGGCGGCGCCGGATGTACGGGTGCACGGAACCGCCCTGGATGGGGCCGGGCCGGATGAGCGCGACCTCCACCACGAGGTCGTAGAACTTCCGCGGCCGCAGGCGGGGCAGCGTGCCGAGCTGCGCGCGGGACTCCACTTGGAACACGCCCACGGCGTCGGCTTCGCAGAGCATGTCGTACACCGAAGGATCCGCGAGATCGAGGTCGTGGAGTCCGATGTGGACGTCGTGGTGCTCGGCGACGAGGTCGATCGTGTAGTGCAGCGCCGAAAGCATGCCCAGCCCGAGCAGGTCGAACTTCGTCAGGCCGATCGCGGCGCAGTCGTCCTTGTCCCACTGCAGCACCGACCGGTCGGCGGCCGTCGCCCACTCGACGGGCACGATCTCGCTCACGGGCGTCTTCGCGATCACCATGCCGCCCGAGTGCACCCCGAGGTGGCGAGGCGTGTCCTCGAGCCAGGCGGCGCACTCCAGCACGTCTTCGGGGATGTCGTGGGCTTCCCGCTCCGCCGGCGCCGAGCCGGTCGCGACGGACGACCAGCGGTCCACCTGCTTGCCGAACGCGTCCTGCTGCCCCTGCGAGTAGCCGAGCGCCTTCGCCGCGTCGCGGATCGCCGAGCGCGAGCGGTAGGTGATCACGTTCGCGACCTGCGCGGCGTGGAACCGGCCGTGCTTCTCGTAGACGTACTGGATCACCTCCTCGCGCCGGTCGGACTCGATGTCGACGTCGATGTCCGGCGGCCCGTCGCGCTCGGGGGCGAGGAAGCGTTCGAACAGCAGGTTCCACTTCACCGGATCGGCGTGGCTGATCTGCAGCGCGAAGCAGACGGCGGAGTTGGCGGCCGAGCCGCGGCCCTGCGCGAGGATGTGCTCCTGGCGGCAGAACCGCACGATGTCCCACACCACCAGGAAGTAGCCGGGGAACCCGAGCCGGCGGATCACGTCGAGCTCGTGGTCGAGCTGCGCGTAGGCCTTCGGGTTGTCCGCGCGGCCGCCGTACCGCCGCGCGGCGCCCTCGAACGTGAGGTGGCGCAGGTAGTCGTCCTCGTCGGCGAACGCGGCGGGCACGTCGAACGGCGGCAGCTCCGGCGCGACGAGCGCGAGGTCGAACGCGCACTCCACACCCAGCAGCGCCGCCCGCTGCACCGCGCCCGGGTAGCGCGCGAAGCGGCCGGCCTGTTCGGCGCCGCTGCGCAGGAACGCCGTGCCGTCGGCCGGCAGCCAGCCCTCCAGGTCGTCGACGGAGCGCCGCGCCCGGATCGCCGCCACGGCGGCCGCGTGGCGCGCCTGCTCGGGACGCGCGTAGTGGACGTTGTTGGTCGCGACGGTCGGCAGCTTCAACTCGCGGGCGAGCTCGGCGAGACGGTCGTTGTGGAAGTCGTCTAGCGGCAGGCCCTGCTCCAGCAGCTCGACGGCCACGTGGTCCCGGCCGAACCGGTCGGCCAGCGTCTTCAGCGCGGCCGCCGCGCCGGCGTCGTCGCCGCGGGCGAGCGCGCTGCGGACGGCGGCTTTGCGGCAGCCGCTGAGCACGAGGACGTGGCCGCGTAGCTCTTCGGCGACGTCGTCGAGCGCGAGCACCGGACGGCCCTTCTCCCCCGCCAGCTGTCCGCGCGAGATGACCGAGCACAGGCGCCGGTACCCGTCGATGTCCCGCGCGATGACCTGCAGGTGCGTGCCGGCCGGATCGGGCACGCCGCCCTGCGGCGCGGGCAGGCCGAGCGACAGCTCCGCGCCGTACCCCGTGCGGACGCCGATCTCCCGCGCCGCTTCGGCGAAGCGGACCGCGCCGTACATGCCGTCGCGGTCGGTGAGCACGAGCGCGTCGAGCCCCAGCCGCACGGCCTCCTCCACCAGCCCCTCGGGCGACGCGACGCCGTCGAGGAACGAGAAGTACGAGTGCAGGTGCAGCTCCGCGTACGGCACCCGCGGTCCGTCGGCCTCGATGTCGGCCTGCGGCCGCAGCCGCTCGGGCGGCCGGTAGCCCTCCCGCTTGCGCGACCACGCGGGCGAGTCCCCGCCGTCGCCGCGCACGGGCGCGCGCCCCGCCGCGATCCGCTCCAGCTCAGCCCACCGCATGAGCGGGTTGTTGAAGCCGCCTCGCCGGTCCTGCTGGTCCACCGCACCGTCCTCGCTCGCGTGGAGTTGCGCCGCGGGGAAGACAGCGTGTTCCGGCCTGCACCCCGACCAGGGGAACAGGTGTTCGAAAACCCAGCTTACCTCCTCGCGCCACCGGGACCGGTCCCCCGGGGGTCGCCCTAGGTTCCGGCGGACGCGGAACGAGGAGGACGTGGTGACACAACAGCAGGTCGAGGTGCTCCGGCGGCCGCCGGCCGGCGCGGTGCTGGCGATCGTGTTCGGGTTGGCGGCGGCGGTCCGGGAGGTGCTGTTCCTGGCGCTGTCACCGGCCGGGTTCGACGCCGAAGGCTGGGGCGGCTTCGACGCGTGGGCCCTGCTCTCGACGTTCCGCCCGACGCTGGACGGGACGCTGTCCCTCAGCGCCCTCGGCGGCCTGGTGAGCCAGGTGCTGTGCGCCGTCTGCTGCTTCGCCGGGGCGGTGTTCACCGTCGGCCGCTTCCGGCTCGGCCGCCGGCTGATCATCGCGGGCGCGGGGTTGCGGCTGTTCGTCGTGCTGGTCACCGTGGTCATCGGCGCGATCCCCCTCGACGGCGCTCGGGTCCTCACCGAGCCCATCGCCCTGCTGCTGTACGGGGATTGGCTGTTCCCGTTGCTGGCACTGGGGCTGGCGAGCGGGCGGCGGACGAAGGCCTGGGTTTCGTGACCACGAACCGGTTTCGGCGAGTTCAGCCGAGCGGGCGCACCAGCAGTGTCAGCAGCCGGTCCAGCTCCACGGCCGGATCGTCGGCGAAGCCGGTGTGGACGGGGCCCGGCCGGACCACCGTGCTGCGGGGCGCGGTGAGCCAGCGGAAGTGGCGGCCGGGGTCCGGGGCGGTGGCGCAGCCGTCGGCGACGGCGGACAGCAGCGCGAGCACGGTCTCGACGTCGGCGGTGGGGTCGAGTGCGCGCAGGCGGTGTTCGTCCAGCTCGACGCCGGCGGCGAGGAACTTCCGGTCGCGGCAGTAGAGGAGCACGCCGCCGTTGAGGGACTCCTCGCGGTCGGCCCGGGGGACCACGCGCAGCACCGCGTACTCGTACACGGTGCTCACGCGCGGACCCCGGAAACGGCTTCACGCAACGGCGCCAGCCACGCGTCCCGCGCGCGCAGCCGCGCCGAAAGCTGGGTCACGTACGCCTCCCGCAAGTCCTGGGCGCTGCCGAACCCCGCCTCCGGCTCCAGCCAGGCGTCGGGCACCGCGGCGGCCGCGGTACGCAATGCGTCCTCGTCCAGCAACGGCGCCAGCGCGGCGTCGGCGGTGTCCACAGTGTCCACACCGGAGGCGAAACCCAGCAGCACGTGGTCATCGGCAGCGTACGGCCTCGTCGCGAACGCGCCGGCGCCCGCCCAGTTGTAGTGGAACGTGAGCGCCGCACCGTGGTCGATGAGCACCGGTTTCCGGTGCCACCACAGCAGGTTCGGGTTGCGCCAGGACCGGTCGACGTTGTTCGTCAGCGCGTCGAACCACAGCACCCGGCTCGCGAACACCGGATCGACCGGGAACGCGCGCGCCGAGAAGTCGAGCGCGCCCGGCAGGAAGTCGACGCCGAGGTTCGGTCCCGTGCTCGCGCGCAGCAGGTCCTGGATCTCGGGGTCGGCCTCGAGCCGGCCGAACGCCGCGTCCAGGCCGGCCTCGACGAGCCGCGGCACGGGCAGCCCGAGGACCCCGGCGAGCCCGGCGCACAGCACCTCGGCCACGAGCACCTTGGGACCCTGCCCGGCCCCGCGGAACTTGACCACGTAGCTGCCGAGGTCGTCGGCCTCCATCAGGCCGGGCAGCGACCCGCCCTCGCGAAACGGCGAGACGTAGCGGGTCAGCCGCACGCGCTCCATCATTCGTCCTCCCCGGAATCGGCCCGGACGGCGTACTCCAGCACGCGGTCGCCGAGCAGGTCTTCGACGGCGTCGAGCAGATCTTCGGCCGCGGCGGCGATGTCGTCCGCGGACTCCCCCGCGACCGTCCGCGCGCCGATCTCGGCGAACACCAGCGAGTGGACCCACCCGAGCTGGCTCGCGACCAGCCGCGGCCGCCGGTCCCCCGCCGCCGCGCCCGCCTCTGCCACGAGCAGCTCGGCGAGCTCGTCCACCATCCGGCCGGCGAGGTCACCCAGCCGCGCGGCGAGCGTCGGCGTCGCGAGCATCATCGCCAGCACGCGCCCGAACCCCGGGGTCAGCCCGACGGTCCGCTCCCGGCCGCGCACCTCCGCCCGCAGGTGGGCGAGCACGGCGCGGGCCGCCGACTGGCCGGCGGACCGCCCGGCCACCACGTCGGCCAGCCGCCGGGGCGACGCCTCGTGCGGCGGCAGCACCAGGTCCTCCTTGGTGCGGAAGTAGTTGTAGACCGTGCCCTCCGAGACGTCCGCGGCCTCGGCGACCTCCGCGATCGTCACGTCGTCGAAGCCCCGTTCGGCGAACAGGCCGATGGCGACGTCGGAGATCCGGCGCAGCGTCTGCCGCTTCTTGCGCTCCCTCAGTCCCTCGGCCACGTCCGACATTGTGGCATGCTCCAAATTTGGAGTCGACTTTATTTTCACAGTGGGCGACCACAAGACCGGGCCCGCCAGGCCCACTCCTCGACTACAGTCGCGCTCGTGCACGCGCCCAGGCTGACCCCGAAGGGACAGGCGACACGGGCGCGCATCGTCGAAGCGGCGGCGGAGCTGGTGGCCGAGCGCGGGGCGCACGGCACCAGCAACGAGCAGCTGCGGGCCAGGGCCGGCGTCAGCGGTTCGCAGCTCACGCACTACTTCCCGGACAAGGCCGGGTGGGTGCGGGCCGCGCTGGCGTGGCGGGCCGGCCCGGCGCTGGCGGCGCACCGCCGGGCCCAGCCAGGACAGCCTCGACCGGCTGCGGAGCTGGGCCGAGCACGTCCGGCCCGGCGAGTTCGGCGCGCTCGCGGCGAACTCGCCAAGTCGGAACTCGACGGGCACGACGAAGGGCGAGCCGGCTTCGACCGGTGGACCGAGCTGTTCCGCGGTGGCTTCCAGGCGATGCGCGACCGCGGCGAGCTGGCCCCCGGAGCGGATCCCGGTCACCTCGCGCGCGTGCTGCTCGCCGCGGACCAGAGCGCTTCGCTGCTCGCCCGCGCCACCGGCGACGCCACCCTCCACGGCGCCCTCACCCAGCTCACGACGTTCGCCGAACCCCGAGAAGAACCCCGAGGAGAAGGAGAAGCATGACCCAGCTGCAGGTGATCGCCCGCTACACCGTGTCCGCCGGCCAGGAGGACGCGGTCGGGGCGCTGGTGCCCGAGCTCGCCAAGGCCGCGCGCACGGAGCCGGGCAACGTGTCGTTCGACGTGTACCGCTCGTTCGACGACCCGCGCTCGCTCGTGCTGCTCGAGCGCTACGTCTCGCGGGAGGCGTTCGCCGAGCACCGCGAGACGGAGCACTTCAAGCGGCTCGTCCTCGACGGCATCGTGCCGCTGCTGGACGAGCGGACGGTGGAGCTCTACGACGTCACCGCCTGAGCCCACCGTGTCCACTGTGTCCACTGTGTCCACCCGGTCCGTCAGGACCACGGTGGACGGTCACGAACCGGCGTAGCGCCCCCGTGCGGCGTCGGCCGCCGCCTGGCGGTCGGCGTCGGACCAGGCGCCCAGCTCGTACCCGAACCACGGTTCGGCGAGCGTGAGCTCCGGCAGCCCCAGCTCCTGCCACAGGTCCTGCGCGCGTTCCATGAATTCCTTGGCGGGCAAGGAAGTCGGCGGGTAAGGCCGCTTGCGCGTGGCGTCGATCAGCAGCGCCGAGGACAGGCTGCCGTCCTCGGCCGCCGACGGGTCGAGCCGCGGCAGCTTGCCCGGCAGGATGGTGACGTCGCGCGCGGGCTGCATGCGGAAGCTCATCGCCCACGCGACCGCGTTGAGGTCTTCGGGGTCGACGTCGTCGTCCACGGCGATGATCGTCTTGCCCATCGACGCCTCGTACCCGGACGCCGCGTAGAGCGCCTGGCGCGCCTGGCCGGGGGTCGGGTTCTTCAGCTGGATCACGAAGAACATGTTGCAGGTGCCGCTCTCGTGCGTGACGAAGCGCTGCACCGCGTTGATGTTGCACGCCTGCTTGAGGAACCGCAGGTACACGTTCTCGAACGCGATCTTGCGCATCAGCGTCGACTCGCTCGGCGGGAACTCGCTGATGAACGCCTGCACGACCGGCGCCGTGCGGTGCGTGATGCAGCGGACGCGGAACACCGGCGAACTCGTCTGCGGCCCCATGTACCCGCTCGCCTCACCGAAGGGGCCCTCCGGTTCGAGGTGCTCCGGGTCGATCTCGCCTTCGAGCACGATCTCGGCGTGCGCGGGCACCTCGAGGTCCACGGTCTCGCAGCGCACCACCTCGAGCGGGCGGCCCATCAGCCCGCCGGCCACGGCGTACTCGCTGACGCCGAACGGGATCTTCTGCGCACCGGCGAACCCGACCGCGGGCACCGCGCCGAGGACGATCGCGGCTTCGAGCTTCTTGCCGAGGCGGCGGGCCTTGGCGAGGTGGATCGCGATGTGCTGCGTGGGCGTGTCCATCTGCAGGCCGATGCGGTCCGGCCCCTTGACCATGCCGCGGTAGATGCCGACGTTGTACGTGCCGTCTTCCGGGTCCTTCGTGATCCAGTACGGCGCGGTGAGGAACGGCGCCGGGTCGAAGCCGGGCGTGGAGATCGGGTGCGGGAAGCCGTCGACGCCGCGGAAGTCCAGGAGGGACTGTCCGCTGAGGACGTTCTCCTTGCACGGTCCCGTCTCGACCACGACGGGTTCGATCGGGTTGGCGAACGCGGCCGCCCAGCGGCCGGCGACCTCGTCGGGCTTGGCGGCCAGCGCCGTCGTGTACACCGCGCGCGACGAAGCGAAGGCGCCCATCACCACGGTGCCCTCGAAGCTGCGCCCCGACCCGTCCGTCACGTTCTCGAAGAGGAACGCCTTGCGCTCGGCCTCCGGCAGCCCGCGGAACTGCAGGCGCACCAACGGAACCAGCTCCGTGTCCTTGTCGACGGGCCGGGTCACCCGCACCAGCAGCCCCCGGCGGTCCAGTTCGGCCAGGTACTCCCGGAGGTCACCGTAGGGGTACTCGTTCGCGCTCGTCACCGTTCCTCTTTCGTCAGCGGGAAAAACTCACGGACTCCGTGTTACCGGAGCCGTTAACAAACGTGCGAAGGGCCTCGAAACCGGCTCCGCCACACCGGGACCGCAGTACGGTTTTCTTTGCCGGCAACGGGGTTCCGTGCGTCTCGGTTCCGCATCATCCGGGCGGCTCCCCTGTTCGGCGTTGACACCCGGCCGGGCTCGACCTATCGTCTCCCGCATCATTTATGGCTGTCAAGTCAGGTACTAAAGTTAAATAAATCCTGTCCACTCGCGGCACCCGTTCCCCCACCGGCGACACCGTGATGTGTCGCGTGCTGGGTGCCGCCCGGGCCGAGGAGCGCGGATGCGACCCGCTGCCACGTTCGACCACTGTCTCACCGAGACCCCACTGACGTCCCGGGTCCTCGCGATCGCCGCGATCGGCGGCGCCGCGGTGATCTTCGACGGCTACGACCTGCAGGCCCTGGCCTACGCGCTGCCCAAGATCGTCGCCGAGTGGCACATCTCCCCCGTGCAGGCGGGACTGCTCGCCTCGTTCACGTTCGTCGGCCTGTTCATCGGCGCCGTCGGGCTCGGCGCGCTCGGCGACCGCTTCGGGCGAAAGCGCATGCTCGTACTGGGCGTGTCCGTGTTCGCCGTCTTCATGGGCACGGCCGGGTTCGCCGGCGACTACACCCAGTTCGCGATCCTGCGGTTCTGCGCCGCCATCGGCATGGGCGGCGTGCTGCCCGCGACGATCGCGATGCTCGGCGAATACGTGCCCGTCCGCCGGCGCGGGCGCATGATCGCCGTGTCGGCCGGCTGCTTCACGTTCGGCTTCGTGCTCGCCGCCGTCGCGGCCACGCTGCTGGTGCCGAACTTCGGCTGGCGGCCGCTGTTCCACCTCTCCTACGCGGCGCTGATCGTCGCGGCCCTGATCGCCTGGTTCGTCCCGGAAACCCCGCAGTTCCTCGCCACGCGCAGCCGGTACGACGAAGCCCTCGCCACCGTCAAGAAGGTCTACCCGGCGATCTGGCCGGCCGCGCAGGCCGCCGACCCCGCCGAGTTCTTCACCGGTCCGCGCACCAAGGACGGCCAGATCCAGCTGCGCACCCTGTGGACGGCGCGCTACCGCAACTCCACCCTCACGATCTCGCTGCTGTACCTCTTCCTGCAGTTCGTGGTCTACGCGCTCGACTTCTGGATGGTGTCGCTGCTCGTGAAGCACGGCCTGAGCCTGGTCGGCAGCTACTCCTACGCGATCGAGCAGGCCGCGGCGGCCACCCTCGGCGGGTTCGTGCTCGGCTGGGTGCTCGACCGCATGAACCAGTACGCCGCGCTCGCCATCGCGTTCGCCGCCGGCGGCGTGTGCCTGGTGCTGTTCGGGTTCGCCACGTCCGTGGTCGCCCTGTACCTGCTCAACGCGCTGGCCGGCGCGTTCATCATCGGCGGCCAGAACGTGGTCCACACGCTCGTCATGGCGACCTACGGCCCGGAGGCCCGCGCGACCGGGCTCGGCTGGGCACTGGGCATCGGCCGGCTCGGCGGCCTGCTCGGGCCGCTCATCGGCGGGTACCTGCTCGCCGCCTCGCTGCCCTTCCCGGTGTACTTCCTGGTCTTCGCCGTGCCGGCTGTGCTGTGCTCGGTCACGGTGGTGGTGCTGAGGGCCGTTCGGGCACCCGAGCCGGCCGCCGTGACGCGCCAGCTTGACCCTAAATACTAAGCTAAGTACATTACTTGAGTACTGTTAATTTCTTGACCAGGAAGGCCGCCATGCGCCTTGCCGTGCCCGACCTCGTCTCGAACTCCTACTTCCCCGCGATCGCCGCGGTGGAGCTGGGATTCCTTCGCGACGAGGGACTCGACGTGGAGCTCGAACTCCTCTTCCCCGTCACCGACGCCGCGGTTGCTCTTCGCGACGGGCAGATCGACTTCCTCGCCGGTTGCGCCCACGCCCCGCTCTACGCGGACCCCGCGTGGGGCGACCAGAAGCTGCTGGCCGCGCTCGCGCAGAACATGTACTGGTTCCTCGTGGTGCGGCCCGACCTCGACGTGACCCGCGAAAACCTCGGGAAGCTGCGGGACATCCGGATCGGCGCCGCGCCCGGCCCCGACCTCGGCCTGCGCCGGCTGCTCGAGGCGGCGGGCACGGACCTCACCGGTGCGGGCGTCACCATCGCGCCCGTGGCCGGGGTCGCCGGTGACGTCTCCTTCGGCGTCACCGCCGCCCAAGCCCTGGCCGACGGCAAGATCGACGCCTTCTGGGCCAACGGGATGGGCACCGAGGTCGCGGTGCGGCGCGGAGTCGGCAAGGTCGTGGTGGACGCCCGCCGCGACGGTGGCGAAGCCGCGCTGTACACCTTCCCGGCGCTGATGACGACGGGCCGGACGGCGGCCGAGCGGCCGGACGAGACCGCCGCCGTCACCCGCGGCGTGCTGCGGGCGCAGCGCGAGCTGCGGCGCGACCCGTCGCTGGCCACCAAGGTCGGCACCGCGCTGTTCCCGGAGATGGAAGCCGGGCTCATCGCGGGCCTGATCGAGCGTGACGGGCCGTTCTACGAGCCCGCCATCTCGCCCGAGGCCGCGGCCGGGCTCGCCGGGTTCGCCCGCGCGACCGGGCTGACCGAGCGCGAACTCACGTACGACGACATGGTCGCCGCGGCCGCGCGGGACCTGTGGCAGGCCTCGTGAGGATCGCGCTCGTCCAGATCGCGAGCCCGCAGGACGAGCCCGTCGCCGCCCGGTTCGACCGGGTGGCCGGGCTCGTCCGCTCGGCCGCCGGGGCGGATCTGATCGTCCTGCCCGAGCTGTGGGCGACCGGCTACTTCGCCTTCGACGACTACGCCCGCGACGCCGAACCGGCCGACGGGCCGTCGCTCGCCCGCCTCGGCGCGCTCGCGCGCGAGACGGGCGCGTACCTGCACGGCGGCAGCTTCGTCGAGCGGCTGCCCGACGGCGCGCTGCGCAACACCGCCGTGCTGTTCGACCCGGCCGGGAAGCTCGTGCACAGCTACAGCAAGGTGCACGTGTTCGGCTACCAGTCGAAGGAAGCGCAGCTGCTCAAGCCCGGTGACCAGGTGTCCGCCGTGGCCACGCCGTTCGGCGCCGTCGCCGGCACCACGTGCTACGACCTGCGCTTCCCCGAGCTGTGGCGCTGCCTCGTCGACGCCGGCGCCGAGCTCGTGATCGTGCCCGCCGCGTGGCCCGCGGCGCGCCTGGCGCACTGGCAGCTGTTCACCACGGCCCGCGCCGTGGAGGAGCAGGTGCTCGTGGTGGCGTGCAACGCCACCGGCAGCCAAGGTGGGGTGGAACTCGGCGGGCACAGCCGCGTGGTCGACCCGTGGGGCACCGTGCTCGCCGAAGCCGGCACCGACGAGGGCATCACGTGGTGCGACGCCGACCCGGGCGTCGTCCCGGCCACGCGCGAGCAGTTCCCCGTGCTCGACGACCGGCTGCCCAGCTACCAGGAACTGACCCGACGAGGAGCGCACGCATGACCGCACTCACCTTCACCGTGGCCCGGACGGGCGAAACCGTCACGGTCACCGACTTCGACCTCGTGGTCGCCGGGTACACCGGCCGCGACGAGGCCGCCGTGAAGCACCACATCGACGAGCTCGCCGCCATCGGCGTGCCGCCGCCCGATTCCGTCCCGGCGTTCTACGAGCTCGAGGCCGCGCTCGCGACGCAGGCCGCCACGATCTCCGTGTCGGGCACCAACACCTCCGGCGAAGTCGAGCCCGTGCTCGTGCGCGCCGGCGGCAAGCTGTACCTCACGGTGGGCTCCGACCACACCGACCGCGACATCGAGACCTCCAGCGTCAAGGACTCGAAGGCCGCGTGCCCCAAGCCGCTCGGCGCCACCGTGGTGCCCATCGAGAACCCCGACTGGGACGCGATCGTCGCGGAATCCACTGTGGACGGCGTGCGCTACCAGCACGGCCCGCTGAGCGCCTTGCGCATCCCGACCGACGTGCTCGCCCTGCACCGGGGTTCGGACTCGCGCGACCTGGTGATGTTCTGCGGCACCCTGACCCTGATCGAGGGCAAGTTCGTGCCGGGCCGCGACTGGACGCTGTCGCTGACGCTGCCCGGCGGTCCCGAGCTCACGCACACCTACTCGGTGTCCTGACCCCGAACCGGAGAGAGAGAAACCCCCATGGCCAAGCCGGAACACGAGTTCTTCCCCACCAAGACGGTCGAGTTCACCCCCTGCGCGGGTGTCGTGCCGCAGCTGACCGAGCGCATCCTCGCCGCCGACGGCGACACCGGCGTCGCCACCCGCATGCTGCGCTTCGAGCCCGGCACCGACACCACCCCGAACGGCGTGCAGGTGCACGACTTCTGGGAAGAAGTCTACATCCTCGAGGGCTCCTTCACCGACACGCGGCTCGGTGAGACCTTCTCCGCCGGTGACTACGCCTGCCGCCCGCCGGGCATGGAGCACGGCCCGTGGACCAGCGAGGAAGGCTGCCTCACGTTCGAGGTGCGCTACCGCACGAGCTGAACCGTCCACAGCGGACACGAGAAAGGGCGCCCGGTCCCGGCCGGGCGCCCTTTCTCGTGTCCGCACGCGAAATCCGGCACGCGCACGTGGAAACGGGGCACCCGGCGTTCGCCGGGCGCCCCGCGGTCTGTGTGCCCCTCGCGGGGCCCCGCTCAGGCCTGCACGGTCTCCGTGCGGCCGTCGAGGTCGTAGCCGGCGAGCGCGCCGTCCACGAGCGCCTCGGCGCGGGAGAAGTCGTAGATCTGGCTCATGCGCGACTTCACCAGGAACGGCGCCCCGGCGTAGAACATCTCGTACTGCTGGTGCCGGCTCGCGAACTCCGAGCCGATGAGGTCCCACACCAACTTCAGCAGCTTCACGCGTTCGACGGTCGGGTGCCCGGGCGACTGCACGTACCGCTCGAAGTCGGCGCGCGCCTCGGGGTTGGCGAAGTCAGCGGCCGAGGACGGCAGCTGGATCACGCCGCCGCCCACGAGGTCGCGGACGAGGTGCAGCAGCTTCGGGTAGAAGTCCGACTGCAGCGTCATCGTCGCGTAGCACTCCTCGCGACCGGGCCAGGCCACGCCCTTCTCGTCGACCTCGCAGTGCTGCTCCTGCGCGTACACGAGCCCCGCCACCATCGCCGCGTGGGCGGCGAGTTCGCCGAGCACCCCGCGCACGGGCGGGAACTTGTCCGAGCCGTTCATGCGCGCGACGCGCAGGGCGAGACCCGCCAGCAGGTCCAGCTTCACGGAGAAGCGGATCTGGGCCTGGTTGTTGCCCAGCAGGTGCGCCGGCGTGCGGCTCCACTGGTCGCTCGTGATCTGCCGGTCGCGGAACACGAACACGTGCTCCCACGGCACGAAGACGTCGTCGAACACGATCAGCGAGTCGGTCTCGTCGAAGCGGCTGGCGAGCGGGTAGTCGTACACGCTCGTGGCGGCTTCGGCGTAGCTGCGCCGCGAGTAGATCTTCAGCCCCTCGGCACCGATCGGGACGGCGACGGAGATCGCCTGGTCCTCGTCACCCGGCTGCAGCGGCACGATGCAGCTGAGCACCAGGTAGTCGGAGATCGCGGCACCGGTGCCGAGCATCTGCGCGCCGGCGATCACGATGCCGTCTTCGCGCTCCTCCTTGACCCCCGCGTACAGGTGCGGGTCGGCCTGCTGGTGCGCGGGCTTGCTGCGGTCGATCTGCGGCGGCACGATCGCGTACGAGCAGTAGAGGTCGTTGTCGCGCACGTATTCGTAGAACTTCACGACGTTGTCGGCGAACCGCTGCCCGCCGGCCGCGAACACGTCGGAGCGGCCCGCCCAGCCGGCGAGGAACCCGGCGACGTGCTCCGGGCCGCGGCCCATGAGCCCGAACGTGGCCTCGGCCGTCTTCCGCAGCGCCACGCGGCGGCGGCGCAGGTCGTCCTCCCCGCGCGGGATGAGGTACGACAGGTTCACCGGCGCCCCCGTGACGGGCGACGGGAACGTCATCTCCACCGCGTTGGCGGGGTCGTGCGCCACGTCGTACACGCGCGCGATGGACTCGACGGCCCCCTTGAACGCGGGGTGCGAAGCGACATCGGAGACGTATTCGCCGTCGACGAACACCCGCCGGTTGTCGCGCAGTCCTTCGACGTAGTCCTTGCCGGAACGCGTCACGCCGATTCCTCCAGTGCGATCGGTAGCGGCCGGGGCCGCGGGTGGTGGATCCCCGCCTGCAACTGCCGGTAACTGCCCCGGAAGTGCACGAGCGGTTCGTGGTGCGGCAGCGCCGAGCTGAGCCCGATGCCGCCGACGGTGGCGATGAGCACGGCGTGCGTGCCCGCTTCGACGTCCTGGTCGATCTCGCAGTCCAGGAACGCCAGTGCCCCCGAAAGGGCGGGGCTGTGCCAGCCCTCTTGCCGGGTGAGCCACTCCGCCGGCAAGGCCTTGTCGGCGCCCGGCCGCGCGCAGTGGTCCGAGATCTCGCGGGCGGGCGAGCCGAGGATGTTCACGCCGAAGCGGCGCGTCTCGGCGATGCGCTCGTAGGTGCGGGTGGACCGGTTGACGCAGACCAGGATCAGCAGCGGATCGACCGACACCGAAGAAAAGGCGGTGGCCGTCATGCCGATCGGCCGGCCCGCCGCGTCCCAGAGGGTGATGACGTTGACGCTCGACGCGAAGGAGCCGAGAGCCGCCTTGAACCCGCTGGGATCACTGTCCGCGGAATGCAGAGCCATGGGGTGACCTCCTGGGCCAGAAGGCTAACAATAATACCTGACTTTAGTCAACTAAAACTGTGCCACGTATGATCGCCGCGTCCGCTCGCCGCCGCGCTCGTCCGAGAGGAAACTCAGTCCCATGAACGACGCAATGCGCGCCTACACCAAGTGGGCCGACATCGGCGACGCCAAGCGCAGCCGCGAGTTCCAGGCGTACGTGAAGAACATCGCCGACGCGCGCTACGTCACGCGTCGCGTGCTGCGGATCGTCGACGAGCAGGCGAAGCACCACGGCCTGGAACCCCTGCTGCACCAAGCGCTCCTGCAGGTGTACGGGTCCAACGAGGCGCGCGGCATCACCGTCAGCACGCTGGCGGCGCGGCTCGACGTGGCCGCGGCCTTCGCGTCGCGCATGGTGCGCCGCCTGGAGGAAATGGGCCTGGTGACGCGCGAGGCGTCCGAGAGCGATCGCCGCGCCACCAACGTCGTCGCCACCGAAGCCGGCGCGCAGAAGCTCGCCGAGATCGACGACGAGGTGCACCACAGCGTCGCGTTCCTGCAGCACCAGCTGCGCGAAGACGAGCGGCTGTCGGCGCTGTCGATCTTCGCCTTCTACGTGGGACTCGACCCCGACTCGGCCATCGCCGAAGCCATCCGCGCGGCCGCCGAATCCTGAGCTCTCCCCTGATATAGTGTCCTCAGGTCAATGACCTGAAGATGCCATCACGGAGGGGGATCACGGTGGAGGACGGGACCGCCGAGCTGCTCGCCTTGTGGGGGAAGGGCGCGCACGCGGCGAGCGACCTCGACTTCGCCAACCACGTCAAGGCCATCGCCCACGCGCGGTTCGTGCTACGCAAGATCCTGCGGCTGCTCGACGAGCAGGCGATCGCGGGCGGGCTGCAGCCGCTGCAGCACCAGGCGCTGCTGCAGATCTTCGGCGCCGAGGGCCCGCTGCCGGTGAACAAGGTCGCCGACCGGCTCGACATCGCGCCGGCGCTCGCGTCGCGGCTGGTGCGCCAGCTCGAGGAGAAGGGGCTCGTGCACCGCGCCCGCATCCCCGACGACCGCCGGGTGATCGCCGTGCACGCCTCGGAGGCCGGCATCGAAGCGCTGCGCAACATCGACAACGCGGTGCACCACCACGTGAACCACTTCCAGCGCCAGCTGTCCGACGAGGGCAAGTTCGGCGCGCTGGCCACGTTCTCCTTCTACCTCGGGCTGGACTCCGACCCGCGGCTCGCGCTGCTGCTCTCGGCCGCGGGCCGGCAGGCGCACCACCACTGAGGTTTCGTCCCCACCGCGGTGTTCCGCACCCGGCGAAGGGCCTTCGGCCGGGTGTGTCCACACCGGACCGAAGGCCCTTCGCCGGGCTTCAGTGCTGCGGGCGGTACCGCAGCAGGAAGCCTTCCACGGCCGACACCAGCATGTTGATCACGAGCGCCACGAGGCCGACCACGACGACGAGCCCGTAGACCTGCGCCGACTGGAAGTTCTGCTGCGCGGTCTCCATCAGCTTGCCCAGCCCGGACACCTGCGTGCTGATCTCGACCACGAGCACCAGCACCAGCGTGAGCGGCGCGGCGATCTTCACCCCGAGCAGCAGCCCGGGCACGATCGAGGGCAGGTGGATCTTGCGGAACGCCGCGAACTTCCCGAGCCGCAGGCTCGAGGCGACGTCGGAGAGGATGGTGTCGGCCTCCTTCGCCGACGCCCGCACCTGCAGCAGCACGGGCCACAGCGCGCCGAACACCACCACGTAGAGCTTCATCGACTCCGTGTAGCCCACGATCAGCACGGCCAGCGGCACGAGCGCGACACCCGGCAGGAACCGGAAGTACTCGAGGATCGGGCCGAGCAGCCGTTCCGCGATCGGCACGCGGCCGATCAGCAGGCCGAGCACCGCGCCGAGCGCGGTGGCGGCCAGCAGCGACAGCACGAACGTCTCGAGCGTGGCGAGCAACCCGGTCAGCAGCGCACCGCCGGAGGTGAGCTCCAGGGTCTGCGTGAACCACGCCGACGGCGGCGGGAAGAAGGTGCTCGAGCTGTCACCGACGACCTGCCACAGCACCAGCAGCAGCGCCAGCGGCAACAGCCCCCGCAGGGGCGCGACCCCGGACTTGCGGGTTTTACGCGGCATCGTCGCCTCCCCGGACGGCTTGACGGGCGCCCGGCACGAACCGCAGCGCCCACACGAGAACGAAGTTGAGCACGATGCCGAGCACCCCGGTCAGCAGGATGTAGGAGAACATCGCGGCCGGGCGCAGCGACTGCTGCTGCTCGACGAGCGCGTAGCCGATGCCCGCCGGGTCGCCGACGATCTCGGCGACGATGGCCAGCACGAGCGCCGCCGACAGGCTCAGCCGCAGCGCCACCACGATCTTCGGCAACGCCGTCGGCAGCGCGAACTTCACGATCTTGGCGACCGGCGAGAGACCGAGGGTGCGCGCGAGGTCCTGGTGCACCGGGTTCACGCCGCGCACGCCGTCGATCGTGCTGATGGCCACCGGCCAGATCGCGACCCAGGCGGCGATCACGATCTCCATCTCCACCGTCTGCGCCAGCAGGATCACCACGATCGGCACGAACGAGATCGCGGGCAGCGCGCGCAGGACCTCCACCGAAGCCATGCCGTAGGTCCACGCGGGACGGACGAGCCCGAGCAGCAAGCCGAGCAGCAGGCCCAGAACCGAGCCCAGCGCCCAGCCGCCGAGGCACGCGGCGAGCGTGTGCGCGGTGTCGGTGGCGAGCTCGCCGGAGGTGATCAGGTCCACTGTGGCCGACCAGATGTCCGACGGCGCCGGAATGTTGTCGTACGGCAGCAGTCCGGTCGATTTCACCAGCTGCCACAGCAGGATCGCGACGACCGGGACGACGAACCCGGCCAGCCGCCGGCCGGCCCTCACTGCGGCTCCGAAACGCGCGAGGCCTCGGACTCCGCGCGCAAGGCCTCGTACACGCGGTGGCGCGCGGCGAGGTAGGCCGGGAGTTCCTTCGTGGCCACCTGGTCGCGCGGGCGCGGCAGGTCGATGGCCAGCTCACGCCCGACCGTCGCGGGCCGGCCGGCGAGCACGAGCACGCGGTCGGACAGGTACACGGCTTCGTCGATGTCGTGGGTCACGAACACGACCGTGGCGCCGGTGACGGCGGCGACCTTGAGCAGCTCGTCCTGCAGCTGCGCCTTGGTCATCGCGTCGAGCGCGCCGAACGGCTCGTCCATCAGCAGCACTTCGGGGCGCATCACGAGCGCCCGCGCGATCTGCACGCGCTGCTGCATGCCACCGGAAAGCTGCCACGGGTAGTCCTTCCCGCGGTCGCCGAGGCCGACCAGCTCGAGCGCTTCGCGCACGCGCTCGTCGCGTTCGGCCTTGCTCGTGCGGCCTTCCAATCCCAGCGCGACGTTGCGTTCCACCGTGCGCCACTGCAACAGCGACGCGGCGTAGTTCTGGAACACGATGCCGACGCCGGAGGGCGGGCCGGTGATCTCTTCGCCGCGGAACCGCACGGACGAACCCTCACCCGGGGAGAGGAGACCGGCGAGGATCCGCAGCAGGGTCGTCTTCCCGGTGCCGGACGGACCGAGGATGCTCAGGAACTCCCCCTGCGCGCAGGAGAATCCGACGTCCTCGAGCACCCGCAGGACCCGGTCCCGGGTGCGGTACTCGACGAACAGCTTGCTGCACGAAAACGCATCCGCCGTCTCGGTGGCCGGTGCGCTGGCTTCTACGGTCACGGGCTCGGGACCTCCTTCAGGGCTGGCGTTGGCCATGATGGGCGTCTACCTTCCACACGTCAATGACTTGAGTAGTGCTTTTTGGTCTTCGAT
Source organism: Amycolatopsis sp. NPDC051903 (assembly GCF_044452505.1). NCBI lineage: Bacteria > Bacillati > Actinomycetota > Actinomycetes > Pseudonocardiales > Pseudonocardiaceae > Amycolatopsis > Amycolatopsis sp. NPDC051903. The sequence continues at coordinate 64,657 of NZ_JBITBT010000029.1, read as the reverse complement.
CCAGCCTTAACAGGGCTGTTACCAAGGGCCTGAGCTGGAGCATTGAGCAATTAGCTAACTTGAGTTACTGTCCCTGCTCAACTACTTCGGATAGTGAACCAGTACACGATCCCCAATCCACCCCCATCCCACGGAGGCGTCATGAGGGGCACCCGCATCACCGCGCTGGCCACCGCACTGCTCGCCGGCGCGCTCGCCGTTTCCGCGTGCAGCGGCTCCAGCGGCTCCACGTCCTCGAGCGACGGCACCATCCGCGTGGCGCTGAACAACACCAACGACTCGCTCGCCGTTCTCGTCGCGCAGCAACAGGGTTTCTTCGCCAAGCACGGCATCAAGGGCGTGAAGACGACGACGCTCAACGACATCACGCTGGTGCCCTCGCTGCTGGGCAAGCAGTACGACCTGGGCTTCAGCGTCGCGCCGATCATGCTGCGCGCGTCGTCGTCCGGAGTGCCGCTGGTGGCCGTGTCGGGCAACAACGGCGACTCGCCCGAGGACCAGAGCGTGCAGATCTTCGTGCGCCCGGACATCACCGACGTGAAGCAGTTGCGCGGCAAGCGGATCGGCTCGCCGACGCTGACCGGCAACATCAACATCTCGACCAAGGCGTGGCTGTCGAAGAACGGCGTGGACCCGGCCGCGGAGCAGTTCGTGCAGGTGCCGACGCCGAACATGATCGACGAACTGAAGGCCGGGCAGGTCGACGCCGTCGAGGTGATCAACCCGTTCATCACCGTCGGCAAGCAGGCCGGCATGCGCAGCCTCGGCGACCCGGAGCGCGCGCTGAGCCCCAATTACCTCGGCGGCACCTACTGGGTCGCGACGAAGGACTGGACGCAGGCGAACGGCAAGCTCGCCGACGGGTTCAAGGCGGCGATCCAGGACGCGGCGCAGTGGATCAAGGGCAACACCGACGGGGCGTACGCGGCGTCGGCCGCCTACACGAAGGTGACCGCCGAGCAGGCCAAGAAGTCGCCGCTGGGCGAGTTCACCACCGAGGTGTCGGAGGGCGACCTCAAGATCTGGGGCGACGCGATGAAGCAGTTCGGCGGGTTCGGCGGCACCGTCGACTACAGCAAGCTCGTCTACACCGGCTCGAAGTGACAGGAGCACCTGACTTGTCCACAACGGACTCCGTGGCCGCGGCGGTGACCTACCGTCCCGCCGAAGCGCCTTCGTCCCTGCACGACTTCCACGCCCCCGAAGGCGTTTCGCTGCAGTACTACGAGATCACCTCCCTCGACGGCCGCAGCGGGCCGGCCGCGCACCTGGTGCCGGCCGAGCCGCTGCCGGACGCGCCGCTCGTGCTGAGCGTGCACGGCAGCGGCGGCAGCATCGGCAGCCTGCCGGTGCGCACGCTGGCGCTCGGGCTGAGCGCCCGCGGCGTGCCGGTGCTGGCGATCAACACGCGCCAGTCGGGTGAGGCCGTGAACACGGACAACTACTACGCGACGGTGCGCGACATCGAGGCCGCGTACTGGACGGCACGCGCGCTCGGGTACTCGAAGATCGTGCTGCACGGCCACAGCCTCGGCACGTCGCAGGTGTCGCTGTTCGCCGCGACGCACTGGCACGAGACCACGGCCGGCGTCGTGCTGACGGGGATGTTCGCGGACCTGCCGTGGAAGTCGCGGCACCTGCTGATCAACGACGAGGCGACCTACCGCGCGCTCACCGAGGAAGCGGTGGCGGCCGTGCGGGCCGGCGACTTCGGGCGCACGCTCTCGACGGAGATGTCGTGGCTCGGCGGGCGCTCGGTTCCCGTGACGGCGCAGCACTTCCTGACCTACCGGCGCACCGGGATCGCGGGCGCGCGCAGCCTCGACTGGGTCGCGCGCGTGCCGAACCCGATCCTCATGGTGCGCGACGAGCACGACACCGTGATCCACGACTTCGAACCCGGCTGGCTGGAGGCGGCGCTCGAACACGGGCTCTCGCCATCGGTCACGTCGGTGTCGCTGCCGTCGCCGGAAGGCACGGAAGGGCACCGCTTCGACGGCTCCTCGGAGTCGCTTGTGGACACCGTGGCCGGCTGGCTCGCGAAACTCGCCTGAAAGGGGAAAGAACAGCAATGGGACAGCGTGTTGTGGTCGTGGGCGCGGGTCCGGTGGGCGCGGTGTTCGCGCTCGCGGCCGCCCGGCGGGGGTTCGACGTGACGCTGCTGGAAGCGGAGCAGGCGGTCGAGGACGCCCCGCGCGCGGCGACGGTGCACCCCTCGACCCTCGCGATGCTCGGTGAGCTGGGCCTGATGGACGAAGTGGTCCAGCGGGGGCTCGTCGCGCGGTACTTCGACTTCTGGGACCGGCCCGAGCGTTCGCTCATCACGCGGCTGGACCACGACGTGCTGCGCGACGTGACCCCCTATCCGTTCGTGGTCCAGATCGAGCAGCACAAGATCGTGAACATGGTGCTGGAGCGGCTGTCCGGAGTGGACGTCCGGTTCGGCGCCGGCGTCACGGGCGTGACGCAGACCGCGGACTCCGTCACGGTGCACACCGACGCCGGCCCGATCACCGCGGACTACGTCGTGGGCAGCGACGGCGGGCGCAGCACCGTGCGCAAGGCGCTCGGGATCGAGTTCGAGGGCTACACGTGGCCCGAGCGGTTCCTCGTGCTCACCACGCTGTTCGACTTCCAGTCCGAATTGGACTGCAGCTACCGCAACTACTGGGCCGACCCGCGCGAGTGGGTCAACCTCTTCAAGGTCGCCGGCGACGACGGCAAGGGCCGCTGGCGCGCGGTCTTCCCCACCACCGTCGGCGAAACCGACGAGGAAGCCGTCGGGGACGAAGGCGCGCGGTCGCGGCTCGAGGGCCTGGCGCTGTCGGCCAACCCCGCCGACCAGCTCGTGCACCGCAAGCTGTACAACGTGCACCAGCGCGTGGCGAAGGACTTCCGCTCCGGCCGCGTCTTCCTCGCCGGCGACGCCGCGCACGTGAACAACCCCATCGGCGGCCTCGGCCTCAACTGCGGCATCCACGACGCCGTCGAGCTGGCCGCTTCCCTGCACGAATTCGCCGGCAGCGGCGACGAAGCCGTGCTGGACCGCTACACCGTCCGCCGCCGCACGGTGAACATCGAGTTCGTCCAGCAGCAGACGGTGACCAACAAGCGCCGCCTCGAGGAGAAGGACCCCGTGCGGCGCAAGGAACGGCTGGCGGAACTCGCGGCGCTGGGCGACGATCCCGCGCTGGAGCTGAAGTTCCTGATGAACTCGTCGCTGCTCAACAGCGTCGCCCGCGCGGCGTCGCTCGGCTGAGCCGCAGGCGGGGGCGCTTCCCGGCGGGGAGCGCCCCCGCCTCCCTCGGCCCTGGGCCTTCTGCACCGTGCGCTGGAAGAACTCCTCGGCGATCTCCGGCGTGATCGTGCTGCCGTCGCACCGCCCGCCGGGCGCCTCAGCCGAGCCGGATGCCGGCGAGCTGGGTGCCCTGGGCGACCAGCGTGCCGGTGCTGTCCCAGAGGTGGCAGGACTCGTCGACGCGGCCGTCGGCGATGAGGTGGGCCCGGTGCAGGACGCGCAGCGGGCCCGGGGCCGGGGCCGGGCGGGCGCGGACGTAGGCCGTCAGTTCGAGGGTCGGGACCCAGCCCGTGGCGGCGATGTCGAAGGTGGCCGGTGGGAAGGCGTCGACGGCGAAGAGCAGGCTGACCGGGTCGAAGGGTTCGCCGCCGGGGAGGGTGAGGGTGCCGCGGAGTTCGCCGTGGCCGGACGGGCCGGCGGAGAAGACGCGGGCGCTCTCGGGATCGAAGCGGACGTCGATCTCTTCCATGATGGCGACGGGAACGCCGACCGGCGTGGTACTCGGGACGCGGAAGGTCGCCTCGGCGGCGAGCGGCGCCGGCGGGAGGCCGTCCTGCCAGTACGTGGCGCCGGGAACCAGGGTGCCGACGGTGAACAGCGCCTCCACGCACGTCTTGCCGTTCTGGACGAGCCGGCCGCGGACCTGGCTGGCGGCGCGGCCCGTGCGCAGGGTCTCGACCTCGACGTCGGCCGGGCCCGGGTCGGGTGAGCGCAGGTAGTGCGCGCTCGCGGCCAGGACGTCGGTGTGCTCGCGGTCGGCGACGGCCGCACGGCCGACGAGCGCGAGCAGGTACCCGCCGTTGGGCTTGCCCCCGATCGTCCACTGCGGGCTGATGTCCGCGTCGAACCCGCTGGGCGAGCGCCGCTTGACGGCGGACACCGCGGCGAAGGTCGTCGTGCTCACCGGCTCCTCCCGAGACTGGGTTGTTCCGCGCAACTTAGCTCGCAAACCGGACGAGCGCCCGCCGACTGAGACGGACGCCACCCGGTTTCAGAAGCCGTACAACCCGGCCGGGTTGTCCACGAGGATCCGCCGCCCCGCTTCCGGGCCGGTCCACTCCAGCAGCCGCGCCACGGCGCGCGCGTCGTCGATCGGCTCGAAGGGCTCGACCGTCAGGCGGTTCGCGGCCGTGCGCGGGCGGCCGCCGGTGTGCGGCCAGTCCGTGCCCCACAGCAGCCGGTCGCCCGCGGCGGCGACGAGGGCGGCGACCAGCGGTTCGACGTCGGTGTGGTCGGGCGCGGTGGAAATCCGGTGCGGCGCAGAGAGCTTGACGTACGCCGCACCGGATCGCAGGAGGTCGGTCAGCACGGACAGCCGACCGGGGCCCGCCGCGGCGGGTGCGAGGGCGAAGTGGTCGAGGACGACCGGCACGGGCAGCCGCGCGAGGTCGTCCGCCAGCGCCTCGACCACCGGCAACGACGTGAAGACCTGCAGGTGCCAGCCGAGGTCCGCGATCACCGCCGCGGTCGCACGCAGCGGCGCGACCGCCACCGCCGGGTCGTCGACCGCGAAGGTCGCCAGGTTCACGCGCGCGCCCCGCACCCCCAGCGCGTGCCACTGTTCGAGCGGCGGCGCGTCGGCCGGGTCGAACACCACGACCCCGCGGGCGCGGTCGCCGCGGCTGCGCAGCTGGTCGAGCAGGCACGAGTTGTCCGTGCCGTACGGGCTCGGCTGCACGAGCACGGCCCGGCTCACACCCAGCCGCCAGTGCAGCTCGTCCAGCTGCTCCCCGCTCGCCGCGCCGGGCGTGTAGGCCCGGTCGGCGGCGTACGGGAAGCGCGGGTCGAACACGTGCACGTGGCAGTCGCAGGCACCCGACGGCACGGCGGTCACCGCACAGTGCCCGCGAACTCGGACAGCCGCGCGAGCACCCCGTCCTCGACGGGCACGCCGTCGCGCAGCTGCCGGCGGTAGCGCGCGAGCTCGAGCTCACCCGGCAGCCGCACCGGCTGAGCCGGGTCGGCGGGCGGGGTGGTGTGCAGGATGCTCGCGAAATCGGCCATCCGCTCGCCCAGCTCGGGACCGGGCACGAGCTTCGTCGCGTCGATCAGGAAGAACACGTGGCCGAGGTTCTGCGGCTGCTCGGGGTCGGCGCTCCACGAGCTGATGCGCGTGAGGTACCCGGCGCCCGAGAGCACGCCGGCGAACAGGTCGACCATCACCGAGAGGCCGTACCCCTTGTGCCCGCCCAGCGGCTGCAGGAACCCCTCCAGCGCGGCGGCCGGGTCCGTCGTCGGCTTGCCGTCGCGGTCGGTGGCCCAGGTGTCCGGAATGGACTCCCCCGCCGCCGCGGCCGCGCGGATCTTGGCGCGCGCCGCCACGCTCATCGCGATGTCCAGCAGCACCGGGTCACCGCCCGGCGCCGGCACGCCGATGCCCAGCGGGTTGTTGCCCAGCCGCGCCTCGCGCCCGCCCCACGGCGCGATCGTCGTGGTCGCGTTGCTCGCGATGATCGCGGCGAACCCCTGCTCCGCGGCGCGGAACAGGTAGGGCATCACCGGGCCGAAGTGGTTGCTGCCGCGGACGAACGCCGCGCCGAGGCCGGTCGCGCGGGCGCCGGCCAGCGCCGCGTCGAGCGCGTGCGACCCGACGAGCGGGCCGATGCCGTTCGCACCGTCCACTCGCGACAGCGCGGGCGCGACCGGCTCCACGGTCACCTTCGCGTGCAGGTCGACCCCGCCCACGCGGGCGCGGTCGAGGTACTGCGGGATCCGCGCGACGCCGTGCGTGCGGATCCCGAAGAGGTCGGCGAGCACCAGTACGTCGGCGACCCGGGCGGAGTCCTCTTCGGACATCCCGTTCCCCGCCAGCGCGCGGGCCGCGAGGCCGCGCAGTTCCTCGGCGGTGATCTGGGTGTCGCCGGTCATCGGTTTCCTTCTCCTTCGGTGAGGTCGAACTCGGTGGTCGCGGCGAGGTCTTCGCCGAACCACGAACGGATCCCCGCCTTGCGGGTGTCCGTGTAGGACGGACGGCCGTCGTGCCAGCGCATCGGCACGTCGTGGCCGGGCACGAGCAGCGTGTCCGGGTGTTCCCGCCACAGGTCGAGGATCTTGCCCACGGACGCGCGGCTCGCGTCGCGGTCGAGCGTCATGTCGACGTCGCCGCTCAGCAGCTCCGCGCGGTTCTTCGCGGCGTCACCGCTGAACAGCACGGATCCGCCGACGCGGTAGACCGTCGAACCGGGGGTGTGCCCGGGCGTGGCGAACGCCTCGACGCCCGGCAGGATCTCTCCGTCACCCGCCACGCGGCGGGTCCGCGGGTTGCTCGCCAGGTCGGCCGCGTACAGCTCGGGCAGCGGGTCGAAGGCCGGTTCCCGGCTCGCCGCCCACTCCAGCTCGGCCGCGCCGACCCACACGGTGGCCCGCGGGAACAGCAGGTAGTTCGCGGCGTGGTCGTAGTGCGCGTGGGTGAGCAGGACGTCGGTGACCTCGTCCGGCGCCACGCCGTGGGCGGCGAGCCGCTGCGCGAGCAGCGACCGCATCCCGAACGAGCCGGTGTCGGCGAGGAGCAGCCGGTCGTCGTGGCGCACGAGCGTCACGCTGCTCCAGCCGAGGCCACCGTGCTGCGCGCTCTTGCCCGGGTAGCCCTGGGTCAGCGGGAGGATCTTCACCGCGCCTCCGGCGCCACCGCGCCGGTCACCGGGACCGCCGCCTCGTCGTGGTCGAACGTGCGCCGCGCGAAGAACGCGACGACCGCCGTGATCAGGCCGAGCGCGGCCAGGTACACCCCGAGGCCGTACGGGCCGCCGGTGACGTCGTTGAGCCACACGCCGATGATCGGGCCCGTGCCGCCGAACACGGCCTGCGCCACGTTGTAGGCGAGCGCGCCCGCGGTGACGCGCACGGCCGTAGGGAAGATCTGGCTGATCGCCAGCAGCGCCGGCAGCGCGAGCAGCCCCTTGCAGGCGCCGATCAGGGCACCGCCGGTGAACGCGCCCACCCCGCCGCCGGCCGCGAGCGCCAGCGACGGCACGGCGAGGATCGCGACCACCAGCCCGCACAGGCTCAGCGCCTTGCGCAGGCCGATCTTGTCCGCGACCGGGCCCATCACGAGCGAGCCGGCGATGACCAGCACGTTGCTCACGATGGTCGCGTTGTAGGCCTCGGTGCTGTCGAGCTTGCCGACGTTGATGAGGAACGTGGTCAGGAACGACGTGATGGTGGTGCTCAGCAGCGCGTAGCTGGCGGTGCAGACGATGAAGATGACGATGGGCACCCAGTGCAGGCGCAGGGCGTCGCGCAGCGGCGTGGCCGTCTCCTTCGCCTTCGCGCGCGCCTTGGCCAGCATCTCGAACTCCGGGCTCTCCTCGACCCGCGAGCGCAGGTACACGCCGAACGCGGCGAGCGGCAGCCCGACGAGGAACAGGATGCGCCAGCCGAACGTCTGGTACTCGTCCTTGGTCAGGAAGCTCGAGAACACCCGGGCCAGCAGCGAGCCGCACAGGATGCCGATGAACGTGGTGGCGATCAGCGAGCTGACGTTGCGGGCGCGCCGGCCCGCCGGGCTGTGCTCGAACACGAAGCTGATCGCGCTGGCGTACTCACCACCGGCGCCCATCGACTGAGCCAGCCGGCACACCAGCAGCAGCACCGGCGCCAGCAACCCGATCTGCGCGTAGGTCGGCAGCACGCCCATGAGCGCGGTGCCGAAGCAGGTGAACAGGATCGAGATCGACAGCGCGCGGCGGCGGCCGTACTTGTCGCCGATCCAGCCGAAGAAGATGCCGCCGATGGGGCGGGCGATGTAGCCGAGCGCGAACACGGCGTAGGTGTTGAGGAGCGCGACCGCGGGATCGTTGCCGGGGAAGAACTTCGCGGCGATGATCGTGGCGACGACGCCGTAGACGCCCCAGTCGTACCACTCGGCGAAGTTCCCGGCCGACGCCGCGATGATGATGCGGCGCCGGCGGGCGCCGGTGAACTCGAGCTCGGTGTTCATGTCGGGGGTTTCCGTTCTCTTCATCGGGACCGGTCTGTTCAGGAAGCCGGGGAGATGCGGCCCGCCACGGCTTCGGCGACGGCCCGGGGGCCGCCCGCCGCCGAACCGTCGGGCCGGAGCGTGATGTCGCCGCCCTCGAGGGCACCGGCGACGGCCGCGCGCACGAGGTCGCCCTCGGCGGTGTGGTGGAGGTGGTCGAGCATCATCGCCGCGGCGAGGATCTGCCCGATCGGGTTCGACAATCCCTTGCCGGCGATCGAGGGCGCGCTGCCGTGGATGGGCTCGAAGTACGCGCTGACGTCGCCGATGTTGCCGGAGCCGCACAGCGAGATCCCGCCGACGGTCGCGCCGCCGAGGTCGCTCAGCACGTCGCCGAGGAAGTTCTCCATCACCAGCACGTCGAAGTCGCCGGGCCGCAGCACGAGCGCCTGCGCGGCGGCGTCGGCGTAGAGCACCTCGGTCTCGATGTCCGGGTACTCGGCGGCGACCTCGAAGAAGATCTCGCGGAACAGCGCGTGGCTGCGCAGCACGTTGCTCTTGTCCACGCAGGTCACGCGGTGCTTGCCGTCGCTGGGCGCCCCGCCGCGTGCGGCCGCGAGCTCGAACGCGCGGCGGCAGATGCGCAGCGTGCCCTCGCGGGTGGCCATGAGCGTGTCTGAGACGGCCCAGCGGTTGCCGACGCCCTTGCCGCGCGAGGCGTACAGGCCTTCGGTGTTCTCGCGGACGATGACGTAGTCGATGCCGCCCGCCTGCACCCCGCCGAGCGCCGAGGTGACGCCGGGCAGCAGCAGCGCGGGGCGGACGTTGGCGTACGCATCGAGCCCGATGCGCAGGATGCCGCCGAGCAGGCCGGCTTCGGTGCCGTCCGGGAAGCGCACGTCGGGTAGCCCGACGGGGCCCTTGAGCGTGGCCGCGACGCCGGTGCGCAGGTACTCCAGGTCTTCGGGCGAGCAGGCCACGCCCGTGCGGCGGTAGGTGTCGGCGCCCGCGTCGACGTCGGTGTAGCGCAGCTCGAAGCCGGCCCGGCCGCTCACCGCGCCCAGCACGGTGAGCGCGGCGTCGACCAGCTCGGGGCCGATGCCGTCCCCGCGGATGACGGCGATGTCGTGAACCTGCACTGGCGCTCCACCTCGAAAATCAATATAATCAACATTGAGCATCAACATTGACGAGAACGACGAGACCGTAGTTGTGGTCCGAATCCCTTGTCAACCCGATGTTTCTGTTCCGTGACAAGGATTCGCGGTCACTAGACTTGCCGCGAGCCGAAGTTCGCGCAGGAGGAGGGGTCACCACACGTGAGCACCGACACGGAGGTGCTGTCCATCGCCGAGGCCGCCGACGTCCTCGGGGTCAAGCAGAGCACGGTCTACGCCTACATCAGCCGTGGCCTGCTGAAACGCCACCGCCTCCCCCGCGACCGGCGCAGCTGGCTCGCGCGCAGCGAGGTCGAGGGCTTCGGGCAGCGCAAGGGCACGCGGACGCTGCTGCGCGACGACGAGCCGACCGCGTTCACCGAGGTGAGCGAGGTCGCGCGGCTCGACGGCGACGCGCTGCTCTACCGCGAACGCGACGCCGTGGAGCTCGCCCGCACCGCGTCCTACGAAGAGGTGGCCGAGCTGCTGTGGGGCCAGGACGAAGCCGCGGCCCCGCGTGAGCTCGAACCGGAGCTGGTCACGGCCATCCGGCGGCTGCAGGACACGATGCCGGAGACGAGCCTGCCCCTCGACCGGCTGAAGGTCACGGCCACGCTGCTGGGCGCGCGCGATTCGTTCCGCTACGACCTGTCCGTGCCGTCGGTCCTGGCGGCGGCGCGCACGATGGCACCGGCGTTCGTGGAGGCGCTGCCGCAGCCGGGCGCGGAGTGCGAACGCGGCCGGCCCATCGCCGAACGGCTGTGGGGCCGGCTCACGGCCGAACCGGCGTTACCGGAACGGATCGCGGTGCTCTCGGCCGCGCTGGTGCTGCTCGCCGACCACGGGCTCGGCCCGTCGACGCGCGCGGTCCGCGAGGCCGCGGTCAGGGCGGCGGACCCGTACTCGGCGGTGCTCGCGGGCATGAGTGTCGCGAGTGGACTGTTGCTGGGCGGCGGTTCGTCCCTGGCCGTGCAGGCGTGGCTGGGCGACATCACGTCGCCCGCGTCCGTGTCCCGGGTGCTCGAACAGCGGCTGCTGCGCGGCGACCGGCTCTCCGGCTTCGGACAGCCCCGCTACCGCAGCCACGACCCGCGTGCTGCCGAGCTGCTGCGCCTGCTGGCCGAGGCGCCCGCCGACCCGGAACGGCTGGAGATCGTCGAAGCCGCCATCGACCTCGTCCGGCGCCGGCGCGACCTCGAGCCCAACGCCGAGTTCGCGCTCGGCGCCCTGTGCTTCGTGCACGGCATGGCCGAGGGCGCCGGCGAGGCGGTGTTCGTGATCGCCCGCACGGCCGGGTGGATCGCGCACTCCCTGGAGACCTACACCGTCCAGTGAGGACAGTGGCTCACCGCGCGGCCAGGCGGCTGCGGCGGTGGGCGGCCATCCGGACCGGGGCGTTGGCGGCACCGTAGCCCGCGTAGCCGTCGATGCGCTGCAGGACCTCGAAGAACACGCGTCCGCCGAGGACTTCGGTGAAGAAGTGCAGCAGCACGCCGTGTTCGTCGCGGTCGTAGAGGATCGAGTGCGCGCGAAGGGCGTCGAGCAGATCCGGTGGCGGGGCGGAGCGGGCGTCGAGGTCGTCGTAGTAGTTGTCCGGAATGGACAGCAGCGGCGCGCCCGCTTCGCGCGCGGCACGGGCGGCGGCGAGCGCGTCGTCCGTGGTGAACGCGATGTGCTGCGGTTCGCGCACGCCGGGCGCCCAGTCGCCGCGGCGCAGCAGCGCGGAGTCGAGCGCGATGCGCACCGCACCGTCCCCGCCGGAGACCGTACGGCTGCGGACGAGCCCGAACGGCGCCGCGAATTCCGTGACCGGATCCGGTTCGAGACCCAGGACCGCGCGGTAGAACAGCGCCGCCTCGTCGAAGTGGTCGAACGGCTGGGTCAGCGACACGTGGTCCACCCCCGTCAGCCCGGCTTCCGCGGTTTCGGCGGGCAGCACCGCGAAATCGTCGAGCCAGCTCTCGCCTGGACCGGTGCGGCAGAAGAACACCGACGTCCCGTCGGGCGCGGCGACCGCGGACAGGTCGGCTTCGCCCGCGCTGTGCTGCCGCGGCAGGACGGGCGCGAGCAGCCGCTGCGCCCGCTCCGCCGACGCGGGCGGGTCCGCGCTCTCCACCGCCAGCGCGGCCACCGACGCGGTCCCCTCCGCCGCACCGGCCCGCGAGTTCAGCAGGATCCGCGCCGAACCCTGCTGCCACAACGCGACGGGTTTCGTCCGGTGCTGCCCCACGTGCGCGAAGCCGAGCGCCCCCAACGCGTCGCGCACCTCGGCGCCCGCCGCGCCGTCGACGGCGAGCTCCGTGAACGCGTGCCCGCTCACGGCCGGCGCGGGCGGCAAGGCGGTGGCACCGAGCGATTCCTCCAGCGCCAGCAGGGATCGCATGGCGTCGACCGCGGCCGGACGCGGATCGGCCTGGCGGAACACGTCGTTGAACACTTCCAGCGACAGCGGCCCGCGGTACCCGGCGGCGCGCACGTGGCCGGTGAACGCCGCCAGGTCGAACGCGCCCTGCCCCGGGAAGAGCCGGTGGTGGCGGCTCCACTGCAGCACGTCCATCTCCAGCCGCGGCGCGTCGGCCAGCTGCAGGAAGAACAGCTTGTCGCCCGGGATCGTCCGGATCGCGGCGGGATCGCTGCCGCGGGAGAGGATGTGGAAGCTGTCGAGGCACAGCCCGAGCGCGGGGTGCGCGGCCCGGCGCACGATCCGCCACGAATGGTCGTACGTGTTCACGAAGCGGCCCCACGCCAGCGCCTCGTACGCGATCCGCAGCCCGCGCCCGGCCGCGTGCTCGGCCAGGGTGTGCAGCTGCTCGGCCGCGAGGTCGTCGTCGTCGACCGCGTCCGGCGACACCGACGAGCACACGAGCATCGTGTCCGCGCCGAGCTGCTCCATCACGTCGAACTTCCGCTCGGCGCGGCGCAAGTTCGCCGCCAGCACGGCCGGCGGCACCGCTTCGAAATCGCGGAAGGGCTGGTAGAGGTCGACCGACAGGCCGAGCTCGGCGCAGCGCTCGCGCACCTGCTTGGGCGACCACGGCGAGGCGATCAGGTCGTTCTCGAAGATCTCCACGCCGTCGAAACCGGCGGCCGCGGCGGCGGTGAGCTTGTCCTCGAGCGTGCCCGACAGGCACACGGTGGCGATCGCACGCCGGCTTTCGAGGGGCTGGGGGTCAGTCGAGGACATCGGCGGGTTCCCTTTCTCCGGGGTCGGCGAGCCGGTCGAAGTGGCGGCGCATGCGCGCGGCGTCGGGTTCGGCACCCGTGAACAGGGCGAGCGCCTCGGCGGCCTGGAACACGGCCATGCGCCCGCCGTCGAGCACGCGGCACCCGCGTTCGCCCGCGACGCGCACGAGCTCCGTCTCCAGCGGCCGGTACACCACCTCCGCGACCCACAGGCGCGGGTCCAGCAGGGCGGCGGGCACCGGCAGGCCGGGGTGCGCGGCCATCCCGACGGGGGTGGCGTGCACCAATCCGTCGGCCGCGGCGAGCGCTTCCTCGAGCGGGCCCCCGGCTGTCGCCCGTCCGGCACCGAAGCGGTCGCAGAGGGCGGCGGCGAGCACGCCGGCCCGCGCCGCGTCGAGATCGAGCACGCGGACGCGGCCCGCGCCGAGCGTCAGCAGGCCGTGCGCGACCGCCGCACCGGCGCCACCCGCGCCGAGCAGCACGACCGAGTCCAGCGGCACGCCCGGCAGCCCGGTTTCGAGGCCACGGGCGAAACCCGACCAATCCGTGTTGTGCCCGGCCGCCGCTCCGTCGCGGAACACCACCGTGTTCACGGCGGCGAGCGCGGCCGCGTCGGCCGACAGCTCATCGAGGTGTGCGAGCACGACCTGTTTGCACGGGTGCGTCACGTTGAGCCCGGCGTACCCCGCGGCGCGCGCGGCCGCCACGACGTCGCCGGCGGCGCTCGCGGGCAGGCCCCACTCGTCGAGGTCGAAGCGGGCGTAGGCGAGCCGCAGCCCGAGGCGCCGGGCCTCGGCCTCGTGCAGCGGCGGGCTCAGCGACGGGCCGATGCCCGAGCCGACGAGCCCGGCGAGCACCACACCGGGTCCGGTGCGGCGGGCGTGCTCGCGGACGGCGTCCACGACCGTGGCTGGGGACAACGGGGTTCCTTTCGACGTGGTGGCGGTGCCGCGCGGGTCGCGCGGCCTAGAGTGGGAGGAGATCCATCTGCCGGGAGAAGGGAAGTCCGTGGCCGCACCGTCGCCCGAAGACGCCACCGGGAAGGCTGCCGAGCGCCAGCGCGACGCCGAGCGGACCAAGGCCGAGATCCTCGACGTCGCCGCGGCGGAGTTCGCCGAGAAGGGCTACGACGGCGCCCGCGTGGAGGAGATCGCCGCGAAGACCCGCACCACCAAGCGGATGATCTACTACTACTTCACCAGCAAGGACCAGCTCTTCGTGACGGTGCTGGAGCGGGCCTACACGGTGATCCGGACCCTCGAGCAGAGCCTCGACGTCGACCACCTCGACGCGGTGGACGCGATCCGCCAGCTCGCCGAGCTCACCTTCGACCACCACGAGTCCCACCCGGACTTCGTGCGGCTCGTGAGCATCGAGAACATCCACCGCGCCGAGCACATCGCCCGGTCGAGCACGCTCTCGACGCTCGCGAACCCGGCGCTGGACGTGCTCACCCGCATCCTCGAACGCGGCCGCGCCGCCGGGCTCTTCCGCGCCGACGTCGACGCGCTCGACGTGCACATGGCGATCAGCGCGTTCTGCGTGTTCCGCACCGCCAACCGCTACACGTTCAACGCGATCTTCGGCCGCGACATGCTCGACCCGGCCACGCGCGAGCACCACCGGCGCATGCTGGGCGACCTGCTCGTGAGCTACCTGACCGCGCGCTGACCCGCTCACGCGATCCTCGCGATCCGGCCGGAGGAGTCCGTCGGGTACCGCTCCAGCACCCGCGGATCGTGGCCGGGCAGGAAGATCCCGGACGGCCCGGCCAGCTCGCGGATGCGGTCGAACCCGCCGTACACGCCCGTCGTGGAGTGCAGCAGCGGCGCCGGGTGGTCGGCTTCGAGGTTCTCGTAGAAGTGGCTGGCGTCCGACGCGACGACGACCGGGCCGGCCGCGGTCGCGATCCGCACCACCTGCGTGCCGGCGGTGTGCCCGCCGACGAGGTGCACGGTCACGCCGGGCACGACCTCGGCGTCGCCGTCGACGAGCCGCAGCCGCTCGCCCGCGGCTTCGAGCCGGCGGAGCTCCACTTCGTCGCAGAGCCAGTGCTCGCGCGTGATCCGCTTGGCCCACGGGCCCGTCCAGTAGTCCACTTCGGACTGCTGGACGGTGCGGACCGCGCGGGGGAAAGCGCTCGCCGTGCCGGCGTGGTCGTAGTGCAGGTGCGTCAGCACGACGTGGTCCACCGCCTCCGCGCCGACCCCGAACCCGGCCAGCAGGCGCACCGGGTCGGTGTAGTCGAGGCCGGGCACCCGCGCCGCGCGCTCGGGCCGCAGGCCGGCGTCGACGAGCACCGTGTGCTCCGGCGACCTCGCGAGCCACACGTAGTACGCGGTGGGGTGCGGCTCGGCGGAATCCGGTGCGTGGCCGAGGAAGTGGTCACCGCGGACACCGTCGCGCCGGGCGTAGCACAGGGCGTGGACCTCGAACTCGCTCACGGCCGGACGCCGACCTCGCTCCCCCGGGTCTGCCGGGCCGACGGCTGCTTGAGCCCGAGCAGCGCGGTCGGCACGCGGTAGGTCTCGCGGCCGGTCGCCACGGCGATGGCGTTGACCACGCACAGCCCGGCGGTGAAGATCGCGACCCCGAGCCACGCGCCTTTGCCGGCACCGGCGACCGCGGCCGCCACGCTGGGCAGGAACCCGCTGATGGCGAACCCGATCTGCGTGCCGATCGCCGTGCCCGACAGCCGCACGCGGGCCGGGAACATCTCGCCGTAGAACGAGGGCCAGATCGCGCTCGTCGCCGTGTAGACGACGCCGAACATGCCGATGCCGAGCACGAAGATCCACACGTAGCTGCCCGCGGCGATCGCGCCGAGGTACCCGAAGATGAGCACCGCGCAGCCGAGCGAGCCCGCGATGAAGATGCGCTTGCGGCCCTTGCGGTCGGAAAGCTTGGCCCACAACGGGATCGAGATCACCGCGGCGACGTTGGCGAGCACGCCGACCCACAGCATCGGTGTCTTGCTCAGCCCCACCGTGTTGACCGCGTAGCTGAGCGCGTAGACGGTGAAGATCGTGCTGACCGAAGCGATCAGCGCGGCGACGATCACGCGCAGGACGTCGGCCCAGTGGTCGCGCAGCAGCACCGCCAGCGGCAGCCGGACGACCTCGCCCGCCGCGACCTCCTCGCGGAACACCGGCGTCTCCTCCACCGAGCGGCGGATGAAGTAGCCGACCGCGACCATCACGGCACTGAGCCAGAACGGCACGCGCCAGCCCCACGAGAGCAACGCGTCCTGCGGCAGCGCGGCCACGGGCAGGAACACCGCCGTGGCCACGATCTGCCCGGCCTGCGTGCCGCTGAGGGTGAAGGACGTGTAGTAAGCGCGGCGGTTCTCCGGCGCGTGCTCCAGGCTCATCGAGTTCGCGCTCGCCTGCTCACCGCCGGCGGACAGGCCTTGCAGCAGCCGCAGCGCGACGAGCAGGATCGGCGACGCGACGCCCATCGCCGCGTAGCTCGGCAGGCAGCCGACGAGGACCGTCGAGAGGCCCATGAGCAGCAGCGTCGCGATGAGCACGCGCTTGCGGCCGAACCGGTCGCCCAGGTGGCCGAGCAGCAGCGCCCCGAGCGGCCGCGTCACGTACCCGACGCCGAACGTCGAGAGTGCCAGCAACGTCCCGGCAGCGGGCGAGGACGACGGGAAGAAGATCTTGCCGAAGACCAGCGCTGCCGCGGTGCCGTAGATGAAGAAGTCGTAGTACTCGAGCGCGCTGCCGATCCAGGCGGCCAGTGCCGCCTTGGCAGGCCGGCCCGCGGCGGGGCCCGCCCGATCCGGACGACCGTTCACTGTTTTCTCCTCTGCGGTGCGCCGTTGCCTCGCCCGTCGGCTAATGTACCGAACGGTTAATTGAAGAGGGTGAAGGGTGGGCCGGGGGTTGTCAAGGACGAGTTTCGCCGCGGAGCCCGACTCGTGGCGCGGACACGGGAAAGCCCTGCCGGAGCGGGGCTTTCCCTTGGCCGGCTAGAGGTTCTCGATCTCGACGGGCTCGATGTCCTCGCCTTCGGGCAGCGGGAAGCCGAGGAGCTGGCCGTAGAAACCGAGTTCCGCGTCGAGGGCGCGGCGCAGGGTCTCGGCCTTGCGGAAGCCGTGCTGCTCCTCTGCGAACAGGAGGTAGGCGACCGGGACCTTGCGGGCGCGCAGGGCATCGACGATCAGCTCGGACTGGCGCGGCGTGACCACGGGGTCGTCGGCACCCTGCAGCACGAGCAGGGGCCGGCTGAAGGCGTCGACGTGGTGCAGCGGCGAGCGTTCGACGTACACGTCGCGCTTCTCGGGGTACGGGCCGATCAGCCGGTCGAGGTAGCGGCTCTCGAACTTGTGCGTCTCGGCGGCCAGCACCTCCAGGTCGGCGACGCCGAACAGGTCCGTGCCCGCGGCGAACGGCGTGTCCTCGCGGGCGAGCGCGACCAGCACGGTGTAGCCGCCGGCCGAACCACCGCGGATGAGCAGCTTGCCGCCGTCGACGCGGCCTTCGGCGGCGAGGTGGCGGACGGCGGCGATGCAGTCGGCGACGTCGAGCAGGCCCCACGTGCCGTGCAGCTGCTCGCGGTAGGCGCGGCCGAAGCCGGTGGAGCCCGCGTAGTTCACGTCCACGACGCCGAAGCCGCGGCTGGTCCAGTACTGGATCCCCAGTGCCAGCACGGGAACCGCGTGTGACGTCGGTCCACCGTGGACGAACACGAGCACCGGCGGCTTCGAGCCCTCGGGACCCGTGAAGCCGGGGTTCGCGGGCGGGTAGAACAGCGCGTGCGAGGTTCGTTCGCCCGAGGGGAAGTCGATGGCCTCGGGGGTCGCCACGAAGGCGGTGTCGAAGCCGGGGTCGTGGGGCTCGCGCACGGTCCGCACGGTGCCGTCGGCGGAGATCGTGGACACGCTCGGCTCGGCTTTCGGCGTTCCGGCGAGCACGAGCACGTCTTCGCCGGCCGGGCGGAGCGCGCTGATCGCGGTGAACGGCGTGGCCAGGTCGGTGATCGTACCGTCGGCCGTCGCGAGCGCGAGCCCGTCGAAGCCGCCGGACCAGCGGGCGAAGACCACGCGGTGGTCGGCCAGCACCACGTAGCGGCCCGTGCCGAGAGCCCAGCCCGGTACACCGATCTCGGCGTCGAGCAGGACCGCGGGCTCGACGGTGCGGCCGGGCCGCAGCCGGTAGAGGTTCCACCAGCCGGTGCGGTCGGACAGGAAGTACAGCGTGCCGTCGGCGTGCCAGCGCGGCTCGGAGACCGATTCGCCCGCGCCGCCGGCGACCACGGTCTCCTCCCCCGTCGCCAGGTCGCGCACGCGCAGCTCGGTCGAATCCCACGGCATGTCCGGGTGGTTCCACGCAACCCACGCGAGCCGGCTCGCGTCGGGCGAGAACCGCGGGCTCGCCACGAAGTCGGGGCCGGTCACGACGACCTCGGGCTCGGCGCCGCCGGTGAGCACCACGAGCTCGTTGCGCACGTCGACCGCGCCGCGGCCGTCCTTCGGGTGGTGCTCGCGGACGACGACCAGGCGCGTGCCGTCGGCGGTGAGGTCGCCGTCGGCGTACCGGTCCCCGCGGGGGACTTCGGGCTCCGGCGTCAGCGGTTCCGGCGCACCACCGGGCGCGAGCCGGTACAGCCGCTGGTCGGCCCAGTTGGCGAACCAGACGACCCCGTCGCGCACCCACCAGTCCGCCCCGCCGTACTCGTGGACCGAAGTGCGCGCCCCGAAACCGTCCGGCAGGAGGTCCTCGGTGGTCCCGTCGGGCGCCCGCCGCACCAGCTGCACGCGGCCGCCTTCCGACGGCCGAGCTTCCGACCACACGACGGCCTCGCCGTCCGCCCGCACGTCCGTCAGCCGGACAGCGGTCTTCGTGATCAGGTCGGCGGTGATCGGCGTGGCCCAGGAACCGAATTCGGAGATCTGCACGGCCGCCACGCTAGCCGATTCCCGCCGGGACCATCGCCGGGTTGACCTCCGAAGGCGGCCGGCGCAGCCGGGTTGCCCGCTCGTACGCGTAGGCGCACCCGACGAGCACCGGCTCGCTCCACGCCGGACCCAGGAACGTGATCCCGAACGGACGCCGTCCCGTGGCGCGATAGCCCGCCGGGACGCAGATCGACGGGTAGCCCGCCCGAGCACCGAGGTCGGCGCCCGAGTGGCCGGGGAAGAGCAGCGCCGTGAGATCACCTTCGCGCAGCACCCGGTCGACGCGATCCCGGCTGTCGGCGAGGTCGCGCGCGCGGTCGGCGAGGTACTGCCGCGTGTCGGCGCTGCCCGGGTCGAGGTCCATGGCCTGAGCAGCCGAGGCCCGCGTTTGCCCGAACTTCAGCGCGAGAGCCGCGTGCGCTTCGTTGTACGCGATGACGTCCGCGAGCGACCGGCACGGCGCGCCGCCGGGCAGAGCGGCCAGATAGGCGTCGAGGTCGCGTTTGAACTCGTAGGTCAGCACCGAGGAAGCGGCGCACTCCGGGTCGAGGGGTATCTCGGACACCATCGCGCCGCACGCTTCCAGAGCGGCCAGGGCCGCGTCCCAGAGCGCGCGATCGTCGTCGGGCACCTGGGCCGGCACGGCGCCGATGCGCGCCCCGCGCAGCGCGGTGGCCTCGAGATCGCCGGTGAAGTCGTGGCCGGTCAGCGGGTTCCCGGCCGTCGCCGGATCGCGGTGGTCGCGGCCGACGAGCACAGTCAGGAGCGCGGCCGCGTCGGCGACGGTACGGGCGATCGGGCCCGCGGTGTCCTGGCTCGCCGCGATCGGCACCAGACCCGTGCGCGGCACCAGGCCCACCGTCGGTTTGATCCCCACGACCGAATTCGCGCACGCCGGCCCGAGGATCGAGCCCGACGTCTCCGACCCCACCGCGAGCGGCGCGTACCCGGCCGCCACCGCGACGGCCGACCCGGAACTCGATCCGCTGGGCGGCTGGGACGTGTCGTACGGGTTGAGGACCTGGCCGCCGAGCGAGCTGTACCCGCCCGGCATCCCGCCGGTGAGGAAGTTGGCGAGCTCGGTGAGGTTTGTCTTGCCGAGGACCACCGCGCCCGCCCGGCGCAACGCGGTCACCAACGGTGCGTCGCCGGCCGGGCGCGACGAGGCGAGCGCGACTGAACCCGCGGTGGTGGGCAGGCCCTCGACGTCGACGTTGTCCTTCACGAGCACCGGAATCCCCAGCAGCCCGCCGCGCTCGCCCGCGCGCAGGCGCCGGTCGGCGTCCGCGGCGTCGGCGAGGGCGTGCGGGTTGATCAGCCGCACGGCGTGCAGGCCGGGGCCCCGGTCGTCGAGAGCGGCGATGCGGTCGAGGCACGCTCGCGCGAGCGAAACCGCCGAAAGCGAACCCGCGGCGAGCAGCTTCGCGAGCTGCTCGACCGTCACCGTCTCCAGGGCGGGGTTCACACGGCGAGCGTGTAGTCCGGCACGTCCGTGATGAACATGTACCCCGGCGCGTGCGTGATCGCGAAGGGCGGCTTCGACGTCATGATCGCGGCCTGCGGCGTGACGCCGCACGCCCAGAACACCGGCACCTCGCCCTCGCGGATGTCGACCGGGTCACCGAAATCCGGTTTGGACAGATCGGTGATCCCGAGCGCTTCCGGCGCTCCGATGTGGACGGGCGCGCCGTGCACGGACGGGAACTGGCCCGAGATCCGCGCGGCGTCGGCGACGCGGTCGGCGGCGATCGGGCGCATCGAGACGACCATGGGCCCGCTGAGCCGGCCCGCCGGGGCGCACTCGCGGTTGGTCTTGTACATCGAGACGTTGCGGCCCTCGGTGATGTGCCGGATCTCGATGCCGGCGGCGAGCATCGGCGTCTCGAACGTGAAGCTGCAGCCGATGAGGAAGGTGACGAGGTCGTCGTTCCAGTACTTCGTGACGTCGTCGGGTTCGTCGACCAGCTCGCCGTCACGCCAGACGCGGTAGGCGCCGACGTCGGTGCGCAGGTCGGCGCCCGCGGCGAGGTCCGTGTGGGGGCTGCCGGTGTCGGTGACGCCGATGATGGGGCACGGCTTGGGGTTGCGCTGGCCGAACAGCAGCGCGTCGTAGGCGTACTCGCGCGGCACGATGATCATGTTGGCCTGGGCGTAGCCGGGCGCCCAGCCGGCGGTCGGCACGCGAAGGCCGCCGCGGAACGCTTCGCGCGCTTCGGCCGGGTTCACAGCGGGGGTGACAGTCACAGAGAACTCCTCAGGAGAAGATCGAACCGAGTGAGGTCAGGGATTCGACGGCGGCGTACGCGGTGAACAGCCACGCCGCGAGGCCGACGCCGAGCAGCACCTTCGGGTAGCGGTAGCCCGCGATCAGGTCCCGGCGCCGCAGCGCGACCCACAGGATGATCGCCAGGCCGATGGGCAGCACCAGGCCGTTGATGGCGCCGGCGAACACGAGCATCGACTGCGGTGTCTGGCCGGCGGCGATGAAGATGATCGTCGCGATCCCGATCAGCACGATCACCGCGCGGTTGAAGTGCGTGCGCACCGGCTTCACGTACGACTGCAGGAACGTCGCCGTGGTGTAGGAGTTGCCGATCACGCTCGTCATCCCCGCGGCCCAGAACACCAGGCCGAACAGGTGCAGCCCGACCGTGCCGAACGCGGCGAGGAAGCTCGACCCGGCCGCGTCGTTCTTGTTCGCCAGCGTCGCACCCGTCGCGACGACGCCGAAGAAGCCGAGGAACAACACGATCCGCAGCACGCACGCCACCAGGATGCCCGTCCACGCACCGCGGTTGATGCGCTTGAGGTTCGAGACGCCGGTCAAGCCCGCGTCGATCAGCCGGTGCGCGCCGGAGTAGGTGATGAAGCCGCCGACCGTGCCGCCGATGAGCGTGAGGATCGGCAGGAACGGCAGGCCCTTCGGGTCGACGGTGCCCACCGCGGCCTGTCCGACCGGCGGCGCCGTCGCCACGACCAGCGTGATGATGAGCGCGATCTTCACGAAGCCCAGCACCACCATTACGCGGTCGACCGCGGTGAGCACCGAGTGGACCAGGAAGATCCCGATCGTGAGGATGCCGCTGATGGCGGCGCCGAGCCGCGGGTCGACGCCCAGCAGGTTGTGCAGGCCGAGCCCGGTGCCGGCGATGTTGCCGATGTTGAACACGACCGCGCCGAGCACCACGAACGCCGTGAGCACCTGGCCCGCGCCGGGGAACACCTTGCTCGCCAGGTCCTGCGCCCGCTGCCCGCTGATGCCGAGGATGCGCCACACGTTGAGCTGCACGGCGACGTCGATGATCATCGACACCACGACCGCGCACGCGAACGACGCTCCGTAGAGCACGGTGAACGAGGCGGTCTGGGTGATGAACCCCGGACCCGCCGCGCTCATGGCCATGAGCAGGGCCGCGCCGAACAGCGGCGGCACCCGCAGCCGGCCTGGCCGGGCCTGCCGGTCCTCGGTTCTGGTCACGCCGTCCATCCCACTCCTTGGTCGCGATTGGCGGGGGTTGCCCGGCAGCTTAAGTTAGACGTCTGACGTCTTACGACCTGTTTCACCATTTGGGAGGCGACGTGACGGAAGCCCTGCCGTCGGTCTGGATCCAGGATCTGACCTGGGAAGAAGTGAGCTCCTACCTGGAGCGCGAGCGGATCGTCATCGTGCCGATCGGCAGCACCGAGCAGCACGGCCCGGCCGGCGTGCTCGGGGTCGACTCGTACGTGGCGATCACGCTGGCCGAGGACGTGGCCGAGCGCAAGGGCGTGCTGGTCGCGCCGCCGATCTGGTACGGCGACTCGTCGCACCACGGCGCGTTCCCCGGCACCATCACCGTGCGCCCGGACACGCTGACGCTGCTGATCCGCGACGTGGCCCGCAGCCTCGCGCGCCACGGGTTCGACCGGATCATCCTGCTCAACGGGCACAAGGGCTCGAACCTGCCCGCGCTCAACAGCGCCGTGCGCGTGCTGCACGACGAAGAGCTGCCCGAGGTGCTGTTCGCCGTCGCGGACCCGCTGCACCTGGCGCGTTCGGCCTCGCCGACGATCAAGGAGACCAACGAGCACCACGCCGGTGAGCTCGAGCTCTCCCACGTGCACTACCGCTACCCCGGCAAGATCCGCACCGACCGCCTCACCGACGCCTCCGTCGACTTCGACGCGGTCTTCGGCGGCTTCGTCGGCAACGACCTGTTCGGCCCGGCGCCCGACGGCGTCGAGATCATCTGGTCCGGCGACGAGCAGCGCGCGTTCACCCCGACCGGCTCGTTCAGCTCGTCGAAGGGGCTGTCGGAGGACAAGGGCAAGCGCTACCACGACCACATCGTCGGGCGCCTGGGCGAGCTCGTCGACTGGCTGCGCACCTACGACGGCCCGATCGGGCACCGCGGCGAAGGCTGATCCGTGGTCACCCGGATCCACCCCGAGCCCGCGCAGCCGGCGCTGCCCGCCGACCTGTCGGCCGTCACCACCGACGCGTACCGGCAGGTCAAGGACCGGCTGCGCGAGGTGATCACGCGCCTGGGCGAGGAGGGCCGGCTGCGGCTGCCCTCGGAGGCCGAGCTGTCGAGCGCACTGGGCGTGAGCCGGGCGACGCTGCGGTCGGCGCTGCAGTCGCTGCAGAAGGAAGGCCGCATCCGCCGCCTGCACGGCCACGGCACGTTCATCAACCGCCACGCGCTCGGCCTCGGCGCGAACCTCGCCGAGGCGGGCGCGTTCGTGAACCTGCTGACCGAGGCCGGGCACGTGGCGTCGGTGCGCACGGCCGACCAGCGCGTGGTGCCGCTCGAGGCGGGCGTGGCCGCGTCGCTGGAGATCCCGGCCGGCGAGCAGGCGCTGCGGATCGAGCGCGTGTTCGCGGCGTCGGGTGAGCCGGCCGTGCACAGCGTGGACCACTTCCCCGTCCGGCTGCTCGGGGCCGATCCGCGGGCGCTGGACCCGGCGCAGTCGACGTTCGAGTTCGTGGAGCGCCACATCGGCCCGCCGGTGTGCTACTCGGTGGCCGAGGTCCGGCCGGTGCTGCCGCCGGCCGACGTGGCCGCGGCGCTGAAGATCCCGGCGACGCGGCCGCTGCTGCGGCTGCGCCACACCCACATCCAGGCGGACGAGCAGCCCGTGGCCGTCACGGTCGTGCACGTCAACGACGAGTACCTGCGGTTCTCGGTGATCCGGACCTACCTCGACGAATGACGAGTGAGACATGACCACACTGGCGAACGCGCCGCGGCTGGACCGCAAGGCGTGGGGTGTGCTGGCCCTGACCCTGGTGTTCTGGGTCGCCGACGGCTACGACACGTTCGTGCTGCTGATCACGGCGCGGCCGACGCTCACCGAACTGCTGCCCCACGACCAGCTGCCGCACCTGACGACGTACCAGGGTTACCTGGTCGCCATCACGCTCGCGGGCTGGGCGACCGGCGGGATCGTCGGCGGGGTGGTCGGCGACCGGCTCGGCCGGCGCCGCACCATGATCGCCGCGGTCGCGGTGTACAGCGTGTTCACGGCGTGTTCGGCGCTGTCCGGGAACTGGTGGGTCTTCGGGCTCACGCGGTTCCTCACCGGGATCGGGATCGGCGCCGAGTGGGGCGTGGGCACCTCGCTGCTGCAGGAGGTGTGGCCGGAGAAGTGGCGCGCGAAGGGCGCGGGCCTGCTGCAGAGCGGGTTCTCCGTCGGCGGGGTGCTCGTGTCGGGCCTGTGGGTGCTGCTCGGTTCGACGCTCGGGTTGTCGTGGCGCTGGATGTACCTGTTCGGCGTGCTCCCGCTCGTCGTGGTGCTGCTGGTGCGCCGCAGCATCCCGGAGTCGCAGCGGTGGGCGGCGCAGCGGCGCGACCGCGTCGGTGCGGGGCGACTGCTCGCGCCGGACGTGCGGCGCAATTTCCTGGGTGCGCTGGCGGTGTCCATCGCCATCACCGGCGGGTGGTGGGCCGTGAGCTCGTTCCTGCCGAGCTTCGTCGGCAGCCTCGTCGACGATCCGAAGCGGACCGCGTTCTACACCGGCTGGGCCGGCGCGCTCTACAACCTCGGTGAGATCGCGGGCTGCATCCTGCTCGGGTTCCTCGCCGAGAGCTGGGGCCGCAAGCTCTCGATCCAGGTCTACTTCGTCGGCTGCCTGGCGATCGTGCCGATCGTGTTCCTCACCGTGCACGACGCGGCGACGGCGACGTGGCTGCAGCTGATCGCCGGGTTCCTGACCGGCGGCGTCTACAGCTGGTACACGGTGCACACGCCGGAGCTGTTCCCCACGTCGATCCGGGCGACGGCCATCAGCGTGGTGTTCAGCGGATCGCGTTACCTCGCGATGGCGGGCGCGGTGCTCATCGGCCCGCTCGCGTCGGCGGTCGGCGGGTTCGGCCACGCCGCCGCGATCTTCACCCCGATCTACCTGCTCGGCGTGCTCGCCGTGCTGTTCCTGCCGGAGACCAAGGGCAAGCCGCTGCCCGCCTGAGTTCCCACAGAGAGGACCGCAAATGACCGTGAAGGTCGACATCCGGGTTCCCGTCGGCCGCCCGCTGCCCGAGCTGACGAAGTTCATCGTGTCGTGCGAGGAGGCCGGGTTCAACGGCGTCGGCGTGCACGACCACCACCACTCGGGCCGTGACGTCTACTCCGCGCTGACCCTGGCCGCGGCTGCGACGTCGAAGCTGGAGCTGTACCCGGCCACCACCAACACGGTGACGCGCCACCCGCTCGTGCTCGCGGCGATCGCGAACTCGCTCGTCGAGATCGCCCCGGGCCGCGTGCTGCTCACGCTCGCGCCCGGGTTCCTGTCCGTGGAGAAGGCGGGCCGGCCGCAGGGGCAGCGACAGCAACTGGGCGAGGCGGTCACGGCCATCCGCCGGCTCGTGGCCGACGAAACGGCCACTGTGGACGGTCACGAGCTGAAGATGAACAACGTCGCCAAGCCGGCGCCGGGCATCTTCGTGCTCGCGGCGGGCCCGAAGATGCTGGAGCTGGCCGGTGAGGTCGCCGACGGCGTGGTGATGCTCGCCGGGCTGCACCCGGACAGCATCGAGGCGGCGCGGTCGCACGTGCGCGCGGGCGCGGCCCGGGCCGGGCGCGCGCCGGAGTCGGTGCAGGAGATCCTGATCGTGCCGACGGCGATCGAGCCGTTCGAGACCGCGCACGAGTGGGTGCGGCGCGACTTCCGGCCGGGCAAGGCGTTCCTCAACTACCCGAGCACGGCGAACCTCCGCTGGCTGCGCGCGGCGGGCCTCGACATCCCCGAGGACCACGACCCCAGGGCGTTCTCCGCCGCCGAAGCCAAGCGGATCAGCGAGGCGTTCGGGTTGTTCGGACCGCCGGAGTACTGCGCGGACCGGCTGCTGCAGGCGCGTGAGGAGTCCGGGGTGGAGCACGTGTTCTTCTTCCCCTCGCACACCGCCGAGTCCGGCTACGACCTGCCGGAGGCCGACGTCGCGGCGTTCAAGGACGTGATCGGCCCCCGGCTGGCTCGCGGCTAACCCGCGATCCCCAGCGCTTCGACGGCGGCGAAGGAGTCGAGGTAGTCCCGCCAGTGCGTCACCTTGCCGCCGTGGACGGTGACGATGGAGACGAAGCGGTTCTGGTACGGCCGGCCCGTCGCGACGAGCCGGCCGTGCACCGAGTACTCGAGCACCACCACGGACCGCTCGCGGTCGTGGTGCACGGCCAGGTCGCCGGCGCCGTCGAGCACGATGGCGTCGCCGTAACCGCGGTAGAGCTCCGCCAGCGCGGCGCGGCCGTCGACGCGCCGCGGGTAGCCGGGCACCGTGACGACGAATTCCGTGACCACGTCGTCGGCGAGCAGGTCGAAGAAGTGCTCGCCCTCGACGTGGCCCGCGAGGCCTTGCCTGATGACGCCGAAGAACGGTTCCAGTGCGGCGAAATCTTCGAGGTCGTCCACGGACATGCGGTGGGTTTCCTTGTTCTCGAGCGGGGATTTCCGGGGTGTCGCCGAGAACGGTAGGAGCCGGGCACGACAATTTCCGGGGTGCGGGACTCACTCGAACCGGTGAACGTCACCAGAATCCGAAGCTCGCAGCTATTTCTCCAGCCGGCGCACGAGGTCCACCAAACCCTCGGCGCCGGCGATCGCGCGGGCGGTCACGGCAGCGGCCGGGGCGTGGCGTTCGGCCATGGCCGCGGCGAACAGGTCCATGTCCACGAGCTCCACCCGGCTCAGGTGCTCGACGTTCCCGGCGGTGATCGCGTCACCGAGCGCGGACAACGTGAAGCTTCCCGCGCTGCCGTTCTTGAGCACCGCGACGAGCCCGGGCAGGTCGACGTCCAGCGCGGCCGCGACGGCGAGGACCTCTTCGACGTTGGCCTGGTTCATCATCATGAGCGTGTTGTTGAACAGCTTCGCCAGCTGACCGCTGCCGACCTCGCCGAGGTGGTGGACGTGGGCGGAGAAGCTCGCGAACACGGGCGCGCAGCGATCGGCGAGTTCGGCGGGCCCGCCGATCATCGCCGTCAGGGTGCGGGTGACGGCGCCGGCGTGGCCGCCGCTGACGGGGACGTCGAGGAAGCCGGCCTCGTGCTCGGCGCACAGCTCGGCCATGCGCGTCGCGGCGCTCGGGACGCCAGTGCCGTGGTTGACCACGACGGAGCCCGGGCGCAGTCCGGCCAGCAGGCCGCCGTCGAGCAGGCCCAGCACGTCCTGGTCCTCGCTGACGCACAGCGCGGCCACGTCGACCGCGGCGGCCAGTTCGGCGACCGTGTCGTGAGCGGTGTGCGGGACGTCCGCGACGGCGGTGAGCGAGGCCGGCCGGCGGGCCCAGACGTGCAGCGGGAAACCGGCTTCGGCGATGGCGGTGGCCATGGGGGCGCCCTGGTCGCCCAGGCCGATGAATCCGATTTCGAGGGTCATGTCCCCAGTCTCGGCAGCACGAGCCGGCCCTGCCTACACCGCCGTTTTCCTGGTAGTGGCGGGGCTACTCAGCTCAGGCTCGCCAGCAGCGCCATCGATTCGGCGCTGCGGCTGCCCGGTTCGGCCTGGAACACCACGAGTGTCACGGCGTCGGTGCCGTCGACCGTCAGCTTCGTCGACCGCAGCTCCAGATCGCCCAGCGCGGGGTGCCTCAGCCGGTGGACGCGGCTGGTGCGCGGGCGCACGTCGTGGCGGCCCCACAGCCGCCGGAAGCGGTCGCTGCGCACGGACAGCTCGCCGACGAGCTCGACGAGGCGCGGATCGCCGACGTCCGGGCCCACGCGGGCGCGCAGCGTCGCCACGCCCTCCTCCGTCGCTTCGGTCCAGTCGCGGCGCAGCGCGCGCTCGGCCGGGTCCAGGAACACCGCGCGCAGCAGGTTCACCCCCGGCCGGTAGCTCGGCGACAGCGCGGTCGCCGGCGCGTTGGCCGCGAGCACGTTCGTGAGCTTGTCCTGCACGTACGCGGGTGTCACCACGCAGTCGACCAGCCGCTCGACGCCCGGCGGCAGCCGGCGCGGGGCCGCGCGTTTGCGCGCAGGCCGCGCCAGCGTCAGGAGGTGCGCGGTCGCGTCGGCGTCGAGCCGCAGCACGCCGGCGAGCGCGCGTAGCACCTGTTCCGACGGGTTGCGGTCGCGGCCCTGTTCGAGCCGCAAGTAGTAGTCGGAGCTGATGCCCGCGAGGATCGCGACCTCCTCGCGGCGCAGCCCGCTCACCCGGCGCCCGGTCCCGCCGGGCAGCCCCGCGGCCTCGGGCCGCACCTGCTCGCGGCGGGCGCGCAGGAAGTCGCCGAGTGCGTTGGAGCTGTCCACACCGGCGACGGTAACCGCGGGCCACGGGCGCGTGCCTAGCCCTGCCACTCCCAGGAAAACAGGGGCCGTCCCAGCCCGGCGCGAGCGGCCGCATCGTGGCAAACGGGCGGAGCAACCGCCTCCACGACCACGAAAGGCACAGACCATGGCCGACACCGTTCCCGGCGGCGCACTCACCCTCGCCGGCGACCTCACCCTCAGCCGCATGGGCTACGGCGCGATGCAGCTGGCCGGCCCGAACGTCTTCGGCCCGCCGAAGGACCACGACGAGGCGATCGCGGTGCTGCGGGAGGCGGTCGAACGCGGCATCACCCACATCGACACCAGCGACTTCTACGGCCCGGCCGTGACCAACGAGCTCATCAAGGAAGCGCTGCACCCCTACCCCGAGGACCTGCGCATCGTCACCAAGGTCGGCGCGCGCCGCGGGGCGGACGGGTCCTGGCTCCCGTCGCTCGACCCGGCCGACCTGCAGGACCAGGTTCGCGAGAACCTGCGCCACCTCGGCCTCGACGTGCTCGACGTGGTGAACCTGCGCGTCGGCGCCCACGAGGGCACGGACGACACCCCGCTCGGCGACCAGTTCGGCGCGCTGGCCGAGCTGCGCGAGCAGGGCCTGATCCGCCACCTCGGCCTCAGCGGGGTGTCCGGCGCGCAGCTCACCCAGGCGCAGGCCATCGCGCCCGTCGTGACCGTGCAGAACCTCTACAACCTGGTCACCCGCGCCGACGACGAGCTGGTCGCGCGCTGCGCCGAGGAGCACATCGCGTTCGCGTCGTTCTTCCCGCTCGGCGGCTTCAGCCCCCTGCAGTCGGAGACGCTGGCCAAGGTCGCCGCGAGCCTCGGCGCGTCGCCGCAGCAGGTCGCGCTGGCCTGGCTGCTGCAGCGCTCCGCCACCACCGTGCTGATCCCGGGCACCTCGTCGCGCGCGCACCTGCGCGAGAACATCGCCGCCGCCGACCTGGTGCTGCCCGCCGACGCCGTCGCCCAGCTCGACGCGATCGGTGCGTGACCTCGCCGCTCTGTCCACAAAGGACAATCGGCCGGGCCCGGGGTTGTTACGCTCACCGGCGTGCTCACCACGGACGGATACCTCTACCTCGTCGACCGCGCTCTCGACGGGATGGCCACCACCCTCACCGGCCTCGGCGACGAACTCGTGAACACCCGCCCCGGCCTGCCCGGCGCCAACTCGCCGTACGCGATCGTCACGCACTGTCTCGGCGTGATGACGTTCTGGGGCGGCCAGGTCGTGGCGGGCCGGGACGTCGACCGCGACCGCGAGGCCGAGTTCGAGGCCACCGGTCCCGTCGAACCACTGCTGGAGCGGCTGCGCGCCGCGCGCAAGCAGTTCGGCGCGGACGTCGAGGCGGCCGTGCCCGCGGATCCGCCCCGCGGCGTGGTCCCGCCGAAGTACCGCGGCACCCCGATCGGCGAGACGCAGGGCGTCGCGCTGCAGCACGTGTACGAGGAGCTCGCCCAGCACCGCGGCCACCTCGACGTGACGCGCGACCTGCTGCTCGCCCGCCGTGTCGAAGCCGGCGGGGCGGCTCCGTCCTTACAGTGAGCGTGCCGGATCGGGCACGCCGGACGGGCGGAGGAGCCACGATGACGAAGTACATGCTGCTGCAGACCTACTCGGCCGGCGAGGCCTGTGACGTCCCGATGACCGAGTGGTCCCCCGAGGACATCCGCGCGCACGTCGAGTTCCAGCGGGTGCTCAACGACGAGCTCACGGACAAGGGCGAGCTGGTCGACGCGCAGGGCCTGGCGGGCCCGGAGGCGGCGAAGAACGTGGTGTCGGGCGGCGCGGGCGGCACCGTGGTGACCGACGGGCCGTTCCCCGAGGGCAAGGAGCTGCTCGCGGGTTACCGGATCGTCGACGTCGACTCCGAGGACCGCGCGCTCGAGATCGCCGCGCGCATCTCGGCCGCGCCGGGGGCCGGCGGCACGCCGATCCGCCAGGCGATCGAGGTCCGCCAGGTGATGAGCGCCCCGGCCTGATGGCCGGTGACCGCTTCGAGGACCTGCTGCGCACGCTCGCGCCGCAGGTCCTCGGTGTGCTCGCGCGGCGCTCCGGCGATTTCGCCGCGGCCGAGGACGCCGTGCAGGAAGCGCTGCTGGCCGCCGCGCTGCACTGGCCCGGCGAGGGCGTGCCGGACAACCCGCACGGCTGGCTCGTGCAGGCCGCGGCGCGGCGGCTGACCGACCGGTTCCGCAGCGACGAGGCCCGCAAGCGGCGTGAGCTGGCGGTGTTCGCCGAACCGGCGGGCGCCGAAGTGCCGGACCAGGACGACACGCTGACCCTGCTGTTCCTGTGCTGCCACCCGGCGCTCACGCCCGCGTCGGCCATCGCGCTCACGCTGCGCGCCGTCGGCGGCCTGACCACAGCGGAGATCGCGGGCGCGTTCCTCGTGCCCGAGGCGACGATGGCGCAGCGGATCAGCCGGGCGAAGGCGAAGATCAAGGCCTCCGGGGTCCCGTTCCGGCTGCCGGGCGACGACGAGCGCGCCGACCGGCTCCGCTCCGTGCTGCGGGTGCTGTACCTCCTGTTCAGCGAGGGGTACACGAGCACGGCGGGCACGAGCCTGCACCGCGCCGAGCTCTCGGGTGAGGCGATCCGGCTCACGCGCCTGCTCCACGCCGTGCTGCCCGGCGAGCGCGAGGTCACGGGACTGCTGGCGCTGGAGCTGCTCACCGACGCCCGGCGGCCCGCCCGCACCGGCCCCGGTGGTGAGCTCGTGCCGCTGGAGGAGCAGAACCGGGCGCGGTGGGACCGGGCGCTGATCCGCGAAGGCGTCGAGCTGGCCACCGCCGCGCTGTCGGTGCACCCGGCCGGCGAGTACGCGCTGCAGGCGGCGATCGCGGCCACGCACGACCTCGCGCTGCGCGCCGAAGACACGGACTGGCCACGCGTCCTGGCGCTCTACGAGCGGCTGGAAGCGCTTGCGGACAACCCGATGGTCACCCTCAACCGCGCGGTCGCCGCGGCGATGGTCCACGGCCCGCGCGCAGGTCTGGACCTGTGCGACACGCTCGAGGCGCGGCTCGCCGGCCACCACCGCCTCGCCGCCGTCCGCGCGCACCTGCTGGAGCGCGCGGGCGAACCGGCGGCGGCGATCCGCCACTACGAAGCCGCCGCCGGCCGCACCGTGAGCACCCCGGAACGCCACTACCTCACGGTTCGCGCCGCCCGGCTTCGGGATTCCCGCGCTTGAGGTCCTTTAAGGACGGTTCGTCGGGGTTCCACACTTCGCACCCTGA
This sequence comes from Amycolatopsis sp. NPDC051903, assembly GCF_044452505.1. Classification (NCBI taxonomy): domain Bacteria; kingdom Bacillati; phylum Actinomycetota; class Actinomycetes; order Pseudonocardiales; family Pseudonocardiaceae; genus Amycolatopsis; species Amycolatopsis sp. NPDC051903. The sequence goes on along the minus strand of NZ_JBITBT010000029.1, from coordinate 33,215 downwards.
TCGCGAACCAGTAGGATCAACGGCGATTCCTTGAGAGCGGAGCGGACCATGGCCACGACCGGCGACCGGCGGACGGGGTACGACGTGACGGGCGTGCCCGCCGAAACGGTGATCGCCGCGCTGCGCGCCGCCGTGCCACCGTCACCCTCCGCGGGCGTGGTCTGGTGGATCTACGCCGGACAGGGCTCCGGCATCCCCCACTTGGTCGCGGGCCTCCGCGGCGACCGCGGCGCGCTGGTGTGGCGCGAGAACGGCTCGACCCACCTCCCGGCCGACGGCGCCGGCCCCGCGTCCGCCGACTACTTCAGCCTCCAGGGCGGCCACTTCCCGCAGCCCGCGGGCAGCGACGTCCCGGCCGAACTCGTGCTGCGGGCCGTGCAGGAGTTCGCGTCGACCCGGGTTCGCCCGGAGTGCGTGGCCTGGAAGCTCGCGTAGGCCGCGTCCTTTTCCGGTCGGACAATTGAGATTCCGCGCGGGTGTCGCGATTTCGGCAGTTGCCGGATGATCAGTGAATCCTGGCTTTTCGAGTAGCGCCGGAAGTCGGCACATTCGGCGCCACGCCATCCGATAACCCGCTCGCTTTCCGATATACGCCACGCGCCCGATTGCGAAAGGTCCGGTGCCGAGTCCACGTCACGGCCACGAGCCTGCCCGCGGGCGACGTCCTGCGCGGGGTTTCCTTTACCCGGCACCACTCGCTGACCGGGACGGCGCGGCGGGCGTGGGCGCGGCACCACGCCCGCCGCACTCTTGCTCGACCACGGATCGGCGCCGGCCGTCAGGGGTTCACGTACGGACCCGGGTGCCGAACGGGTTGTCGATCAGGTAGCGCCAGAAGCCGTCGGGGCCGCGGCGCGCGATGTCGCTGGCGGTGCCCTCGAGGTGCACGTGTGCGCCGTCGGGGCCGGGGCCGTCGATCGACCAGTCGAGCACGATCTGCACCACGTCGCCGGCGACGAAGAGGTGCCGGGCGGTGGCGGCCATCGGCAGGCCGTAGCCGAGGAACGCCTCCAGTTCCCGCGCGATCCGGCCGGGTTCGGTGAGGGTCTCCCCCGCCGCGGTGACGAACACGGCGCCGGGCTCGTAGAGGCCCATCATCGCGCTGACCTCACCGGAGTTGAACCGGGCGAGCAGCGACGCGGTGATGCCGCCGGGTTCGGTGGCCAGCGGGTGGGAATCGGTCATGTCGGGCTCCTTCGGGTTCAGGCGTAGCTGACGACGGCGCGGAACCGGGCCTTGCCCTCGGCCGCGCGGCGGTAGGCGTCCGCGATCCGGTCCTTGCCGTAGACCTCGACCATCGGGATCACCTTGCCCGCGGCGGCCAGCTCGAGCGCCTCGACGAGGTACTGCGTGCCGTTGTGCGCCGAGCCGAGGATCTTCAGGCTGTTCATCACCACGGGCATGGTGGTGACGGTGAACTCGTCGAACGCGATGCCCATCAGCACGACCCGGCCGCGCGGGTTCACACCTTGCATCGCGTCGACGACCGCGGCGTTGGAGTTGTTCGTGGCCAGCAGGACGTCGGCGCCCCCGGCGGCGCGGAGTTCTTCGCCGGAGCCGACGACGACGTTTGCACCGAGGTCGAGGGCCAGGCGCCGCTTGTCCTCGGACCGGGTGATCGCGACCGTCTTGAAGCCCGCCGCTTTGGCGTACTGCACGGCCAGGTGGCCCAGCCCGCCGATGCCCGACACCGCGATGCGGTCACCCGGTCGCGGGTCCGCGCGGCGGAGGCCGGCCCACGCCGTGTAGCCGACGCACAGGACGGGCGCGGCGAGCTCGTAGGACAGTCCGTCCGGCAGGAGCACCGTGGCGGAATCGGGCACGGCGAGGTAGTCGGCGTGCGCGCCGCGGGCGGTCATGCCGGTGACCACCGCGTTCGGGCAGTTGGCCGCGGTGACGAAGTCGAGGGGCTCGGCGCGGGTGCACCACGCGCAGTGGCCGCACCCCCGCTGCAACGTGCAGATGCCGACCCGGTCACCCACGGCCCGGGACGTGACTCCGGCGCCGACGGCCACGACCTCACCGACCCCTTCGTGCCCGGGGAAGAGCGGGAACGGTCCGAAGGAGAGCTTCGCCTCGGTGAGCCAGACGTCCGTGCCGCAGATCCCGCAGGCGTGAACCCGGATCAGCACCTGTCCCGGACCCGGTTCCGGCACCTCGGTGTCCCGGAGTTCCCAGTCGGCGTCGGCCGAGGGAACGACGACTTCCTGCATCACGGTCATCCGGAGTCTCCTGTGGTCGATGCTTTTTCAATGCACAGTGGTGTTCGATGAATACGACCACCTTAAGCACCTCGCGACGAGCCGGTCAAGGGTTCATCGTACGGAGTCGTGCAGTGAAATTCACCCGTTCGGATCGCCCTGCGCCAGCCACTCGCCAACCGGAAATCATTGCACCGCAAGGGAAATCGACTTCGCCGGGGTCGCCGGTGCATGTCGCACGTTCTTGACGACCGTCTCAGACATGGCATATGGTGAACGCCGCTCGAACCCGCCAGCGTCCGCCGTCGGCGGCGGCCCCCCTGATAGGACAATGATGTCAACGTCAACGAAGATTCCGCAGACGCTCACGGTCATGGAAGCGTGCTTCACGCTCAACCCGGGCGTCGACGACGAGTTCTGGGCGGCTCAGGACAAGTTCGGCCCGATCGCGGCCGCCGCGCCCGGCTTCCGCGCGGTGATCGGCGGCCCGATCGCCGGCTCGCCGTGGCTGTACTTCTCCGGCAAGTGGGCCACCCCCGACTTGATGGACGAGTGGTACCACACCCGCGCGCACACGGCGGTGCAGAACAAGGCGCACGAGAAGTGGTTCAAGTCGGTGTACCTGCGCAAGTGGCGCCTGCCGGCCGAGGGCGAAGAAGTGCGCGGGCGGGTCTTCTCCGAGATCGCGATCGCCCGCGAAACGCCGCTGCCGGAGGCCGAACACGCGGCGATCCTGGCGTCGCTGAACGAATCACTGCCGTCGTTCAACGTCCGGCCGTTCGAGACCGTGATCGGCGAGTTCGAACCCCACCCGTACCAGTTCGTCGGCCCGCTGCAGGAGTTCCCCGAGGTCGCGCCGGCGCGGTACCTGCTGCTGACGCACTGGGATTCCCCGGCGGACCTGCAGGCGTGGCTCGACTCCCCCGCCGTCGCCGAACTCGAGAAGGCCGGCGACTTCTCCGCCGAACACTACGTGCCGATCTTCCACGAGCAGGGCGAGCGCGAACGCCTGACCCCGGACGGGTTCCAGCGGGGCTGGGGCGGCGAAGCCACTTCTTGACGTGCGGCCGGGCCGCGTTCGACGGCGAACGCGGCCCGGCCGGCGGGACTTCAGGCCGTGGCCGCGTCGAGGTGCGTGAAGCGGACGACGGCGAGGTTCGCGGCGAAGAGCGCGGGCAGCAGGAGCCCCAGCGCGCGGTGGCCGCTCAGCCACAGTCCGGCCCCCGCCCCGCCGACCACCACCACGACGGTCAGGGCGTAGAGCAACGGCGTGCGCAACGAGGCGGTCGGTGCGGCGAACAGGGCCCAGAGGCCGATCGCCACCGCCGGGGCGCCGAGGCCGAGCAAGAACTTGCCCGCGGTGGACCCGCCGGCGTGGAAGCCCCAGTAGCCGAGCGCGGCGATCGCGGCCAGTTCCAGGAGGAACGCGAGCGCCAGGTTGCCGATGCGCCAGACGGTTTCGATCACGGTCTCCTCCAAGCGAGAGCACTGCTCTTTGTTGGAATCAGTGTTCTCTCTGCCGGTGTGTGTTGTCAAGAGCAGTGCTCTCGGTTCCGGCTCACGGCGAGGGCGGCGGCGGTCAGGAGCGCGGCGAGCCACACCGGCGCCCGGTAGCCGAGGTCCGCCCCGAGGGCCACCGCGGCGAGCCAGGGCCCGGTGGCGGCCCCGACGTTGAAGGCAGCGGTGGCGAAGGCGCCCCGCAGCGTCGGCGCGTCGGGGGCGGCGCGGAGCACCTGCGCGACGGCGGTGGAGCCGACGGCGAACGCCAGCGTCGCCTGCACCGCGACGAGCCCGAGCAGCACGACCGCGTTGCCCGCCCCGAGCGCGAACGCGACCCACCCCGCGGCGAGCGCCACGCCGGCCGGCAGCGTGGCCGGGCGACGGCCGGCCAGCGCGACACCGGCGGACGCGCCGAGCCCGAAGAGCGCGAGGACGGCGGGCAGCCAGACGACGCCCGCCACGAGCGGCGCGAGGTAGGTGAAGACGGCGAACGTGGCGGCGTTGACGAGCGCCCCGCGCCCAAGCGCGGCGGCGACAGCCGGGCGCCGCAGGACGGCGAACTCCGCGCGAACGCTCATCCGGGGCGGCTCCCGGCGGGCGCTCCTCCGGGCGGCCTCCCCCGCCGGCACCCGACCAGCGCTCGTCCGGCCCGACTCCCCCACCGGCACCCAGCGAGCGATCGCCGCGAACGCGGGCACCGACACCACCGCGACGGCGACGAACGCCGAGCGCCAGCCCCACACCTGACCGAGCACCGCACCCGCGGGCACGCCGGCCACACAGGCGAGCGTCGTGCCCGTGAGCACGATCGCCGTCGCGCGCTTTTCGGCGCCCGGCGCCACGTCGGCGGCCACCCCGAGCGCGACGGCCAGGAACCCGGCGTTCGCCAGCGCCGCCACGAACCGCGTCACGAGCAAGAAGCCGAACCCCGGCGCGAGCGCACCCGCCACGTGCGCCGCGATGAACACCCCCAGGAACACCAGCAACGCGATCCGCCGCGACCACCGCCGCGCGACCACCGCCAGCACCGGCGCCCCGGCCACCATCCCGGCGGCGAACACCGCCGTCACCGACCCGGCCGCGGCCACCGACACCCCGAGGCCGGCCGCCAGCCCGGGCACCAGGCCCGACACCATGAACTCCGACGTCCCCTGCGCGAACACCGCCAGGGCGAGAAGATACGGCAAAGCAGACAAGACAGACTCCTGCGAAGATCGACTTCACCATCCACTTCGGACGGGTGCGCACAGGCACGGTCGATCGGAGCCGCCCCGGTCTCAGCCGGTCAGCCGCAAGCCCCGCAACGCCACCGCTCGACCGGTGGCAGCAGTCTGTTCGCCTCGGGACTCGTCACGGCGCGCACAGTAGCAGCGCACTGCGCCACCGCCGAACGAATTTCCGGCCGCGCCCGCGGGCCCCTCAGCCCGAGGCAGCGACACCGGACAGCACGCAACGAATCCGCCCGACGCAGCACGGAAGCGGGAGTGCAGAGCAGAAACGCCGCCGCGCCACAACACTCAGACCCGTGGGCCACGCACCGTGGTACTACCGGGCACTGGTGCGGACGTCGGCGCCGAACCGCGAAGTCCTGCTTCTCGCGCGGCCCCGGGCCGTCAGGCCGAAGGCACCGAACCCGGATCGCGGCACCCCGGTCGGAGGTGGCGCGGCGCAGAGACACCGCCGCACCACCACAGCCACACCCAAGAAGGCACCCGCCGTGGTACTTCCGGGTCGTGGTTTCCGGGCCATGGTGCGGATGTCGGGAGCCGAACCGCGAAGTCCCGGTCCTCACGCGGCGTGGAAGCGTGCGCCGGACGAGTCGCGTGCACCCCGGAGCAGGGATGGCGCAGCGCAGAAGCGCCGCCACCCCAACACAATCAGGCCCGGCGGACACGCACCGTGGTACTTCCGGGCAATGGTCACGATGGGTAGTGCCCGAACGGCCTAGCAGGGCAAGTTCGTGTCCTTCGTTCGGCGGCGCCGCTCTACCGTGGGTCTCAGTAACCTAACCCGCCATGAACGACCGAAGGACCGGGGTTCGCACGGTCCAGATGGCGGGCCTGGGCATCATCGCCGGGCTCGGGTTCCTGGTGGGCAGCCTGTGGTGGGCGGCGGCGACGTGGTGGACGTGGCTCGGGGGCAGCCTGCTGGTGGGGCTGCTGACGTGGATCTTCGTGTTCGAGCTGATCCGGTTGTCGCGCAAGGAGTAGGGGCCGCCCCGACCACGAGCGGCCCCGGGGCCTCACTTCGTGAAGTACCACTCCTCCGGGCTGCGCGCGATCTGCACGGCCGGGAACGCCACGCCCCCGAGGTTCTTCGCGACCACTTCCGTCGCGCCGCGCAGGGGCATGTTGACCTGGCCCGGCAGGGTCTTCGCGGCGTAGTCCTCGTAGGCGGCGAACGCGTTCTTGTCATCGCTGTGGAGGGTGGCGTCGATGAGCTTGTCCAGCTGCGGGTCGTCGTAGTTGCCGATGTTCCCGACCGAGCCGGGCAGCAGCAGCTGGTCGCCGGTGGGCACGGCGTTGTACTGCTGGTAGCCGAAGTAGCCCAGCTGCCACTCGCACGCGGGCCCGGAACCGTGGCAGCCGCTGAGGTCGTTCAGGAGCGCGTTGAACTCCTGGCCCTTGAGGTCGAACACGATGCCCGCCTCGGCGGCGTCGGACTTCCACTGCTGCATGATCCGCCCGTAGGCCGGGTTCCCGGTGGAGTACTGCAGCGACAGCTCCAGCCGCGTGCCCGCCGCGACACCCGCGCCGCACTGGTTGGGCGCGGTGCCCGGCGAAGTGCACGTCATGGCGCCGTTCTGCAGCGTCCAGCCGTGTGAGGTCAGCAGGCTCTTCGCCTTCGCCTTGTCGAACGGGTACGGTCCCGCGCCGCGTTCGGCGTCGGTGACGTACTGGTTGTCCGGGTTGATCGGCACCGGCCCGGTGGTCACCGTGGCGTAGCCGCGGTAGGCGACGTTCACGTCGGTCACCTGGTCCAGCGTCTGCTGCAGGGCCTGGCGCACGTAGAGCTGCTTGAACGCGGGCCCGAACTTCGGGTTGTCCATGTTCAGCAACGTCGAGCTCCAGCCCCACGACGCCGCGGGGACGAGGTTGTAGTCGGCCTGCAACGGGTTCGTCGCCGGCACCTTCTCGTTCGCCTTCTTGGCCGGCAGGTCCGCGCCCTGCACCGAACCGACGGAGATGGTCTTGCCGCTGCGCAGCGTGTTGAACTCCGCGCTGGTGCTCGTGAACGGTTGCATCTTGTAGTGCGCCAGGTGCGGTTTGTCCGGACCGCTGTACTTCGGGTTCGGGTCGTAGGCGATGTTGCCCTCGGCGTCGAACGACGTGAGGTGCCACGGCCCGTCCACGACCTGCCACAGTGGATCGGTGGCGTACTTCGAGAGGTCCTTGCTCTTGTCGTAGAGGTACTTGTAGACGGCGTCGCACTTGGCCCGGTCCTGGGTACAGCCGCCGCTGCCGGCCGCGGCGGAGTCGGCCGTCTTGTCCCACGCCATCGGCAGCGGCGCGATCTGCGTGAGCTCCTGGCCGGTGAACCACGTCGGCGAGTAGGAGTCCGTGAGCTGCAACGTCACCTGCTGCGGCCCGGTCTCGGTCACGGACTTCACGTTGTCCGGGAACTGCCCCGGCACGTACTGGAACCAGTTCGCCTTCTCCGCGAACATCAGGTTCATCCAGAAGACGACGTCCTTGGCGTTCACCGTTTCGCCGTTGGACCACTTGTACGGCTTGACGGTGATGACGACCTTGGTGTTGTTCTCACTGAACACCGGCGGGTCGGCGAGGCTCTTGCGCGGGTTGAGCGCGGTGCTGCCGCTGTTGTCGCCGAACCAGTACAGCTCGCGGTACATCAGCTGCTGCAGATCACCCGTCGCGTACCCGCTGTTGTGGGCCGAGTCGACGAACGGGAAGATCCAGTTCGGCTGGGTGCCCGGCGATTCGGCGAACACGGCCGTGCCGCCATCGGTCGGGGTTCCGCCGCCCGAGCCGGAGCCGCCGCCGCTGCACGCCGTGGCGAGCGCGGCCGCGGCGAGCAGCACCACCGGCGCCACGAGGGCCTTGCGCAGTCTCATCCGTTCCCTCCTTGGTAGACCTTCGTCGCGTCGTGCTCACGAGCGGCGTCGAGCGGAAAGTGGCAGGCGGCCTCGTGCCCGCCGCCGAAGGACCGCAGCACGGGTTCCTCGGCCGCGCAGATGTCCTGCGCGAACGGGCACCGGGTGCGGAACCGGCAGCCCGACGGCGGCGCGATCGCCGAGGGCAGCTCACCGGAAACCCCGCCGCCGCGCCGGTGCGCCCACGGGTCGGCGACCGGGACGGTGTCGATCAGCCCGCGCGTGTACGGGTGGCGCGGGCGGGCGTGCACCTCGGCCGCCGGCCCGGTCTCGACCAGCTTGCCGAGGTACATCACGCCGATGCGCTGCGCGAGGTAGCGCACCACCGACAGGTCGTGGGAGATGAACACGTACGTGAGCCCGTGGCGCTCGCGCAGGTCGTTCATCAGGTTCAGGATCTGCGCCTGCACGGACACGTCGAGGGCCGACACGGGCTCGTCGGCCACGATCAGCTTCGGTTCCAGCGCCAGTGCCCGCGCGAGGCCGACGCGCTGGCGCTGGCCGCCGGAGAACTCGTGCGGGTAGCGCTGCGCCGCGTCTGCCGGCAAACCCACCTCACCGAGCAGCTCGCGCACGCGCCGGGTCCGCTGCGCCCGCGTGCCGGCGCCGTGGATCTCCAGCGGCTCGGCGAGGATCGCGCCGACGCGCATGCGCGGGTCGAGCGAGGCGTACGGGTCCTGGAACACCAGGTGCGTGTCGCGCCGGCGCCGGCGCAGCTGCGCGCCCCGCAGGGAACTCAGCTCGGTGCCGCCGATGCGGATCCGCCCGGCCGTCGGCTCGTCCAGCCCCACCACCGCCCGGCCGACGGTCGTCTTGCCGCAGCCGGATTCGCCCACGAGGCCGAAGGTCTCCCCCGCCGCCACGGTGAAACTCACGCCCGCGACCGCCGACACGGTCCCCGTCCGCCGCTGCAACACGCCCTTCGTGACGGGGAAGTCCTTGACGAGGCCTTCGACCTCGAGCAGCGGTGCGCCGGCCACCGTACTGGTGTCGTCCGCGGGAGCGACGCCGGGTTCGTGCACCCGCACGACCCGTGCCGGCTCGTCGCCGTCCACCTCGCCGACAGGGTGGAAACACGCGTACTCGTGCCCGGGCGCGTCCGCGCGCAGCTCGGGTTCGGTCTCGACGCACTCAGGGCTCGCGTAGCGGCAGCGCGGCGCGAAGCGGCAGCCCCGCGGTGGCTCGCGCAGGTCCGGCGGCAGGCCGGGAATGCTGTAGAGCTTCTCCCCCGATTCCGCCGAGTTCTCCGGCAGCGCCTCGAACAGCGCTTCCGTGTACGGGTGGCGCGGGTTGCCGAACAGCCGCCGCGTGCCGGTGAGCTCGACGATCTTCCCCGCGTACATCACGGCGACCCGGTCGGCACGGCCCGCGACCACCCCGAGGTCGTGCGTCACGAGGATCACGGCCATGCCGAGTCGGCGGCGCAGGTCGTCGATGAGCTCCAGGATCTGGTGCTGCACGGTCACGTCGAGCGCCGTCGTCGGCTCGTCGGCGATGAGCAGCTCCGGTTCGCACACGAGCGCGCGGGCGATCATCACGCGCTGGCGCATCCCGCCGGAGAGCTGGTGCGGGTAGTCCCCGGCGCGCTTGCGCGCGTCCGGCAGGCCGACGAGTTCGAGCATCGCGACGGCCCGCTCGTGCAGCTCGCGCCGCGACAGCGCCGAGTGCAGCTCCAGCGGTTCGCTCACCTGGCGGCCGATCGGGATCGCCGGGTTGAGCGAGGTCATCGGGTCCTGGAACACGGTGCCGACGCGCTTGCCGCGCACTTCCCGTAGCCCGGCGGGGCCCATGGCCGCGACGTCGTCGCCGCCCAGCAGGATCCGGCCCGACGCGACGCGCCCGCCGGGCGGGAGCAGCCGCAGGATCGACAGCGCCGTCATCGTCTTGCCGGAACCCGATTCGCCGACGAGCCCGAGCAGCTCGCCGCGCCCGAGCTCCAGCGTCACGCCGTCGACGGGCCGCACGACGCCGTCGCGCACGTCGATCGTGGTGTGCAGGTCTTCCAGCCGCAGCACGGAACCGGTCATCGTCTCAGCGCCTCCGCAGCCGCACTTCGAGCGCGTCGCGCAGGGCGTCGCCGAGCAGGTTGAACGCGACGACCACGAGCATGATCGCCAGGCCGGGCGGCAGGATCATCCACCAGTAGCCGTTCTGCACGAACTCCGTGCCGTTGGACAGCATGTTGCCCCAGTCGGCGTGCGGCGGGGCGATGCCCAGGCCGAGGTAGCTCAGCGCCGCGACGAGCAGGATCGCGTCGGCCACCTGGAACGTCGCGTTGACGACGATGGTGCCGATCGCGTTGGGCACGAGGTGGCGCAGCACCACGCGTTTCCCGTCGCCGCCCATCATCCGCACGGCCTGGACGTATTCGCGGGTGCGCAGCGAGAGCGTCTCGCCGCGCACGAGCCGGGCCGGGCTCAGCCACGCGCCGAACGACACCACGACGATGAGCAGCCCGAGCGTCGGGGTGAAGATCGCGGACAGGATCAGCACCAGGAACAGCGTGGGGATGGCGAGGAACGTGTCCACGATCCGCATCAGGACGGCGTCGACGAATCCGCCCGCGTAGCCCGCGATGGCGCCCCACAGGGTGCCGAACACCGTCGCGAGCACCGCGGCGGCCACCCCGATCTCGAGTGACGCCTGGCCGCCGACCATCAGGCGGCCGAGTTCGTCGTAACCCACGTCGTCGGTGCCGAGCGGGTGCCCCGCGCCCGGCGGCTGGTTGGCGCCCGCGAGGTTCGTCGCGATCTGCTCGGTGTGGTAGACGAGCGGGCCGAAGAAGCAAAAGAGCACGAACAGGACGATCAGCACCAGCCCGGCCACGGCGAGGCGGTTCTCCAGGAACGCCCGCAAGGTCGCGCGGGCCGCGGAGCGTGGGGGTGCCGCGGTGGTCGCCGCGCTCTCGGTCATCAGTACTTCACCCTCGGGTCGAGCACGGCGTAACCCAGGTCCGCGAGCAGGGAACCGGCCACGGTCGCGAGCGCGACGACGAGGCCGATCCCGAGCAGCACCGGGTAGTCGTGCACCTGGGCACCCTGGATGAACGTGAAGCCCATGCCCGGGTAGTTGAACACCTGCTCGGTGATGAGCGCGCCCGCGAACAGCTGCGGCAGCGAGAGCCCGAGCAGGGTGACGATCGGGATCAGCGAGTTGCGCAGCACGTGGCGCGTCAGCACCCGGCCGTCGCTCGCACCACCGGCCAGCGCGGTGCGCACGTAGTCCTGGCTCAGGTTCTCCATCACCGACGAGCGCGCGTAGCGGCTGAACGTGGCGATGGTGATCAGCGCCAGCGTGAGCACCGGCAGGATCAGCGCCGGCGCCTGGGACAGGATCTCGCCGAGCGAGTCGCCGCTCGGGCCGAGCGGGGAGAACCACTGCAGCTGCACGGCGAACAGCAGCACGAGGACCTCACCGAGGAAGAAGCTCGGCATCGAGTAGAACGCGAACGACAGCCCGGTCGCCACGTAGTCGCCGAAGGTGTTGCGCTTGCGCGCCTGGTACACCCCCAGCGGTACCGCGACCACCAGGGCGACCAAAGTGGACAGTGTCATGAGGAGGAGCGTCTTGGGCAGGTGGCCGGCGATCACGTCGGTCACCGGCTGGTTGAGCTTGTACGAGTAGCCGAGGTCGCCCTGCAGCACGTGCCCCGCCCACGTGAGGAACTGCGCGGGCAGCGGGCGGTCGTAGCCGTTTTCGCGCAGGAAGGTCTGGACCTGCAGCGCCGTGGCCTTCGGGCCGAGGATCGCGCGGGCCGGGCCGCCCGGCAGCAGGTGCAGCAGCACGAAGGTGAGCACCGCGACGAGCACGACCACCACCGCCGACTGCAGGACGCGGCGCGCCAGGTACCCCGCCATCACCGTCCCCAGGAATCGTTCCAGTACTTGCCCGGTGCATAGACCTACACCGGCAACGCCTCACCTGTCCACGGCGTCCACGGAAACTGACTCGCCGTTGTCCCACCTGGTGATCTTCCTACTTTCGACGCTACCGCTGCCCCAGTGTCCGATGTAGATCGTCGGCAAACCGGACAATCCGGGGCACAACGCGGTACACGGTCCCGCGCCCGCGTTGTACGGATCGTGTACGGATCGCACACAGACTCCTCACCGTTCGCGACGGACGAGTGAAGGAGCTGGGTGTCGTGCTGGGGAAGACAGTGGGGAAGACAACGGTCCGCCGCACCGTGGCGGCGCTGCTGGCCGCGGGCGCGGTCACCACGAGCGGGGTGGCGCTGGCGGCGCCCGCGGGTGCCGCGACGGGCGGCACCTGGCGCGCCGACCTGGCCCACGTCGACGGTGACGACGTCAACGTCGAGGCGGTGGGTTCGGCGCTGACGCTGAAGGATTCCGCCTGGCACAGAACGGATCTGCTCACCGCGGGCAGCCAGGGCTACCTGATCTCCGCGGCCCGTCAGCTGGCTTCGCCGGTGAACCGCGTGACGACGAACGTCGTGGCGGACCTGCCGAAGGGCACCGACGTGCAGGTCGAGGTGCGCGGGCGCACCGGCGCCGACGACTGGACGGAGTGGACCCCGGCCGGCGCCCAGGCCGCGGCGTTCGCGCACCCGGTCAGCGTGGTCCAGACCAGAATCTCGCTGTCGAGCACGACCGACGGCGTGCGCCCGACCGTGCGCGAGGTCGACCTCAGCGCCACCACGGCCGCCGACGCCCGCGCGAACGCGGCCGCGGCCACGACCCCGCTGACGTACACGATCTACGCCACGCGCGAGGGCCTCACCGGGCACACGACCGCCAACGGCCACGTGATCGCTTCGAACGACCACTTCGTCGCGCTGCCCTCGGGCAAGGCGCTCTCGCCCAAGGGCACCGGCAACTACACCGTGCGCGTGTGCAAGACGGACGGCAGCCGTTGCGAGTACGCCCCGGTGTGGGACGTCGGCCCGTGGAACACCAAGGACGATTACTGGAACCCGGCCTCGATCCGCTCCGAGTACAAGGACCTGCCGCAGGGCCAGCCCGAGGCGTACGCGGCTTACCACAACGGGTACAACGGCGGTAAGGACGACCTCGGCTACACCGTGGGCAACCCGGCCGGCATCGACCTCGCCGACGGTGTGTTCAACTCCGGCCTGGGCCTGGCCGACAACGGCAACGTCAAGGTGACCTACCTGTGGACCGGTTCGGCCGCCGCCACCGGGATCGTGACCACGGCGGGCGACCCGATGAACGTGCGCGCGAGCGGCAGCACCAGCGCCGCCGTCAAGGGCCTCGCGGCGAACTACGCCAAGGTGAACATCGAGTGCTACGTCAACGGCGACCCGGTCACCGGAACCTTCGGCACCAGCACGATCTGGGACCGCATCGGCCCGGACAACTTCATCTCCGACGCCTACGTGAAGACCGGCTCCGACGACCCCGTCGCCCCGCTCTGCTGAGGTACTCGCGGTGATCGGCCCGGCGGACCACCTCCGCCGGGCCGTTCGCGTTTTCCCGCAACGGTTTTCCACCCGGTCCGGTGACACCCTTTTCGCGGCGCCCGGGCTATGGTGACTGCGTTCTTTTCTTTCACGGAGGGGGTTTTCGTGCCGGGATCACGACGTGGTGCGCTCTTCGGCGCGGGAGTTCTCACGGCAGCCGCCCTCCTCGGGAGTGCGCCGGGCGCGGCCGCGCAGGGGTCGATCGTCGGCGGGGAACGGGCTTCCCTGGCCGACTTCCCGTACGCGGTGTACCTCGTGGACGGTGCCGGGACGCAGTTCTGCGGTGGCGTGATCGTGAGTTCCTCGGCGGTCGCGACCGCGGCGCACTGCGCGGAAGCGGTGTCCACGAAGGACATCCGCGTGGTCGCCGGCCGCGAGGACAAGCGCACGGACGACGGGGCGGCGTATGCGGTGTCGAAAGCGTGGGTGCACCCAGACTTCACGAAGGCGGAAAACGGTGCCGACATCGCGGTGCTGACCGTGCGCGGACGGCTGCCGGCCCGCGCCGCGAAGCTCGCCCGTGACGCCGGCGGGTACGAACCGGGCACGAAGGCGACCGTGGCCGGCTGGGGCCGCGTCGCCGACGGCGGCGACCGCTCGGACTACCTGCGCAGCGCTGTCGTGCCGATGGTGGCCGACTCGGCGTGCCAGTCGGCGTACGCGAGCTTCGACGCGGCGAGCATGGTGTGCGCGGGTTACGAAGCAGGTGGCGTCGACGCGTGCCAGGGCGACTCCGGCGGCCCGCTCGTCGTCGGCGGCACGCTCGTGGGGATCGTGTCCTTCGGTGACGGGTGCGCGAAAGCCGGCAAGCCGGGCGTCTACACGCGCGTGACCGAGTTCGCTGACGTGATCGCCGGCCAAGCCCGCCTCACCTGACATCCATCGCTTCTTCTTGACGGTCGTCGCGAGCGTGACATACAGTGAGGCGGCCCGGCGCCCCGCGGCGCCACCCAGTGCAGGCGAAAGGCAGAACCGTGGTCCGAACCGTCCGCGTCCACGACAGCTGCATCGGCGTCGGCCTCTGCGAATCGCTCGCCCCGGAGGTGTTCAGCCTCGGCGAGGGCACCCAGGCGAAGGTCCTCTCCGCCGAGCTGCCCGACGACCTCCTCGAAGGCGCCACGGAGGCCGCCGAATCCTGTCCCATGGCCGCCATCGAGATCGACGGCTGACGCCCCCTAGCCGCCTCCAGCCGACGAGCGCAGGACGTCGAGGAAATCGGCGATCGGTTTGGCGCGCTGCGCTTCCGGCAGGGTCACCGCGGTGACGCGGCGCGCGAACCCGCGACCGGCCAGCGGCCGGTCGGCGAGGTCTTTGCGGTGCGCGGCGAGCGAAAGGCGCGGCACGAGGCTCACGCCCATGCCCGCGGCGACGAGCCCCTGCAGCGACTGGTAATCCGCGGCGCGGAAGGTGATCCGCGGTTCGAACCCGGCGATCCGGCACATCGTTTCGTAGGCCTGGTCGTAGGGCGGCCGGTGCGTGCGCGTGACCCACTGCTCGCCGGACAGGTCGGCCAGCGCGACTTCCTCCGCGTCGACCAGCGGGTGGTCCAGCGGCAGCACCACGTGCAGCGGGTCGTCGGGCAGGGGGACGTGGTGCAGGTCGCGGTCGACGGGCTGGGGAGCGAAGTCGTAGCCCCACACGAGAACGACGTGGGCGGCGCCCTCGCGCAGCCGCGTGAACGCGTCGTCCCCGTGGGTCGCGGACAGGCGCAGCCGCACGTGCGGGTGGTGTTCGCGGAACGCCTTCACGGCGGGCGGCAGCAGCTCGACGCCGGCCGTCGAGAACGCTTCGATCCGCAGCTCGGCGGGTTCGGCGCCGAGCGAGCGCACCTCCTGCTCGATGGCCGAGATCTCGCCGAAGAGGCTCTTCGCGTGCGCGGCCAGCACTTCACCGGCCGGGGTCAGTTCGACGCCGCGCGGCAGGCGTTTGAGCAGGGACATGCCGACCTCGCGTTCGATCACGGACATCTGCTGCGACACCGCCGATTGCGTGAGCTGCAACCGGTGCGCGGCCGCGGTGAACGACCCGCCTTCGACCACCGCGACGAGGATCCGCAGGCGCCTGACGTCGAGCACCGGCGCCTACTCGCCCGTGACGGCGTACTGCGGCGCCCGCCCGCCCAGGGTCGCGTCGACGAACGCGACGGCGGCGCGCGCGTTTTCGAGCCGGAAGGTCAGCAGCACGCTGTCGAACCCGCCGGAGGAGGCCAGCTGCTCCTCCAGCCCGTCGACGATGCGGTCCAGCACGCGCCGCTGGTCTTCGAGCAGCGGCGCCGGGTCGGCCCCGCGGCGCTCCAGCAACGCCAGCTTCACGAGCAGCTCCGAGCGCACGTCACGCACGTGCCGCGCCGGCTTCGCGAGCCACTCCCCCACGGCCGCGTGCCCCTCGGGCGTCGCCTGCACGAGCGCGCGCGGCGGGCCGGAGTCGCCGGGCTCGGTGCCCGCGCCCACGACGAACCCGCGCGCGGTCAGGCGGTCGACGGCCCGGTAGACGACGGGTTTGGGCAGCCGCCAGACGCGGCCGACCTCACCGGCCTCCGACGTGAGCCGGACCAGGGCGAAGCCGTGCGTCGGCGACTCCGCCACGAGGCACAGCACGATCCACTCGCTCAGCGACAACCCGGCACCGTCTTCCACGACCGCCACTCTAGCTCGTGACTAGTCTCAGTGATACTAGTCGGGGGAAGATCGGCCCGGGTGCCGCTCCGGACGGCTCAGCGCAGCGTGCCGCGCCCCGCGTAACGCGCCTCGGTGCCCAGCTCTTCCTCGATGCGCAGCAGCTGGTTGTACTTCGCCGTGCGGTCGGACCGCGAGAGCGAACCGGTCTTGATCTGGCCGCAGTTGGTGGCCACGGCGAGGTCGGCGATCGTGGTGTCCTCGGTTTCGCCCGAGCGGTGCGACATGACGACCGAGTAGCCGGCCTTGTGCGCGGTCTCGACGGCGGCCAGCGTTTCGGTGAGCGTGCCGATCTGGTTCACCTTGACGAGGATCGAGTTCGCGATGCCGCGCTCGATGCCGTCCTCGAGGATCGCCACGTTGGTGCAGAACAGGTCGTCGCCGACGAGCTGCACGCGGTCGCCGATGGCATCGGTGAGCTGTTTCCAGCCGGCGAAGTCGTCCTGCGCCAGACCGTCCTCGATGGACACGATCGGGAAGCGCCGCGTGAGGTCTTCCAGATACGCCACGTGTTCTTCGACGCTGCGCTTGCGCCCTTCGCCCGTGTAGTCGTAGACCTCGCCGGTGTAGAACTCCGACGCCGCCGGGTCGAGCAGCAGCGCGATGTCCTCGCCCGGCGTGTAGCCGGTCTGCTCGATCGCGCGCACGACGAACTCGAGCGCCTCGTCGGCCGAACCGAGCTGCGGCGCGAACCCGCCTTCGTCGCCGACGTTGGTGTTGTGGCCGGCTTCGTGCAGAGACTTGCGCAGCGTGTGGAAGACCTCGGAACCCATGCGCACGGCGTCGGCGAACGTCTCGGCGCCGACCGGGCCGATCATGAACTCCTGGAAGTCGATCGGGTTGTCGGCGTGGGCGCCGCCGTTGATGATGTTCATCATCGGCATCGGCAGCAGGTGCGCGTAGACCCCGCCGACGTAGCGGTAGAGCGGCAGGTGGTTCGCCGTCGCGGCGGCCTTCACCACGGCGAGCGAGACGCCGAGCGTCGCGTTCGCGCCCAGGCGGGCCTTGTTCTGCGTGCCGTCGAGCGCGATCAGCGCGCGGTCGACCTCGGCCTGCGCTTCGGCTTCGAGCCCGGTGATCGCCTCGGCGATCTCGGTGTTCACCGCGTCGACGGCCTTGCGCACCCCCTTGCCGTGGAAGCGCGACTTGTCGCCGTCGCGCAGCTCGACGGCCTCCCGCGTGCCCGTGGACGCGCCGGAGGGCACGGCCGCGCGCCCGCGTGAACCGTCGGCCAGTTCCACGTCGACCTCGACCGTCGGGTTCCCGCGGCTGTCCAGCACCTCGCGGCCCTTGACCCGGACGATGCTCGTCATCTCGCTCCTCGGAGGTTCGGGCCGGAGCGCTCGTCGACAACGACCGTGGGCACTGCGGCAACAGGCGGCACCACGGTGAGCCGCGAAACACGGCGAGGTTAGCAGAAACGACTGAATCGATCCTGAACATCCGGCGAAGGTCCGCGGCCGAGCCCCGCTGAGCGGGACGGAAGACGGTCACGAAGGTGCGCCGCGCCGAGACAGCAGCACCGCCGGTCTGCCGTGCCCCCCGAGTGCGCCGAGTGTCCACGCGGGACACGCCGGCACCGGCCGGTCCGCGTTTCCGGCCAGCGCCGCGAAAGCGCTCGCTCGAGCGGTGACTTCGCTCGCGTAACGTTCGTTCCCGAACGGCACATCACGAGGAAATCACGGCGCGACGCGCGCTCACCGGGACAAAGGGCACACGGTGCGAGGTCTCGATCACCGGGACGGCACTCCTGCGGGCGGGTTGAAGCAAGGGACTCGCGGAGTTCCCCCACGTGTAACCGCGCCTTCGCCTCGGCTGCATCGGCCGGAACAACCCTACGGGCATCCGACCAACGCCGCCCGAACCCGGGCGGGAAGGAGAGTCCCCGATGTCCCGTCTCCCCCGACGCACGGCCGCGGCCGTCCTCGGCGTGGCCGCCGCCTTCCTGATGGCCGCCTGCGGCCAGAGCGCGGCGACGAACACCGGCAACGCAGCCGATGGTGGCGGTCGCAACCCCGACGAGATCGTCCTCGCCGCGGTTCCGTCCGAGAACGCGCAGAGCCTCCAGCAGGCCTACCAGCCGATCATCGCGCTGCTGCAGAAGGAAACCGGCAAGAAGGTGCGCTTCCAGAGCGCCACCGACTACGCCGCCGTGATCGAGGCGCAGCGCACCGACAAGGTCGACATCGCGCAGTACGGCCCGCTGTCGTACGTGCTCGCGAAGAACAGCGGGGTGAAGGCGAGCCCGATCGCCGCCCAGACCGTGACCAAGGGCGCCGAGCCCGGCTACAAGTCCTACGGCATCACGAAGGCCGGCTCGCCGATCAAGAGCGTCGCCGACTTCAAGGGCAAGAAGATCTGCTTCGTCGACCCGAACTCCACCTCGGGTTACCTCTACCCGAAGGCCGCGCTGCTCAACGCCGGCATCGACCCGGCGAAGGACATCACCCCGGTGATGACCGGCGGCCACGACGCGTCCGTGCTCGCGGTCAAGAGCGGCCAGTGCGACGCCGGCTTCGCCGAGGACGCCATGGTCGACAAGATCCTGATCGACAAGGGCCAGCTCAAGCCCGGCGAGGTGAACACCGTCTGGAAGTCCGACATCATCGCCGGTTCGCCGGTCGCGGTCAGCGACGACCTCGCCCCCGACCTCAAGGCGAAGATCACCGACGTCTTCCAGAACAAGGCCAACGTCGACTACCTCAACGCCAACGGCTTCTGCGCCACCACCTGCAAGGCGGCCGACGACGCCGGCGACTGGGGCTATGCGAAGGTCGACGACGCGTTCTACGCGGGCGTCCGCAAGGTGTGCGCGACCACCAAGGACAAGCAGTGCACGGCGTCGTGACCGAGCACCCCGCCGGCCATCCGGCGATCGTCTTCGACGGCGTCAGCAAGCACTTCGGGCCGGAGGTCCACGCGCTCGACGAGGTGTCGCTGACCGTGCACCCCGGTGAGGTCGTGGTGCTGCTGGGCCTGTCGGGTTCGGGCAAGTCCACGCTGCTGCGCCACGTCGACGGCCTGCAGCGGCCGACCGCCGGCTCGGTCACGGTGCTCGGCACCGACGTCGGCCGGGCGCGCGGCGGCGAGCTGCGGCGGCTGCGCCGCCGGATCGGCTTCGTGTTCCAGCAGTTCCACCTGATCGGCAGCCTCACCGTGCTGGAGAACGTCTGCGCCGGCGCGCTCGGGCGGCTGCGCGGGCCCCGGCTGGGCCTGTTCACCTACCCGAAGTCCGTGCGGCTCGAAGCGCTCGGGCACCTCGACCGCGTCGGGCTGCTCGACCGGGCGTTCCAGCGGGCCGACACGCTCTCGGGCGGCCAGCAGCAGCGCGTCGCCGTGGCGCGGGCGCTGATGCAGCGGCCGGAGATCCTGCTCGCCGACGAGCCGGTGGCCTCGCTCGACCCCGAGTCGGCCGCGCAGGTCATGCGGCTGATCCGGGAGATCGGCGCGGAGCAGAAGCTCACGGTGCTGTGCAGCCTGCACCAGGTCGACCTCGCGCTGAGCTGGGGCGACCGGGTGATCGGCCTGCGCGGTGGCCAGGCGGTGCTCGACACGCCAACGGCCGGGCTGGACCGCGACGCCGCGATGGGCCTCTACGCGAGGGTGGGCGCGGCTCCGCTGCCGGTGCCCGCGTCCGTCGGATGACGGCCGCGCCGCCGCTGTCCGCCGGTGCCGCGCCGCAGCGGACCCTCGCCCGGCCGCGCCCCGGCGGCACGGCGGCGTGGCTCGTCCTCGCCGCGATCGTCGCCGTCGGCATCTGGGCCGTCACCAACCTGAAGATCAACGTCGCGACGTTCGTCGACAGCGCCCGCAACGCCGTCGACTTCGCGGGCCGCATGTTCCCGCTCGACTTCCCGCCCGTGGGCGAGCTGCTCGAGCTGTGCGCGAAGACCCTCGCGATCGTGGTGTCCGCGACGCTGCTGTCGGTGCTCATCAGCGTCCCGCTGGCGATCCTCGCGGCGGCCAACACCACCCCGCACCGCAGCGTGCGCTTCGGGGCCCGCACCCTCGTGGTGCTGGCCCGTGCGGTGCCCGACGTGGTGCTGGCCATCGTGTTCTTCCGCATCTTCGGCCTCGGCGCCATGACGGGGGTGCTGGCCATGGGCCTGCACTCCGTCGGCATGGTGGCGAAGCTCTACGCCGACGCGGTCGAACAGGTCGACGAGGGCGCCCGCTCGGCCGTGCGCGCGGGTGGCGCGGGCACCTTCCAGGAGCTCGTGACCGGCGTGCTCCCCCAGGTGCTGCCCGCGTTCGTCGCCACGGCGCTGCACCGGCTCGACATCAACCTGCGGATCTCGGTGGTGCTCGGGTTCGTCGGCGTCGACGGGCTCGGGTACGCGATCGCCACGGCGTTCCAGTCGCTGGACTACCCGCGGGGCATGGCGCTCGCGCTGGTGGTGCTGATCCTGTGCGTGGCGGTGGAGCTGCTGTCCGGGGCGATCCGCCGGGCGCTGCTGCGCGCGCAGGACGACCACAAGGCCGTGCGCATCCCGGTGCAACGCGGCAACCAGGTCAGTCCCGGGTGGACGTTCCACCGGGTCCGCCGGGCGGCCTACGCGCTGGTCACCGTGCTCGTGATCGCGGCCGGCGTGTGGGGTGCGGACCTGTCGCCGGTGCAGTTCTTCGGCGCGCTGGGCGACCTCGGGCACACAGCCGGGCTGTTCTGGCCGCCCGACACCGGCGGGATCTTCGGGCAGCTGCTCGAGGACCTGTGGGTGACCGTGCAGATCGCCCTCGGTGCCACCGTGCTCGGCGCGGTGCTCGCGGTGCCGATCGGGGCGCTGGCGGCGCGCAACGTCGCGCCGGTCGCGTGGGTGGCGCGCGCGTTCCGCCTGCTCGTGGTGCTCATCCGGGGCATCCCGGAACTGGTGCTGGCGATCGTGTTCGTGGTGATCACCGGGCTCGGCGCGGTCGCGGGCACGCTCGCGCTGGCCGTGGGCGCGATCGGGCTGCTGGGCAAGCTCGTGGCCGATTCGCTGGAGGAAGTCGACCCGGGCGTGGAACAGGCGATCCGCGCGACGGGCGCCGGTCCGTGGCAGGTGTTCTTCACCGGCACGCTGCCGCAGGCCGCTCCCGCGTTCGTGGCGCACGTGCTCTACCAGCTCGACGTGAACATCCGCTCGGCGACGCTGCTGGGCATCGTCGGGGCCGGCGGTATCGGGTTCGACCTGCTCAGCACGTCGCGGATCCTCGACTTCGGCATGGTCACGACCATCTTGCTGCTGGTGTTCGCCACGGTGTTGCTCGTCGAGCTGCTCGCGGGCTGGCTGCGGCACGTCGTGCGCTAGTGACTCGGAACAACTGTCGCTGATGTTCACCTTCGAGCGCTTTCGCGTTGGCCACGGCGCAGTTGTCCGGACAAGCCGGGCGAGCACCGTGGGGGACATGACCTCGACGAGGTACCTCGACATCGCCGACCAGCTGGCCACCGAGCTGGCGGCTTGCGAACCGGGTACGCGGGTGGCGAGCGAGCCGGAGCTCGCCACCCGCTTCGGCGTGGGCCGGGCGGCCGCCCGCTCCGCTCTGCAGGAGCTGGAGCGGCGGCTGCTCGTGCGCCGCGTGCAGGGCGCCGGCACCTTCGTGAACCGGCGCATCGACTACGTGATCTCGCGGCTGCGGCCACCCTCGTGGCACGCCACCGTGACCGCGGCCGGCGCCACGCCCCGGTCGCAGATCAAGGGGGTCGAGCGGATCGCGCTGCCCGAAGCGGCGGCCGGCCGGCTGGAGCGCCCGGCGGGCACGCTCGTGCACCGGGTGATCCGGCACTTCTACATCGACGACCTGCTCGCGTCGTGGACCGAGGAGCTGATCCCGGTCGACGTCGCCCCGGACCTCGACGTCGCGCTCCACAGCGTGGAGTCGGTGGACCTGGTGCTGCGGCAGCTGGGTGGCGCGCTGCCGGTGCGCGCGTGGTGCCGGGCGAGCGTGGACATCCCCCCGGCCGAGGTGCTCCGCGGCCTGCGGATCGAGGCCAGTGTGCCGGTGTGGCGCATCGACAGCGTCAACCGGGACGCCGAAACCGGCCGGGTGCTCATGACCAGCAGCGCGTGGACGCGGGCCGACGCCGTGCGCGTGGTGGTGGAGCTGGAGGACCCGGCATTTCCCGTGAAGCGTGAAGGAGAACAGGGTGACTGACCCCTTGGGCCGGGAGGAGCGCTGCGGCCTGCTGGCCGAAGCCGAACCCGGTGAACTGCGGGCGCTCGCGGACGCCTGCCTCGCCGACGGCGCCGAAGTGCGGGTGCTGCTCGCACCGGAGGTCGGCTGCGTGCAGACCCAAGTGCGCGAGCCCGTGGCGGGCGAGCGGTTCCTGCTCGGCGACGTGCTCGCGTGCCGCGCGGAGGTGGAGCTCGCCGGCCACCGCGGCTGGGCGATGCGCCTCGGCGACGACCGCGCAGCGGCGCTCGCCGCGGCGGTGCTCGACGCCGAGGTGCAGGCCGGCCGGCCGCGTGCGTCCGAAGTGGACGAACTCTGCCGGGAGGTCGCGCGCCGCCTGGTCGAGCGCGAGGAGCGCGAATGGGCCGAACTGGCCCCGACCGTCGTCGAGTTCGAGGAGCTGACGTGAGCGCCGTGACCGCCACCGCCGCGAGCGCGGTGCTGCGCCCCGCCGAGTCACAGCAGGTGTTCCGCACGGTCCTGGAAGCGCTTTCGCGACCGGGCACCGTGCAGCAGCTGCCCGCGGATCTGGTGCGGGCCACCGACTCCGCCGTGCTGCCGGTGCTCGCGCTCGCCGACCTCGGCACCGGCGTGTGCGTGCTGGAGGAAGGCACGCGGTGGGCCGACGCCGTCGCGCTGGCCACGTCCGCGCCGATCCGGCCACTGGAGCTGGCCCGCCTGGTCGCCGCCGTGCGGCCGGTGACGGCCGGGGAGATCACGAAGCTGTGCCGCGGCAGCGCCCCGGCACCGGAGGACGCCGCGCTGGCCGCGCTCGCCGTGTCCGATGTGGACGGCGGCGACCGGCGCTGGCGGCTCTCGGGCCCCGGCGTGCCCGGTGAGCTCACGCTCGCGCCGCGGGACCTGCCCGCCGGGTTCGCCGCCGCGCGCGCCGAGGCCGTGGCCGGCTACCCCGCGGGGGTCGACCTGCTGCTCGTCACCGAAGACGGCCGCGTGACCGGCCTGCCGCGCACCACCACGATCATCGAGGAGGACTGATGGGGTACTCGGGAGCCCGGGGCGGGCTCGAAGCCATCCTCGCGGCCGAAGACCTCGTGCGCCGCGCCCGCGACCACGCGCCGGTGCAGTGGGCGGACACCGAGCAGATCGTCGCGCGGTTCCGGCTCGCCGTCGACCGCGTGATGGGCGAGGCCGGCCTGTTCGACGAGGAGACGGCGGCGGCCGCGTTCCGCCAAGCCGAAGGCGATCCGCTGGAAGCTTCGCACCTGCTGCGCGCCTACCGCTCGACGCTGCCGCGCCTCGCTGTCGGCGAACCCGTGGACCCGGACGAGCTGCTGATCCTGCGCCGCATCGTGCCGGCGTTCCGCGAGCCCGACGGACCGCAGCTGCTGGGCCGCACCACCGACTACACGGGCCGGTTGCTGGAGAAGCCCGCCGGCGCGCCCGAAGCCGTCGAGCACGTGCCGGGCACGCCCAAGCCGCGCACCGACGAGCAGCGCCGGCCGCGCCGGTTCCTCGACCTCCTGCGCGAACTCGACCTGGCCGTGGACCACCGCGGTGAGCACGAAGACGCCGAGCCGTTCGACGTCACGCGCCGGCCCGCCCGGCCGCCGGCCCCGCGGTCGGCCGCGCTCGCCGCGATGGCCCGCGCGGAGACGGGTGCGCTCGTCGCCCTCTGGTACCGCTCGATCCTCGGGCCCGACGGCGACATCCACGAGGTCACGCTGGGCGAGGTGCGCCACGGCCGGCTGCCGCTGCGCGTCAAGCACCCGCACACCGGGAATCCCGTGACCGTCGGCCGGTTCCGCGTGACGGAAGCCGAGGCGATCGAGGACCTCGACGGCGCCGAGGAAGACCGCAGCCGCTTCGACGTGGGGTACGGCCTGTGCTTCGGCCACAACGAGCGCAAGGCGATCGCAATGGCCAACCTCGACATCGCCAACCGCCGCTTCGGCCGGACGGGCCCGCTCGAGCAGCTGCTGCTGCTCACGACCGACGGCCTCGACTCCGGCGGGTTCCTGGAGCACCTCAAGCTCCCGCACTACGTCACGTTCCGCTCGATGGTGGAACGCAAGCAGGCCCTGCAGGCCGCCGTGTCCACCGGTGAAGGACCGGCGCCCCGGCCGGCGGAGCCGTTCGGAGGGGAATGCTGATGACTTCGACCGAAGACCTGCTCGTCGACCTCGAAGCGCTGGCGGAACCCGCCGGGATCC
Organism: Amycolatopsis sp. NPDC051903; assembly: GCF_044452505.1. Classification (NCBI taxonomy): domain Bacteria; kingdom Bacillati; phylum Actinomycetota; class Actinomycetes; order Pseudonocardiales; family Pseudonocardiaceae; genus Amycolatopsis; species Amycolatopsis sp. NPDC051903. Next base: position 8,961 of record NZ_JBITBT010000029.1, on the reverse strand, counting down.
TCGACGAGGGCGGCAAGCGCGAGGTCCGCCGCGCCGCTCTCACCGCGGTGTGCGTGCCCGGCTACCAGGTGCCGTTCGGCTCGCGCGAGATGCCGGTGGCCCGCGGCTGGGGTTCGGGCGGCCTGCAGGTGACGCTCGCCGTGATCGGGGCGCAGGACACCGTGAAGGTCATCGACCAGGGTGACGACGCCGGCGTGAACGCCACCAACCTGCGCCGCATGATCGCCGCCACCACGGGCGCGGCCGAAACCGCCGACACGCGCGAGGCGACGATCGTCCAAACGCGACACCGCGTGCCCGAGGAAGCCTTGTCGGAGGGCGATGTGCTCGTGTACCAGGTGCCCGTGCCGGAGCCGCTGCGCGGCGTGGAGAAGTCCGTGGTCGCGTGCGCGCGGATGCACGCCGAGGGCGACTACTCGGCGATGTGGGTGAGCCTGTACGAGGACATCGTGCGCAACGGCATGATCACCCGCACCACCGGTTACCCCGTGCTCGTCGGCGGCCGCTACGTGATGGCCACGACGCCGATCCCGCGCTGGGACGTGCCGCGGCTGCACCGGTCGCCGCACCTGAACCTCTTCGGCGCCGGCCGGGAGAAACGCATCTACGCCGTGCCGCCGAACACGGACGTGGCCCCGCTGACGTTCGACGACGTGCCGTTCGAGGTCGAGTACACGCCGGGCGCGGTGTGCAAGCTGTGCGGCCGCGACGACACGTTCCTGGTGGCGGCGGGCACCAGCGGCGGCTACGCCTGCAGCGACACCGAGTGGTGCGCCCGCGTACGCGCCGGCGACGCGGACGAGACGGCCCACCGCGACCGCGCGCCGCTGGCCCTGCTGCCCGACCCCCGCCGCCGCGCCCGGGCCACGGTCTCCGCCGGGGCGCGCGAGCTGCCGCGCCGCGAGATCGCCGCCGACGCACCGGAGTGGGCACTGCGGGTCGACGGCATCGGCAAGGTGCACGGCGCCGGTGGCGCGGACGCCGTACCGGGCACCGGGCCGGAACACGGCACCGCGGTCAGCCCCGCGACGGGCGCGATCGTGGCCGCGTGGGACGTCTCCTTCGACGTCGCGCCGGGCGAGGCGCTGGGCGTGATCGGCGAATCGGGGTCCGGCAAGTCGACCGTGCTCGCGTGCGTCATCGGCGAGGAGCGCGCGACGGCCGGCGAGGTCCGCGTGGCCACTGTGGACGGTGGCCGCACCGACCTGCTGACGCTCACCGACGCGCAGCGCCGCGCCCTGCGGGTCGACGCGATGGCCGTGGTGCACCAGAACCCGGCCGACGGGCTCGACCTGCGCGTGTCCGCGGGCGGCAACATCGCCGAGCGCCTCACGGCCGCGGGCTGGCGGGGGTACCACGACATCCGCCGGCGTGCGGCCGAACTGCTCGACCGCGTCGAGGTTCCGCTCTCGCGCATGGACGATCCCGTCGGGACGTTCTCCGGCGGCATGCGCCAGCGCGTGCAGATCGCGAAGGCGCTGGCCACCGAACCACCGGTGGTGCTGCTCGACGAGCCCACCACGGGACTCGACGCGTCGGTCGCCGCCGGGGTGCTCGACCTGCTGCGCGGCCTGCTGTCCGAACGCGACATCGCGGCCGTCGTGGTGAGCCACGACTTCTCCGTGATCGACGCGCTCACCGACCGCACGATCGTGATGCAGCTCGGCCGCGTGGTCGAGCGCGGCCTCACCGACCAGCTCTTCCACGACCCCCACCACCCCTACACCCAGCGGCTCGTCGCCGCGGCCCGGAGGTGACCCGAGTGTCCGCCGTCCTGTCCGTTCGCGGACTGCGCAAGTCCTTCACCCTGCACACGATCGACGGCCGGACCGTGCACTCGCTGCACGGGGTCGACCTCGACGTGCGCGCCGGTGAGCACGTCGCGCTCGCCGGACCGAGCGGCGCCGGCAAGTCGTCGCTGCTGCGCTGCGTGAACCGCACCTACCTGCCCGACGCCGGCTCCGTCGGGCTGCGCACCGGCGCCGGTGAGGAACTCGAGCTGACCGAGCTGCCCGACCGCGCGATGGCGCGCGTGCGCGGCCGCGAATTCGGGTACGTGTCGCAGTTCCTGGCCGCTCCCCCGCGTACCGGGCCGCTCGAGGTCGTCGCCGCGACCGCCCGCCGCCGCGGGATGGACCGGGCCGAGGCGCGTGAGGCCGGCGCCGAAGCGCTCAAGCGGCTCAACCTCGACGAAGCGCTGTGGGACGTCGACTGCTCGGTGCTCTCGGGCGGCGAACGCCAGCGCGTGAACCTCGCGGCGGGCACGGTCCGCCCGCCGCGGCTGCTGCTGCTCGACGAACCGGTGTCGGCGCTCGACCCGGCCAACCGCGAGGCCGCGCTGGACCTCATCGCTTCGCTCACCGCGCAGGGTGTGGCGGTGCTGGCCGTGTTCCACGACCTCGACGCCATGCGGCGCCTGGCTTCCCGCGTCGTGCTGATGAGCGAAGGCCGCATCGCTCGCGACGGCGCGCCCGAAGAGATCCTGGAGGAAGTGGCATGAGGACTGCTGACGAACTCACGACCGCGGAGGCAGCGTGACGACCGAGGTGTTCGAGTCGAGGATGGACCAGTGGACGCTCGGTGCGCCGCCCGCGAACTACGTGCTCGGGCACGTGCGCGCGGTGCTGCCGGACCGCGTGCTCGACGACGCCCTCGTGGCGGTGCGCGACGGGGTGGTGGCCGCGGTGGAGCCGCACGCGCCCGGAGTCGAGGCCGATGTGGACGGTCAGGGCCTGCTGTGCGTGCCCGGGCTCGTCGACGTGCACAGCGACGGACTGGAAAAGGAGCGGTTGCCGCGGCCCGGGGCGGAGCTGCCGATGGAGTTCGCGCTGCTGTCGTTCGAGGGCAAGCTGCGCGCCGCCGCCGTGACGACGGTGTTCCACGGCGCCGGGTTCGAGCAGAGCCACGGGCGCGGGCTCGCCCGCACCGTCGAGCGCGCCGGGCAGGTGTGCCGCGCGGTCGACGACCGCCCGGCCGGTCTGGTCGACCACCGGATCCTGTACCGGCTCGACGTCCGCTCGCCCGAAGGCCTGCAGGCGCTGCAGGACCGGCTCGCGGCCGCGCCCGGCACCGGCGTCGCGCCGCTCGTGTCGCACGAGGACCACACGCCGGGCCAGGGCCAGTACGCCGACCGCAGCTACTACGAGCGCTACCTCGTCGGCACCCGCGGGATGTCGCCGGAAGAAGCCGCCGAGCACGTGACCAGCCTGATCGCCGAACGCGACGGACGGCTGGGCGTGCGCGAGGACGCGATGGCGTGGCTGGGCGAACAGGCCCGCGCGGGCCGGATCCGCTTGCTGGGCCACGATCCCGCGTCGGCCACGGAGATCGGCGAGCTGGTGGCCCGCGGCGGGTCGGTGGCCGAGTTCCCGACCACCGTCGAGGCGGCCCGCGCGGCGCGCGAGCGCGGCCTGCCCGTGGTGATGGGCGCCCCCAACGTGCTGCGCGGCGGTTCGCACAACGGCAACGCGTCGGGCCGCGACCTCGTGGCCCTCGGGCTGGTGACGGCGCTCGCGTCGGACTACCTGCCCTCGGGCCTGCTCGCGGCGGCGTTCGCGCTCGCCGACGACGGCCTCGTCACGCTGGCCGAGGCGATCGGCCTCGTCACGGCCGGCCCCGCGGCCGTCGCCGGCCTCACCGACCGCGGCCGGCTCGAACCGGGCCTGCACGCCAACCTCGCCCTCATCGCGGCGGGGCCGCGCTGGCCGGTCGTCCACACCACCCTGGTGAGCGCGGCATGACCCACATCGGCTGGCCGGTGCCGGAACCCGTGATCCCCGAGGGCACGCACCCCGCACTGGCCGACGCCACCCGGGCGGCCGTCGCGGCGTTCGCGGCGGCGCGGGCGAAACACACCCGGGCGGAGCTGGCAGAGAAGGTGCAGATCGGCGCCGACGGGACGCCGACGATGCGGCTGGACATCCTCGTCGACACCGCCGTCGCCGAGGTCGTCGACCGGCACCGGGTGAACCTGCTCAGCGAAGAGATCGGCGTGATCGACCACGGGTCGGCCGTGACGCTCGTGGTCGACCCGGTCGACGGCACCGCCAACGCGGCCGCCGGCGTGCCGCTGTCGGCGTTCGCCGGGGTGGTCGCGGTCGACGGGGTCGCGCGGGAGGCGCTGACCTGCTGGCTCGACACCGGCCGCTGCTGGCACGCGGTCGCGGGCGAGCCCACGCCGTACCGGACCACGGGCCGCCGCGAGCTCGACGGCGCGGCCGTGAGCCTGCTGCGGCCCCACGGTGCCGACGACGACGCGTGGTGGCGGGTGGCCAAGCGCGCCGCGCGCGTGCGGATCCTGTCCACCAGCTGCCTGGAGGCGGCGCTGGTCGCCGAGGGCTCCACCGACGCGTTCGCCGACGCCGGCTCCGACACCCACCGGATCATGGACCTCGCCGCGGCGATGGTCATGGTCCCCGCCGCCGGCGGCGCCGTGCTCGACGTCCGCGGGCGGCCGCTGGAGATCGACCCCGACCTGACGCGCCGCTGGTCCGGCGTCGTCGCCGCCACGCGCGAGCTCGCGGAGGAGCTCGCCGCCACCATCGAGGAGAAGCCGTGACCCTCACCCGCGAAGACCTCGCCGGGCTCGTCGACGGGCTCGCCGGCCTGCCCTACGGCGGCGAGCCGGTGGACCAGCGCAGCCACGCGCTGCAGGCCGGCTGGTTCGCGGCGCAGCACGGCGCCGACGACGAACTGCTGCTCGCCGCGGTGCTGCACGACATCGGCCGCGCGCCAGCGGTGCGCACCGAGTGGCCCGACCTGCCCCACGAGCTGTCAGGCGCCGAGTTCGCGCGCCGGCACCTCGGCGAGCGGGCGGCGTGGATCATCGCGCAGCACGTGCCCGCCAAGCGCTACCTCGTGGCCACGGACGCGGTGTACCACGACCACCTCAGCCCGGCGTCCGTCGCGTCGTTGATCGTGCAGGGCGGGCCGATGACGGCCGAGGAGGCCGCCGAGTTCGCGGCCCACCCGAACGCCGAGGAGGCCGTGCTGGTGCGCCGCTGGGACGACGACGCCAAGGACCCGCGGGGCCTGATGCTGGAGACGGCCGACGTGCTCGCGGCCTACGACCGGTTCCTCGCGGCCCGCTGACCGGCACGAGGTCCCCGGAACGCGACGCACCTGGACGCCGACGACGGCGCTCAGGTGCGCCGCCCGCGCCGCCGCCGGTCAGGCCCGGATGCCCGAAAAGTTCCGCACGTCGGGTGTCCTGATGGGACCGTCCGGCCCAAGCCCGCGGCCGCGTGGGCACACTTCACGCGGCTGACAGGTTTCGTTCATCACGGCGTCGGCCGGCCCGCCTAAATTCTGCTCGCCGAAGCCGAGGAGGGTCCATGTCCGAGTCCAGCAAACACACCGTCAGCCGCCGGGGAGCGCTCGGCCTGCTGGGCGCCGGGGCGGCCGTGCCGCTGCTCGGCACCGGTGTGGCGAGCGCCGCCCCGCAGAGCGCCGCGTTCGTGCCGCAGGTGGGGTCCGGCACGACGCCCGTGCAGGGTCTGCACCTCACGTTCGGCCGCGACCCCTCGCGGCAGATGGTGGTCTCGTGGATCACCGAAGCGTCCGTGCGCAAGCCGCGCGTCCTCTACGGCACGCTCGACGGCGGGTTCGGCGCCGTGGCGCAGGCAGACACGCGCACGTACGTCGACGGCACGTCCGGCCGGACCGTGTGGGTGCACCACGCGCTGCTCGACCGGCTGCGCCCGGGCACCGAGTACATCTACGCCGCGCAGCACGACGGCGCGACTCCGGATGCGGCGACCTTCCGCACCGCGCCGAGCGGCCGGTCGGCGTTCACCTTCACGAGCTTCGGCGACCAGTCGGCGCCACAGGTCACCTGGAACGCCGCGGGCGCCGTGGGCCTCGACGCCAACTCGACCCCGGCCACGAAGGACATCGTGACGGGCATCGAGACCGTCGCCCCGCTGTTCCACTTGCTCAACGGCGACCTGTGCTACGCGAACCTCGACCTCGACCGCGTGCGCACCTGGAACAACTTCTTCACCAACAACACCCGCTCCGCGCGCTACCGCCCGTGGATGCCGGCCGCGGGCAACCACGAGATCGAGAAGCTCAACGGCGAGATCGGCCTGTCCGCGTACCAGGCCTACTTCGACCTGCCCTCCACGGAAACCGACGCCGAGCTGGCCGGCCTCTGGTACAGCTTCACGGCCGGTTCCGTGCGCGTGATCGTGCTGCAGAACGACGACAACTGCCTGCAGGACGGCGGCGACGTCTACATCAACGGCTACTCCGGCGGCCGCCAGCTCGCCTGGCTCAAGAAGGAGCTGGCCGCGGCGCGGGCGTCGCGCGACATCGACTGGATCGTCGTCGCGATGCACCAGGTCATGATCAGCACCTCCGACGCCAACGGCGCCGACCTCGGCCTGCGCGAGAAGTACGGGCCGCTGTTCGACCAGTACGGCGTGGACCTGGTGCTGTGCGGGCACGAGCACGACTACGAGCGTTCGCTGGCCGTGCACGGGGTCGTCTCCGGCAGCGAGACGCTCACGCCGAACCCGGTCTCGTCGGCCACCGACAACATCGACGCCACGCACGGCACCGTGCACATGGTCCTCGGTGGCGGCGGCGTGTCCGGCACGACCAACGGCAGCTTCTTCAAGGACGGCACCGGCAAGGTCATCACCGCCGTGTCCGCGAAGGCCGACCCGACGTCGGGCAAGCGGGTGGCGACCTACGTCAAGGAGCAGGCCGTGTGGAGCGCGGTCCGCGACGAGGAGCACCCGTACGGCTTCGCGGCCTTCACCGTGGACCCGGGCCGCCACCGCGGGGACACCACGACGATGCACGTGACGTACTACAACATCAACAAGCCGCACGGCGAGCTGTCCGTGTTCGAGAAGTTCTCGCTGCACCGCCGCCGCTCCGACGGCTGAGCCGCACGAGGGAGACGGGGCGCCATCCGGGTGGGCCGGGGTGGCGCCCTTTCCCTGCCCGCAGGTCAACCCCTGCCCGCTGGTTCACTCGGAACCGTCGCCCGCACCCCTTTTCGGGGTCTTCGCAACCGGTGTGCGCGCTACGGTTCTCGCCGGAGCCCGGTGCCCCGAGGACAACCGTCCTCTGTGGACACCCGGGTCAGCGAGGAGTGCCCGCCGATGGACCCCGTCACCACCCCGTTCGTGCTCGACCCCGCCGCTCGCGACGTGCACGGCGAAGGCGCGCGGCTGCGCGAACGCGGTCCGCTGACGCCCGTCGAGCTGCCGGGCGGGGTGTCGGCGTGGGCCGTCACGAGCCCGCCGCTGCTGAAGCAGCTGCTCACCGACCCGCGCGTGTCGAAGGACCCGCGCCGGCACTGGCCCGCCTACCGCGCGGGCGAGATCCCGGCCGAGTGGCCGCTGCACATCTGGGTTTCCGTGCAGAACATGTTCACCGCCTACGGCAGCGAGCACCGCCGCCTGCGGGCCCTGGTGTCGCAGGCGTTCACGCCCGCGCGCATCGAGGTGCTGCGGCCGCAGGTCGAGGAGATCACCGCGGGCCTGCTCGACACCCTCGCCGCCGGCCCCGCCGTGACGGATCTGCGCGAGACGTTCTGCTACCAGCTGCCGATCGAGGTCATCTGCCGCCTGGTCGGCGTTCCGGAGGACGCGCGCGCCGGCCTGCGCGAAGGCGTCGCCGGCCTGTTCGCGACGTCCGCCTCACCCGAGGAAGCGACGGCGAACGTCGCCCGCCTGTACGAACTCCTGGCCGGCCTCGTCCGCACGCGCCGCACCGACCCGGGCGACGACCTGGCCACGGCGCTGATCTCCGCCCGCGACGACGAGGGCACCGCCCTGACCGAAGCGGAACTGCTCGACTCCCTGATGCTCGTCATCACCGCCGGCCACGAGACGACGGTCAACCTGCTCGACCAGTCGGTCGCCGCGCTGCTCGCCCACCCCGCCCAGCTCCGCCTCGTGCTCGACGGCACGCGCACCTGGACGGACGTCATCGACGAAAGCCTGCGCTGGCAGTCGCCCGTCTCGCACCTGCCCCTGCGCTACGCCCTGGCCGACATCCCACTCGGCCCCGCCACCATCCGCGCCGGCGAGCCCATCCTGGCGTCCCTCGGCCCCGCCGGCCGCGACGAAGCCACCCACGGCCCCGACGCGCACGTGTTCGACGTGGCCCGCCCGGACAAGTCCTCCCTCGCCTTCGGCCACGGCGTGCACTACTGCCTGGGCGCTCCGCTGGCCCGCCTGGAAGCCGCCACCGCCTTACCCGCGCTCTTCACGCGCTTCCCGGACCTGTCCCTGGCAGGCGATTTGCACCCGTTGGCGTCCTTCATCACCAACGGGCACGCAGCGCTGCCCGTCCGCCTCAGGCGCCGACCGAGCTGATGTGCTCCGCCTCGATCTTCCACAGCACCCGCACCTTGTCGCGGCCGCCGTACCACGCGTAGGGGCGCCCGGTGTAGCGCTGGGCCAGCTTTTCGATGTGCTCGGCCCCGCCCTCGGTCGTGGCCTCCAGCACCCGCCCGCGCACGACGAAGTACCGGTACGGCCGCTCGGCGTCCACCACGTTCAACGCCACCCGCGGATCCCGCGCGACGTTGCGCACCTTGCGGAACCCCTCGACCGTGTTGACCAGCACGTGCTTCCCGTCCGTGTCCACCCACGTCTGCGTCAACTGCGGCGACCCGTCCGGCATCGACGTGGCGATGAAGCACAAACTCGGCTTCTCCAGCAACTCAAGCAACTCCGCAGGCAACTCCATGCCCCCACGCTAGTAGGCCACCGCCCCCACCCCGACCGCGCCCACACACCACCTACGCCACCGCCTCGGACACCCCCAACACCACCTGCACCCAGCCCCCACTCCGGACCAACCGCCACGGACACGCCCGACAAGACCCGCACCCAGACTCCGCCCCGCACCTCGATCCGAAGCCCCCACGCGGTCTGGATCACCTTGTCAAGGCACGCTTTCCAGCCTTGACAAGGTGATCCAGACCGTCGTTACCATCAT